>VXMT01000230.1:0-3218 GCA_009840965.1 Chloroflexota bacterium
CCCCCCCCCCCATCACCACACCGGTTAATTCCGCCGGCCCCGTTATAGGTGCAAAACCCCCAGCCTGGGGGGCGGGGGCCGCTTCCGCCCTCACCCCCGCCCTCTCCCTCGGGGAGAGGGGGCCGGACCGGCCGGTTCACCGTCCCGTGCGGTTTGACTCGCCTGACCCGTAAGTGATACTGCGTCTTCGAACGGCCCCGCCGACTTCGAGACGCGTGCATGGTGGTCGGCAGGACGGGAGTGCAGCAACGACCGTGACCGACATGATGAGGCGAGATGGCGCAGCGGGAGGGCTGCGGGCGGGATTGCTCCTGCTCGTGGTGCTGGGCGTCGTGGGCAGCGCCCTGGCGCTCGCCTACGAGCGCCACTGGCTCGGCGCCTGGCAGCTGGCGCCGTGGATCACGCTGGGCATCATCAGCGTTGCCACGCTGGCCCTCGTCGTTCGCCGGACGACGGCGACGGTCTGGCTGGCGCGAGCGGTCGCCGTGCTGGCCATCGTCAGCGCGGCACTCGGGGTCTGGCAGCACATCGACGCGAATCTCGCGACGGAACCCGCCGAGGATCAACACTCCCACTCCCACAGCCACGGGGAGAACGAGGCGGGCGACGCGAGCATGGTCGACGTTGTGACCGGCTCGGCCGGCCATGCGCCGGTGCCTGCCGCGCTGGCGATCGCGCCGGTCGGGCTGGCGCTGGGTCTGGCGACGATCGGCCTCGGCGAGCGAAGGCCACTGCAGGAGTAGCCGGCGCTCGCTAGTCCGGGAAGGTGATCGCCGGCTTGATCTCTTCCCAGCGCTGCATCCCGACCATCGCCTCGTTGATCCGCTCCAGCGGGTAGTGGTTGGAGATCATCTCCATCCAGTCGAAGCGCTCGCGGTGGCGTCGCACGAACTCCAGCGCGCGGTGGTAATGCTGTACCGCCGCCGAGGCCGTCCCGATGATCCGCGCGTGCTTGCGCACGATGTCCGAGGGCGCGAACGGGAACGTCTCGCCGTGCAGCTGGCCGATCACCAGGTAGCGCCCGCCGCGGCGCAGCATCTCGAAGCCCTCGGGGAAGGCGCTCTTCGCGCCGGAGACCTCGATCACCACGTCCGCGCCCAGGCCGTCCGTCCACTCCATCACCTGCGCGTGGCGTTCCGCGGGGTCCGGCGCCTCGTCGATGTCGAGCGTGTGCCCCGCGCCCCACTTGCGCGCGAGCTCGAGGCGTCGCGCCGGCCCGCCGATCACGATCGGGTCGGGCGGTCCGCCGGTGACGACGCGCGCGAGCGTGAAGAGGCCGAGCGGCCCGGAGCCCTGGATCACGACGCGATGGCGGTCGTCCAGCTCGCCGACGCGGTCGAGGCCGTGAATCACCGTGCGCAGCGCGCAGGAGACGGCGGCGGCCACCTCGTCCGGCACGTCGTCCGGCACGCGCACGCAGCCCGAAGTGGGGAATACGTAGCCGTACTCGGCGAAGCCGCCGGTGAGGTAGGGGAACTCCTCGGTCGAGCCGTGCCAGCGACGGCGGTTGAGGCATAGCGTGCGCTCGTGCTCCACGATGCAGTTGAGGCAGCTCCCGCAGAAGCCGTGCGTCCAGACGATGCGGTCGCCCTCGCGCAGGGGCGTACCGATCGAGTCGTGCGTGCGCCCCTCGCTGCGCGCGATGCGTCCTGTCATCTCGTGGCCGAGGATGCTCGGGTACTCGTCCTCGGCGAAGGAGGACGAGCCCTCCCAGGCGTGCACGTCGGTCGCGCAGATCGAGGCCATCGACATCTTTACGAGGATGCCGCCGGGCTCCAGCTCTTGCGGCACGCGCACGTCGATCAGCTCCATCGGCTTGCCGGGGCCGACCATCGCGGCGGCCTTGCAGGTGGTCGGGATCGCTGCCATCAGGCGCTCGCCTCCTTCTTCGCTGCACCGGGGTTGTACCCGCGATCGTGGCCGATCTCGGTGTCGACGACCATCTTGCTGATGCGCCAGCCTTCCTCGAGGCGCACGAACGTGAAGGTGTACGTGCCTTCGTGGACGTGGCGCTCGAAGCCGTCCGCGCTCGAGACGCTGCGCACGAGCGTGAAGTACGAGGTCAGCCAGCCCGTGTTGCCGTCGTCGGAGAGGCGGATCAGCGGCGCGGCGAACATGTGCCGGTTCGTCATCTTGCGGTCGCGCCGGTAGCGCGAGGCCTCCCCGAGCGACTTGCCGTCGCGCGTCGGCAGCACGGGGTTGCGGTACAGCTCGCGCAGCGTCTCCTTGCCCTTGACCCGCTCGTCGAGCGTGCCCGCGAGCACGCGCTCCACGTCGTCCGTGTAGAGCGCGAGCACGCCCTCGGTGTCGCGGGCGTCGGAGAAGTGACCGTAGCGCATCATCAGGTCGTGGATCGCCTCCTTCGCCTCGAGGCGCGCGACGCGCTCCTCGAGGCTGGCGGGCTCGCGCTCGACCATGCGGATCACGTCGTCGCGGAGGATGTCGGTCTCATTCGCCATCGCTGCTGCCTTCCTCCGCTAGCGGTTCACGCCGCCATCGACGTTCACGGTCTGGCCCGTGATGAACGAGGCCTGATCGGACGCGAGGTAGGTGATGGCGTCGGCCAGCTCCTCGGGCAGGCCGACGCGCCCGAGCGGGTTGAGCCGCCCGAAGCCCTCGATCTCCTCGGGCGTCCGGTTGCGGCGCATCAGTGGCGTCAGCACCGGACCCGGGGCGACGCAGTTCACGCGGATGCGCTGCGCGGCGTGGTCCAGCGCCATGCCCTTGGTGAGCGCGATCACCCCGCCCTTCGCGGCCACGTAGCCGGGGTTGAGCGGCTGCCCGGAGACGCCCGAGCCGGACGAGACGTTGACGATCGCCCCGCCGCCCGCCTCGGCGATGTGCGGGATCGCGTACTTCGACATCAGGAAGACGCTCGTCAGGTTCATCTCCAGCAGGTCCCGCCACTCCTCCTCGGGCAGGTCGACGACGCTGAACTGCGGCAGGCTGCCGCCCACCACGTTGGCGAGGATGTCGAGCCGCCCGAAGGCCGCGACGGTCTCGGCGACGATCCGCTCGGCGTCGGCGGCGAGGGTCACGTCGCCCTCGATCACGATCGCCGTGCCGCCCTGCTCCTCGATCGCCCGCACCGTCTCCGCGGCGGCGTCCGCGTCGATGTCTGCGACGGCGACGGCTGCGCCGTCGGCGGCGCAGCGCAGGCCCCCCGCCAGCGCGATGCCGGGGCCGCCGCCCGTGCCCAGCGCAGCCGAGCCCGCGGA
>VXMT01000230.1:3228-4145 GCA_009840965.1 Chloroflexota bacterium
CCCCCGCCCTCCCCCCGCCCCCCCCGGCCGCCTGGGGTTTAAAACCCCCCCCCCCGGGGCCCCCCCCCGGCCGGCGCGCACCCGCTATCGTGGCGTGCGCTGCGAGGAGGCAGGCATGGGCTACCTCATGGACGGGATCCGCATGGACGGCCGCGTCGCCGTGGTAACCGGCGCGGGCGAGGGCATCGGGCGCGCGATCGCCCTCGGCGCCGCCGACGTCGGCGCGAGCGTCGTGATCGGCGAGTGAAACGAGGTGACCGGGGCGCGCACCGCCTCCGAGATCGCCGAGGCGGGCGGGCAGGCGCTCTTCATCCCGAGCGACGTGCGCGACGGGGACTCGATCCGCGCGCTCGTCGCCGGCGCGCGTGAGCACTTCGGCCGCATCGACGCGATGTTCAACAACGCCGGCGGCAACTTCCAGCTTCCCGCCCTCGACATCTCCGAGAACGGCTTCGAGGCGATCCTGCGCATGAACCTGAAGGCCGCCTTCATCGGCAGCCAGGCCGCCGCGCGGGCGATGATCGAGGAGGGCCACGGCGGCAGCATCGTTAGCACCTCCTCGAACGCCGCCTTCAAGTCGACCGGTATCGGCATCGCCGCCTACACGGCAGCGAAGGCGGGCATCCTCGGGCTGACGCGGGAGCTGGCGGCGGAGTGGGCGCCGTACGGCATCCGCGTCAACGCGATCGCTCCCGGCGGCGTCGACAGCGCGGGCCGGACGAAGAACATGGACCCGGACCGCGAGAGCGAGCGCGATGTGGACTACGGGATGCTCAGGCGGCTCGCTCCGCCCGAGGAGTTCGGCGCGGGCGCCGTCTTCCTCGCCTCCGACCTCGCGAACCACATCACCGGCCAGACGCTCTCGATCGACGGCGGCGCGGGCGTCTCCTGAGGGCGCGCTGCGCGCGCTCCCCCTC
>VXMT01000033.1:0-1407 GCA_009840965.1 Chloroflexota bacterium
GGGGGGGTGGGGGGTTCGGTTGGCCCCCCCGCGGCATCTGCCGGGGCGCCCGTGAGCCCGCCCCCCCCCCCCGGTGGTTGGGGGCGGAGGGTGAGGGAGGCGCGCCGGGGTGTCGTCGCGCCATCCGGGCGCTTGGGGTCGCGCGGGTGGTCCGGCGCGCCTGGATTCCGGCTTCCGCCGGCATGACGGGGAGGGGGAGCCGGAATGACGGGGAGGGGCCCGCGGCCTGCCAATCGCGCTCCGCGCTAAGATGGAGCCATGCCGCGCATGATCCGCCTCGCCTATGGCCGCATGGGCCTTGATGTCGCGTTCCCGGACGCGGCCGAGGTGATCGCGCCGCACGAGCAGCCGCCGCTCGCCGACCCGCCCGCCGCCGTCCGCGCGGCGCTGCGCGACCCGATCGCGGGGCCGCCGCTCGCCGACCTCGCGGCGCCCGGCCGACGAGTCGCGATCGTGACGTCGGATCTGACGAGGCCGGTGCCGAACGAACTGCTGCTCGAGGCGCTGCTGGAGACGCTCCACGCGAGCGGCGTCGCCGTGGAGGACGTGCTGATCATCAACGGCACCGGGATGCACCGCGGCAACACGGACGAGGAGCTCGCCGGGATGTACGGCGAGGAGATCGTGCGCCGCTACCGCATCGTCAACCACGACTCGCGCGAGGCCTCGGCGCTGCGCCGGATCGCGACCGACCCGCGAGGCGAGCCGGTGCTGATCCGGCGCGACTACCTCGATGCCGACCTGCGCATCGTGACCGGGTTCATCGAGCCGCACCTCTTCGCGGGCTACTCGGGCGGCGGCAAGGGCGTGATGCCCGGCATTGCCGGGCGCGAGACGGTGATGTCCAACCACTCTGCCTCGATGGTCGGCCACCCCAACGCGACCTTCGGGATCAGCGAGGGCAACCCGATTTTCGAGGAGATGCGCCGCTTCGGCCTGCTCGCGGGTGACTGCTTCCTGCTCAACGTGACGATGGATGCCGAGCAGCGTGTGACCGGCGTCTTCGCCGGCGAGCTGGTCGCCGCACACGATGCGGGCATCGAGCACTGCCGCCGCCAGGCGATCGTCGAGATCGACGAGCCGTACGACATCGTGGTCACGACGAACGGCGGCTATCCCGCCGACCTCGACCTCTACCAGTCGGTCAAGGGCATCGCCGTCGCGGCGCGGGCGCTGCGGCCAGGCGGCCACCTGATCCTCGCCGCCGAGTGCATCGAGGGCGTCGGGCACGGCGAGTACGGCAATCTGCTCGCGAGGCACGGCAGCCCGCTCGAGCTGCTCGAGGCGATGCGCGGCAGCGACTGGACGACCCTCGAGGAGCAGTGGCAGGTGCAGTTGCAGGGGCTCGCACAGGAGCGCGGCACGGTCTGGCTCTACTCCTCGCTCGACGAGCCGGGCACGCGCGCC
>VXMT01000033.1:1507-4125 GCA_009840965.1 Chloroflexota bacterium
CGAGGCGGACATCGACACGGTCGGACGGATCCTCGCCGCGGCCTTCGACGACGACCCGGTGCTCAACTGGTTCGTGCGCCAGGATGAGCGGCACGGCGAGGCGATGGAGCTGCTGCTGCGCGGCGGCGCGGAGCGCGCCGTGCGTGCGCACGGCGAGTGCTACCTCATCTCCGACGAGCGCGGCGGGGCGGTGTGGCAGCCCCCGGGGTACGAGGGGCCCCCGCCCGCACCCGGCGATCGCGAGCGCCTCGCCTCGGAGATCTGCGACACGGCGGAGAGTCGTCGGCGCTTCGCGCAGTTCGCGGAGCTGATGGCGGAGCACCACCCCGCCGAGCCGCCGAACTTCTACCTCGGCGCAATCGGCGTGCTGCCCGCGGTGCAGCGCGGCGGCCTCGGCTCGCTGCTGATCCGCGCCGTCCTCGATCGCTGCGATCGGGAGGGGATTCCGGCCTCCCTGATCAGCACGAGGGAGCGCAACCTTCCGCTCTACGAGCGGCACGGCTTCGTCGTCAGCGCCCGCGTCGAGCTGCCCGAGGGCGGCCCCTCCCTGTGGCCGATGTGGCGCGAGCCCGCCGGACTGACCCGCTAGCCGAGCTCCTCGATCAGCTCCCACTTGTAGCCGCCCTCGACCTCGCGGATGCGGCCGAGCGAGAGGATCGGGAAGTGGCCGCTGGTCACGATCGCGTCCTTCTCGATCGCCAGCCGTGCGATCTTGCCGCGCGATCGCGTGGACTCGGCGGGATCGAGGTCGACCTGCGGGATCCAGTCGTGGTGCTCGAGGTGGACCGGGTGGTGCGCGGCGTCGCCGAGCAGCAGCAGGTTGGTCCCCTGCGAGGCGGCGAGGACGGTGCAGTGGCCCGGCGTGTGGCCCGGCGCGGGGACCATCGTGAGCGCCTCGCTGACGGCGAACTCGCCCTCGGTGGTCTCGACGCGCCCGGCCGCGACGACGGGGTTGATGCGGCGCCGCACGTTCTCCGCCATCGGGTTGTCGTCGGAGGCGCTGCCGGTCCAGTAGGCGAGCTCGTTCTCGTGCACGTAGAAGGTCGCGTTGGGGAACATGAGCCGGTCGCCCTCGTTGTCGTGGATGTTCCAGCCGACGTGGTCGCCGTGCAGGTGCGTGTGGATCACGCGGTCGATCTCCTCGAGCCCGACGCCGAGGTCGGCGATGCGCTGCGGCAGCTCGCCGCCGCCGGGGATGCCCATCGCGAGCGCCGGTACGCCGTAGCCGCTGTCGATCAGCGTGAGGTGGCCGTCGCCGCGGATCAGGAACGAGCCGAAGTTGAAGGGCACGGGGTCCTCGGGGTCCGTGATCCCGATCGCGCTCGTCCAGGCGGCGGGGTCGACGTCGTGGAAGAAGCCGCCGAGGGCGCGATCGGGCGCGCCGTCGCTGAGCGCCGCGATCTCGAGTCCGCCGATGGTGAAACTGTCGCTGAGTCTGGGCATCGTCCCGCCCTCCCCTCTACGCCTTGCGCGCCTCGTGACGCGCGTCGGGGGGCGAGCATAGCGCGCCCGGCGGGCGGTGGCGGTTGCCGCTCGATCCGCGCGGCCCATATCATCGCCACAGTATCGAGGCGGCAGCTGGAGCACACGATGTCGATACCGATGGCGTACCTGCGTGGCGAGTTCATGCCGCTCGCGGACGCGAAGATCGGGATCATGACCCACGCCTTCAACTACGGCACCGCCGTCTTCGAGGGCATCCGCGGCAACTGGAACGAGGACCAGGGCGAGCTCTACCTCTTCCGCGTGCGCGATCACGTCGAACGCCTGCGTCAGAGCGCGAAGATCATGCGCATGGAGCTAAACGCCAGCGACGACGAGCTGGTCGAACAGATCCATGAGCTGGCCGTGCGCAGCGAGTTCCGCGAGGACGTCTACGTCCGCCCCATCGTCTACAAGTCCTCCGAGGTGCTCGGCGTGCGCATGCACGACCTGGAGGACGATTACCTGCTCTTCCTCGCGCCCTTCGGCGCCTACCTCGACCCCGAGGCGGGGGCGCGCTGCATGACTTCCTCGTGGCGGCGCGTCGACGACACCTCGATCCCGGCGCGGGCGAAGGTGAACGGGCTCTACGTCAACAACGCGATGGCGAAGACGGAGGCGCAGCTCTCCGGATTCGACGAGGGCATCCTGCTCAACCAGGACGGCCACGTCTCCGAGGGCTCCGGCGAGAACATCGCGATCCTGCGCCACGGCCGGATCATCACCCCGCCGCCGCAGGACAACATCCTCGAGGGCATCACGCTGGAGACCGCGCTGCAGATCGCGCGCGAGGAGCTCGGCATCGAGGTCGAGGAGCGCTCGATCGACCGCTCCGAGCTGTACATCGCCGACGAGGTGTTCATGACGGGCACCGCGGCGCACGTCACGCCGGTGGTCGAGGTCGATCGCGTGCCGGTCGGCGACGGGCGGCCCGGGCCGGTGACGATGCAGCTGCAAAACCGTTACTTCCAGGCGATCACCGGCCGCCTCCCGCAGTACGCCGAGTGGCTGACGCCCGTCTACTCGGGCGCCGCCGTCGGCGCCGCCCGGCGGCGCCCGCCCGCTGAGCGCCCCCCCGGGGCGGCGCGACGCCGCCGCTGCAGTACCGCCCGGCCCGCCGCCCCGGCCGCCTGGTC
>VXMT01000077.1 GCA_009840965.1 Chloroflexota bacterium
AGGTCGGCCAGCGCCTCCCCGGCCCCGCAGCAGGGGTCGAGGATGCGCAGCGTCGCGCGGTGCTCGACGTGGTTGCCGGGATGCATCAGCCGGTGCGCGATGGCGTGCGCCGTCACCCAGCGCCGCCACTCCGGGCCGAGCCGCCGCGCCACCGCGATGTTGCCCTCGATCTGCACTTCCTTCTGTACCTGGAAGTCCCGCAGCCAGACCTCCAGCCCGAGCGCGTTGGCCACCGCCTCGGCGTCCACCCGTCCGTGCAGCCCGAACCTCCGGCGCAGCGTCCCCGCCCGCCGCCGCGCCCGGTTCACGTCTCCGCTCGTCCCTGGCGGCGGCGCCGCGAGCGCACGAAGCGGATGAACTCCCGGATCTCCTCGATGTCCTCGTCGGGGAGGCCGTTCACGGCGTCGTGGAAGGAGACCTCGGTCTCCAGCAGCAACTCCGAATTGAGGCGCTCGCGCGCCTCGAGCTGCAGCGGACTCGTGTCCGTGTGGAAGGCGATCTCGACGAGGTGGCCGTGGGTGGGCTTCATACGTCCCGCCTCCCAGGCCCAGACGGTGTGTGCGGAGACCCCGACAAGGGCGGCGAGCTGGCTCTGCGTGAGCCCCACGCTCCTGCGCGCCTCGCGGATGCTGTCTCCTAGGCCGCTGCGCGGGTCGCCGTCGGTGGTAGTCATGTAGGTTGCTCCTTCCGGTCCCGCCGGCGGCCAGTATAGAACGGTAGTTCTTGACCTGCGCTCTATCCTAGCATAAGGTACGGACTGGTACGTAGATAATCACGAGGAGCGCCGCATGGAGCGCGCAAGCCCCCACCCGGAATCCCCGACTCGCCGCTCCGCGCCCCGCTTGCCGCGCCACGGCGGAGGGCCCGCGATCGCGGGACGCGACCTACCGTGCGGCAGCGGACGACTACCCCCGGATTTCCCCCAGCGTCTCGACAGCCTCAAGCGAGCGAGCGGCCTCACCTGGGACCGCTTCGCCGAGGCGCTCGGCATGGAGACCAAGCAGGTGCTCCGCTGGCGCAAGGGCGCCGAGCCCCGCGGTGGTCCCTACCATGAGCTGATCGTCCTCGCCGGCCGCGTCCCGGGCGGGCTCGCCATCCTGCTCGGTGAGGACTTCCCCGGCGGCGGGAACTGAGCGTCATGCGCCAGCGGCGGGCGAGCTACGACTATCCGGAGGACTTCGCCGGGGCGCTGATCCGCTTCAAGGAAGCCTCGGGGCTGAGCTGGGGGGCAATGGCGCGCGAACTCGGCACCTCCCGCCTCAACCTCTGGCGCTGGCGCAACGGCGTGCGCCCCAACACCGACCACCTGCTCGCGCTGCAGAACCTCGCGCGCCGCCTCGGGCTCGAGCACCTGCTTCCCACGGCAACCCTGCACGGGTGAGTGTAAGCGTGCGACCGGCTGCGCCCTTTCCGCACTGCGTGCAACCCCCTCGCAGGCCCCGTTCACGCGTGAAATACCCCCGCGGGGGGCTGTCTTCGGCACCGCCCTCGGCCACGCTTTGGCGATGCGAAACGGTAGCAATCACGAGGGCGAGGGTGTGCGAGGGCCAGCCTCGGGACTGGATGAGCCGGACTCGACGCCCGGCGCGTTCACTCTCTCGACCCACTGGCGGACCGGGCCGCGCACGCGCGCCTGGGACGAATTGTGGCGCTGGCTGCTCGCCCCCGACGAACCCCATCCTTCCGCCTCGGCGGAAGCGCCCGCGAGCAGTGATCCAGAAACACAGCGGGGCCGTTGACCCGGCACCCCTCTCCTCATCGCCAGCCCGCTTCAACCCCCACCGTTCGCTTGCCTCGATCGGTAGGCTGGAGTGAACGATGCCGATGACCCCCATCCCCAACCCGACGGAGACTGCCATGCGAGCAATCATCTACTCCCGCGTCTCGACCGACGCCCAGGAACGCGACGGAACGTCGCTCGACACGCAGGAGCGTGCATGCGTCGACCATGCGCTCGATCAAGGCTGGGAGGTCGTCCGCCGCATCCGCGACACGGACAGCGGCTCACTCCTGGAGCGCGAGGGGCTCACCGAACTGCGTGACGCGCTGCGGCATGGGATAGCGGACGTGATCGTTGCCTACGCCGTCGACCGCCTCTCCCGGAGCCAGAACCACATCGGGTTGCTGTTCGACGAGTTCGAGGGCGCCGGCGTCACGATGGCCTTCGTGACCGAGCGCTTCGAGGACACGGCGGTGGGCCGCTTCATCCTGGCCGCGAGGGCGTTCATCGCCGAGGTCGAGCGCGAGAAGATCGCCGAGCGCACGATGCGCGGCAAGGAAGAGCGAGCGAGGAGCGGCCGTATCCCCCAGGCGACGGGTCGCGGCATGTACGGCTACCGCTACGACTCGGACACTGGTCGTCGCGTCATCAACAGCGAGCAGGCAGCCGTTGTACGCCGCGTGTTCGAGGACTTCGCGGGCGGGGCGTCAATCCTTGGCATTACCAACGCACTCAACGAGGCGGGAACCCTGAGCTTCACGGGCCGAGCGTGGTCGGCTTGGACCGTGAAGAACATGCTGCGCAACCCCGGCTACGCCGGCCGCACCATCTTCAATCGCACCAAGACCGGTCACCGGCGCGATCCTCTCACGGGTAAGCGGCGTCGCACCGTCGCGCTGAGGGACGAGTCCGAATGGATCGAGATCCCCGACGCAACCCCGCCGGTCATCTCCCAGGAACTGTTCGACGCCGTGCAGACTCGGCTCCTGGACCCGGAGCGCCGCCGCCAGGCGCAGCGTAAGAACGACTACCCCCTCCGCGGCGTCGTGCGTTGCTCCCACTGCCGGAGCGCGATGGTGGGCCAGACATCGATGGGCAAGTACCGCTACTACCGCTGCCGCCGGGCCTACGCCGGTCCGCGCCACGACCGCTGTCCCGCGCGGTACGTTCGCGCGGCTGACCTCGAGCGTGCGGTGGCGCGCGAGCTCACGACGGTGCTTGCCTCGCCGGAGGTGGTGCTGGCCGAGCTGGAGCACGCGTCATCAGACGGCGCGCGCGACGATGATCTCGCCGCCGCTCAGCAACTGCTCGTGTCGCTCGACAACCAGCGACAGCGGGTGCTCAAGCTCTTCCAGATGGGCGAGGTCGACGAGGCGTACCTGCAGAAGGAACTGGGGGCCATCCGCGTCCGGCGCTCGCCGGCTGAAGCTACCGTCGCTCGACTGAACGGCTCCGGTTCCAGACCGCGCACTCCCGCGAACCCCGAGGAATTCGCCGCCACGTGCGAGGTGCTCCGGGGGCGCGTCATGGAGGGAATCGAGGCCGGTCGGCTCAAGGATGTCGCGGAAGCAATGCAGATCGCGGTCACGATCGCCCGGACCGACGACGGAGCGTCAGGCGCGCTTGAGGGCGTGATCCCACACGAAATAGGTAGATTTGGCGAGGATTTTTCTCACCACTGCACGAACATGGGCATGACGACGTGGGTGTAGCGGTCGTCGCCGACGGGGCGGAGGACGCCGGGGCTTGAGGGGGAGCTGGTCTCGACGGCGACACGGTCGGCGTCGAGGACTTGCAGGACCTCGGTCAGGTAGCGGCTGTTGAAGGCGATCTTCGCCTCCTCGCCGTCCACGAGGGCGTCCAGCTCGCCTTCGTTGTTGCCCAGCTCCTCGGCCCGCGCCGTGATCAGCAGCCGGCCGGGCGCCCCCTCCTCGCCGGGCGTGGCGACCAGCCGCACGATGCCCGAGCCGTCGCGGGCGAAGATCGAGGCGATGCGCGTCTCGCGCATGAACTCGGCCACCGCGATCTCCGTGCGGGTGGCGTGCGAGCTGGGAATCAGCTGGTCGTAGTTCGGGAAGGTGCCCTGCAGCAGGGTCGCGCTGAGCGTCGCGTGGCCAAGGTCGAAGAGGACCTGCGTGCCGACCGCGTTGAAGCGCATCTCCAGCGGCTCGTCGACCTCGGCGAGCATGCGCGCGAGCTCGCCCAGCGCGCGCGCCGGGACGATCGCCTCGCGCTCGGCGGGCGCGTCCTCGAGGTCCATGGTGTGCACGGCGAGGCGGAAGCCGTCCGCCGCGGCGAGGCGCAGCTGCGAGCCCTTGATGCCGAAGTGGACGCCGGTGAGGACGGGCCGCGAGTTGTCGGTGGCGGCGGCGAAGACGCCCTGGTTGATGGCGCGCCGCAGCG
>VXMT01000009.1 GCA_009840965.1 Chloroflexota bacterium
CGAGCCGGTAGACGCGCTTGCTGCCGTCGCTGCTCACGACGACGTTGCGCGCGCGTTTGAGCGAGCGTAGCGCGGTGGCGAGGTGGGCGGCCTCGACATCGGGGATGCGCTTCGCGAAGTCGGCCTTGCTCAGGTCCTCGCCCTCGGCGAGGGCGTCGAGGATCTGCTGTTCCAGTTCCTGGGCGATGGTCGCCATGCCGTACTCCCGGACTCGTCGCGCCTGCTGCTGACAGTCTGCCGAGCGCGGGGCGCTCGGTCCAGCGCGGGGCCGCCGAAAGCGCCGAACTCGGGTGCTGGCGCCCTCGGGAGGATTCGAACCTCCGCACAGGGATTAGGAATCCCTTGCTCTGTCCCCTGAGCTACGAGGGCGCGCCTTCCAATCTATGCGGCGGCGGCCTCGAACGCACAGGGGCGGGCTTCCGGCCAGGCGCATGCGGAAGCCACCCGCAGGCAGTACTAGTGGGAGGCGGCGTAGTCCGTGTCGTCGCGCACACGCTCATAGTCCTCACGCGAGAGCCAGTGGCACCAGAGATTCTGACTCTTGATGCTGAGTCGTTGCCGGAAGCGGCCGGCGCGCCAACCAGCGACCTCTACCTGGATCCCGCGCTCGTCAGCGAGCACCTCTTCGATCGCGGGAATCAAGTCCGTGTCGGCGGAGCAGGCAACTCCCACGTCGTAGTGACCCTTGTACGCGAGAAGCGCAATGTCGAGCGCCATCCTCACGTCGATCCCCTTCTCTTGCGGCCTCTGACCGCCGGCGTTGTCGGGCCAGCCGTAGGGGTATCTCAGTTGACGTGTGAAGACACTGCAGCCCGCCTGCTCCCACGCCTGACACTGGAGAACGTTCGCCCGGTGCGCCGCCGGCTGCAGGTACGCGTCGGGGCGTCCGGTGTATAGCCTGACCTCGGCCAGTGTCCGACCGGCATCCCGGGCAGCTAGCAGTTCACCGAGGGCGCTCGGGTGGAACTGGCCGAACCTGTAGGGGTCGAGCCCATCGTCGAAGAACGCCCTGCGCGCGCTCCGGTAGAAGTTCTGCGCATCCACGAAGACGATCATTCGGCTCATAGTGCAACCCGCACAAAGCAAAACCCCGCCAGCTCCCGAAGGAGCGGCGGGGAGGATTGACGCAAGTATCTGGTGGGCGGTGCCCGGAGTCAATGTGGCCGCTGACGCGCTCCAGCGAGGCGCACGGCGAACCTAGCGCCCTCGCGAGCGACGGCGGCGCTCGGCGCGGCTGAGCCGCGGCTGGCGCGGCGGCTGCGGCTGCGAGGCCGGCGGGGTCGCGGCGGGTGCGGCCGACGCCTGCTCCAGGTAGCGCGCGTGCGGGATCGCGTGGCGGACGAAGCGGTCGCCCTTCGTCCGCTGCTCGCGATGCGCGCGCCTCGCGTCGTCCCAGAGGCCGTAGTAGTCCATCTCTCGCCTCGCGACCTCCGGGTCGAGCAGGCCCAGGCCGTCCAGCGTAAAGAACCAGAGCTTCATGTCGATCGCACCGAAGTAGGGGTCGAGGTCCGTGCTGATCGGCGTCTTGTGTCGCCAGAGGTCGAGACGCTCGTGCGCGGAGTCGTTGATCCCGATCGAGCGCCAGAACTCGGTGTCGTCGCGGCCGCCCTGGTAGTGCATCACCAGGAAGTCGCGGAAGTCGTCGTACATGCGCCCCATGCGCCGGTTGTAACGATCGAGAATCGGCTCGGCGTCGAAGTCGAAGTGGTCCGTCAGGTACTCCTGCACCAGCACCAGCAGCTGCACCAGCGTCCCGTGGATCGAGGTGGACTCGAGCGGCTCGCTGAAGGCGCCGGAGAGGCCGATCGCCACGCAGTTCTTGATCCAGAGCCGGCGGAAGCGGCCGCTCGCGATGCGGATGTCGCCCCAGGGCTCGATCGGGTGGCCGAGCGCTGCCTCGACCTCGGCCTGCGCCTCGTCGCGGCTGATGAAGTCGTCGCAGTAGGCGTAGCCGCAGCCCAGCCGCTCCTGCGTCGGGATCTGCCAGAGCCAGCCGGAGGAGAGCGCCCAGGCGTGCGTGTACGAGGGGATCGAGGCGCCCTCCTCGTGCGGCACGGAGAAGGGCAGCGCGCGGTTCACCGGCAGGTGCTCGGCGTAGGAGATCCACTCCTCCTCGTACGCGCCGCCGATGATCAGCTTGCGGAAGCCGGAGCAGTCAACGAAGAAGTCGCCCTCGATCTCGCGGCCGTCGGCGAGCGTGACGCTGCGCACGTGCCCGTTGTCCGGTTCGAGGTTCACCGCCTCGACGGTGCCCTCGATGTGCGTGACGCCCTCGCACTTCGAGCGCAGGTAGGCGCCGACGATGTGCGTGTCGAAGTGGTAGGCGTAGTCCCACGCGCTCTGCTCGTCCTGTCCCGGCGGGCGGCTGTAGGGCGCGAGGTGGTCGAGCATCAGCCGCGAGTTGAGCACGTTCTCCCAGGCCGGTTCGCCCTCGGCGACCGAGGCGGCGAAGAAGTAGGGGTACGTCTCCGGCGGCACGGCGGGGATGCCGAGCTGCCGGTCGTCGTTGAGCGGGCCGAGGTAGTACGAGCCGTCGCCGGTCCAGTTGCGATGCAGGATGCCGAGCTTGAAGGAGGCCTTCGTCTCGCGCAGGAACTCGCGCTCGCCGGAGAGGTTGCGGATGAAGGTCGTGAACAGCCCGGTCGTCGCCTCGCCGACGCCGACGATCGGGATGTCGGGCGCCTCGACGACGGTGATCTCGAGGTCACCCGCGCCGCGCCCGCGCTTCCAGAAGCGTGAGAGGTGGATGGCGGAGAGCCAGCCGGCGGTGCCCCCGCCGACGATGACGATCTTCTTGATCCGCGTATGCATGGAGAGAGTGTAGCGCGGAGGCAGCCTAGCGCTGCGTGCGCGGCTCCAGCCGCACGCCGGCCTCGGAGGCCGGGTCGGCGACGCGCGCCGCCTCGCCGCCGAGCCAGGCGAGGATCGCGTCGCCGGCCAGGCGGCCGCGCCAGCCATCGAGCAGCGGCAGCGGCGGCGGCGCTTCGCGATCGCCCTCGATCCACCAGCGCACGACCGCCTCGATCTCGCTGCGCGGGCCGAGGAAGCGCGGCGCGACCCCGGCCTCGAGCGCCAGCGCGCGCACCAGCCCGTGCAGCGCCGCGGCCCAGACCTCGCCGGCGGGCGAAAGCGGCGCGCGCGAGGGCTCGCGCTCCGGCGGGTTCGCCGCACCCTGCTCGATCACGTCGAGCAGCCGTGAGCCGTGGCGCCGCACGACGCCCTCGTCGACGCCACGCACGGCGCGCAGGCCCTCCTCGCTCGTCGCCCCGGTCCGGGCAAGCTCGAGCATCGAGCGGTCGTTGAGCACGCGCGAGGGCGGGCGGTTGGCGCGCAGCGCCTCGCGCTCGCGCCAGGCGGCCAGCTCGCGCAGCGCGCCGCGCTCGCGGGCGTTGAGGCGCGACCAGCCCTTCACGCGCCGGTAGCTCTCGCCCGGCGTCGGCCGCCGCCAGGCGGTGGCGGCGAGCCGCTCGCACTCCTCGATCGCCCAGGCGAGCCGCTCGCCGTCGAGGCGCGTGCGCAGCTCGCCCCAGACACGCCCGAGGTAGCGGACGTCGTCGAGGGCGTACGCGAGCTGCTTGCGCGAGAGCGGCCGGCGCAGCCACTCCGTGTACTGCGAGCCCTTGTGCAGCCGCACGCCGAGCGTGCTCTGCACGAGCGCGGCGTAGCCGATCTGGTCGCCGTAGCCGGCGAAGGCGGCCGCGATCTGCGTGTCGATGACGGCGCGGCCCTGCGTCTCGTAGCTCCCCGCGAGGATCGCGAGGTCCGCCTGCGCGGCGTGCGCGATCGTCTCGATCTCCTCGTCGGCGACAAGCTTGGCGAAAGGCGCGACATCCACCTCGAGCGGGTCGATGGCGGCCAGCTCGGGCTCGTCGGGATCGCCCCAGGCGACCTGCACGAGCGCGAGCTCCGGGATGTAGCGGCCCTCGGGGACGAACTCGAGGTCGAACGCGAGGCTGCCCGCCGCGCGGACGCGCTCGACGATCTCGTCGAGCTCGCGGGCGGTGGTTGCGAGGACGCCGTCCATCAGCTGTCCCGGGGCGCGAGAGCGGTTGGGGTGGGTGGTGGAGGCGAGGGGATTCGAACCCCTGACC
>VXMT01000092.1 GCA_009840965.1 Chloroflexota bacterium
CCCCCGCGCCACCCCCCCCCCCCCCCCCCCGCCCCCCCCCCCCGCGCCCCCCCCCGTTGGCGGGGGGGGGGCGCCGCGGCGCCCTTGCCGATGTCGAGCGCGCCGACCAGCACCGCGGTCTTGAAGCCGACGTGGTCGCGGACGTTCATCGTGCCGGGGTTGCCGCTGCCGATGCGGCGGATGTCCTCGCCGGTGAGGCGGCGAACGACGAGGTAGGCGCTCGGCACGGAGCCGAGGAAGTAGGCGGCGCCCAGTACGAGCGCGAGTTCCATAGGTGGTCTCCGGCCAGTCCCCTCCCTGAGGGTACCGAGGCGACGCAAGCGCGGGCAAGCGCCGGGGGAGACTCCTACGCCTCGCCGCTCCCGGGCGGCGCCGCGGGGTCGATCGGACGGCGGCCCGCGAAGCCGCTTTCGCGCGGGTGCCACCAGGCGATATCGGGCTCGCCGGCCTGCCAGCACCAGTAGGCGGGGCGGCCCTCGATGGTGGTCGGGAAGTCGAGCAGGCCCTGCTCGAGGCCCTTCACCTCGGCGCCCGCAGCGGTGATCTCCGCCAGCAGCCGCCGGGCGCGCTCGCCGAGGACGGTGAGGCGTCCCGCCGTCTCGCGCTCGTGCGAGCCGTGCGCGCGGCCGTTGCCGCGGCTGCGCTCGCGGACCTGCGCAAGCTCCCGCGAGAGCACGCCGATCTGCTGCTCCACCTCGCGCAGCTCCTCGAACGCCGGGCGTGCGGCCGCCAGCGCCGCGCGCGCCTCCTCCAGGGTGAACTCGCGTTCGGTCATGGGCGCCCCCCGGGGCGGGCGGTCGCCGAGGGCGTGGGCGTCACTCCTCGAACGGGGTGAAGCCCTCGTCCTGCGGAGCCTCGGGCGGCGGCGTCCAGCCGGTGGACTCCCCATCCCCCGGCATCTCGTCGAAGATCATCGCCGGGTCGGACGCGTGCGGGGCCATGAAGCCGGCGCGCTCGAAGGCCTCGCGCAGGGTGCTGCCCAGGCCTGCCGCCACGAAGTTCACCACGAAGGCGGCAAGCCACGGCGGGATGCCGAGGAAAGACCAGGGGCGGTCCCGCACGCGCAACGCAGCCACCAGGCCGGGCACGATCTCCTGCGGCGTCGGCTGGGCCAGCGCGACTTCCAGCGCCTCGGCTGGATCGCCCTCCATCAGGTCGGGATCGCCCTCCTCGGCGCGCCGCCGCTGCTCCGCGAAGACGCGCCCGGCGGCCGCGCCGGCCAGCGCGAAGACGAGCGTCAGCAGGACCGTCCGCAGCCAGCCGAACATCGCTCGCCTCCTGCAGCCGCAGCCGTTGGCGCCGGGCTGCGCTAAGGTCTGACGCCAGGGTCTGCACCGTACGGGGGCGCGGCTCACGCGGTCAACGATCGCGCGAGGCCCGTCGCCGCGATGCCCGGAGAGAGGCGCCGATGCCGGCCGCTCCTCGACGTTCGCGGCCGGTCGACGTACGCGCGGCCATCCTCGGCGGCTGGCTGCCCGGGTCGGGGCGCTGGTTCTACGGCTGGACGATCGTGGGCGTCGCCTTCCTCGCGACGTTCGCGCACGTCGGCTACCTGAACTCCGTGCTCGGCATCTTCCAGCCTGCACTCCACGAGGAGTTCGGCTGGAGCCGGGCGGAGGTCGCGGGTGCGCTCACGCTCGGCAGCCTCGCGGGGGGCCTGCTCTCGCCGCTCTTCGGGGTAGTGCTCGATCGCTACGGCGCACGCTGGCTGATCGCCGGTCCGGCGATCCTGCTGGCGGTGGGCTGCCTGCTGCTCGCCGAGCTGCGGGAGCTGTGGCAGTTCTACCTGCTCTTCGCCACGGGGCGGGCGCTGGCGATCTCGGCGATGATGGCGGCCGCGGTCGTCGCCGTCTCCAACTGGTTCATCCGCCGGCGCCCGCTGGCGATAGCGATCGGCACGCTGGGCATGCGTTTCGGGAACGCGACGGTTCCGCTGATCGTCGCGATCGTGATCGCGGCGCGCGGCTGGCCCGACGGCTTCCGCGCGCTCGCCGTCGTCTTCCTGCTGTTCGGCATCGTCCCGGCGCTGTTGCTGATGCGCCGCCGCCCCGAGGACATGGGCCTGCACCCGGACGGCGATCCTCCGCCCACGCCCGAGCAACGCCGCGCTGCGGCGCTGCTCGATCCCTCCTGGACGCTGCGAGCCGCCCTGCGCACGCGCGCCTACTGGCTCGTCGGCCTCGCGTTTGCGCTCGCGATCTTCGGCAACGGCGCGATCAACTTCCACCAGATCCCGCACCTCGTCGATCGAGGGCTGACGACGACGAGCGCGGCGCTGATCCTGACGGTGATGTCGATCACCGGCGCCGCCGGGGGGCTGGCCAGCGGGATCGTCGCCACCCGCGTGCGCGCGCGCTGGACCATGGTGGGCGCGCTGATCCTCCAGAGCAGCGGGGTGCTGCTGCTGCTCGCGGTCGACAGCTTCGCGATGGCGCTGCTCTACGCCGTCTGGTACGGCTGGTTCTTCGGCGTGATGGTCACGCAACTGCAGGTGATCTACGCCGAGTACTTCGGGCGGCTGCAGCTCGGCGTGATTCGCGGCTCGTTCCAGCCGGTCGCGCTCGGCTTCAACGCCGCCGGCCCGCTCGCCCTCGGGGTCTGGTTCGACCGCGCCGGCGGCTACGAGGGTCCGTTCACCCTGATCATCGCCTTCTTCCTGATCGCCGCGCTCGCGCTGTCCGCCGCCCGCTACCCGACGCCGCCCGAGCCTGCGGGGAGGCAACGCCCGGGCTCGGAATAGCCCTCGCGGGAAGCGCGGGGGCGGGGCCGCGCTAGGAGCAGAGCTCGCCAATGCTGTGCTCGGGGTTGTGCGGGCCGTAGTTCCAGATCGCGCGGAAGCGCGACTCCTGGGCGCGCAAGAACAACTCGATCTCCGAGCAGACCAGACCGAGCGGGGTATTCGTTCCCAGCCCTTCGCGATAGATGAGGGCAACCTGTCCGTGCAGCGTCCGAGTCAGATTCCCTGCCGATGCCTGATTGAGTAGCGCGGTCGTCGCCGCATTGTCCTGCAGCCGGTGTGCCGACAGGCCTGCACGGAAGAGCGCATAGGCGGAAAGCTCCGCACGCCCCGAACCCCGCCCCTGCTCGACGCGCCAGTCGACCAGCGAGGTGTCCGCGGCCGCTGCTTCGTAGAGCACCCTCGCCTGTGCGTAGTCTCCGCGCCGGAACGCCTCGTCGGCGTCCACGATCGCGTGGAAGAGGTAGCGGGTCGGGCCGGCCTCGTCCTCCCTGACGAACCTCGCGCCGTCCCAGCTGAGCGCGATCCGCAGGGCGCGCACCGGCCCGGCGCTCGAGTCGGGCACGGTGGTGTCCTCGATGATCAACTGGAGGGGCTGGCCCTCCTCCCCGCCATTCCCGGCGCTTCCCGATCCGTCCTCTTCCTGCTGCACCTCGACGCGCAGTTCGGTCGTCTCGCCGAGCTCCACGCCGGGCGGCGTCAGGTCCGCGAAGCGTCCGCCGTGGTAGCTGATGATCAGCAGCCGCCGTTCGCAGGCGTCGTCCTCGCAGCGCACGGTCGTGATCACCAGGTCGGCGAAGCGATCGCCCGTCAGGTCCGCGAGTGAGACGATCGTGACGCCCTCCAGAGTCTCGTTGAGCAGCACCCGCGCCGAGGAGAAGAGCCGGAAGTCCTCCTCGGCGCTCTCGTAGAACCAGATGTCGCCGCCGCCGTCGGCGAGGGTGAGGGCAAAGACGAACTCGCTCGCCCCGTCACCGTCGAAGTCGGCGAAGAGGCAGCGCTCGCCGCCGGTGGGGGCGAGCTCCCAGGCGGAGACGAGATCGGGCAGGCAGCCCGGCAGGTTCGCCTCGCCGGTGAGCAGGTACTCGCGGAGCAGCAGCGCGCTCGCGAGCGGCTCCTCGGGCTTAGGCGGCGGCTCCGGCGCCTCGTCCGTGGTGGCTGTCTCGGTCGGGGTCGGGGTGACGGTGCCCTCGATCGCGGCCGGGGTGGGTGTTGCCGTGAGGATCGTCGCCGGGCCGTCGACGGGGCGCACCGGGGTCTGCTCGGAGGCGGGCGTCGGGGTGAGGGCGATGATCCGCACATCGCCGCCCTGGGGCCCGAGCGCGGCGGGGGGGAGGGGGACCGCGCGGGC
>VXMT01000067.1 GCA_009840965.1 Chloroflexota bacterium
GCTTCCGTAGTCGAGAGAGACTGTCTCCTTGCCGGCGTGCAGCGCGGCGAACATCGAGCGCCGCTCGGAGCGGCGCAAGCATTCGGGCGTCAGATCCTCGTGGCGCAGGCGGTCGCCGCCGCTCGTCGCGTCCTCGACCTTGATCACGGTCGCGCCGTGGAGGCGCAGCCAGCGCCCGCAGTAGGCCGCCGCGAGACCCTCGCCCAGCTCGACGGCGACGACGTCCGAGAGCCGGGTGTTCTGTCCGCGCGCCTCGCCGGCCACCTGAGGGCTCACCTTGCTGCGGCGGCTAGATGATCGGGCCGCGCGGGTTGAAGCGCTCGATGGCATCGCGGAAGCGCTGGTCGCGCCGCCGGTAGGCCTCCTTCGCGCCGTGGTCGCGCCGCTCGGTGAAGAGGTTCCAGTCGTGCTCGCCGAGGCGCTGCTGCACCTGCAGCGTGTGCGACATGTTGGAAGCGGCGAGCGTCGACTCGAAGCCGAGCGTGTTGTAGGCGAGCCGCGACTGCAGCTTGTGGATCGCGATGCCGTCGGTCGGGATCAGGCTGGCGAGGTCGGCCGCCGCCTGCGTCGTCTCCTCGAGGTCATCGAGCGGGACGACGCGGTTGACGAGGCCGCGCTCGTAGCCCTCCTCGGCGCTGATGAAGCGGCCGAGCAGCATCATCTCCGAGTAGAGCGCGGGGCCGAGGCGGAGGATGCTGAAGCTGCTGCTCATGCCCGCCGCCGCGACCATGCGCGCGGGCGGGCTGCCGATGATCGTGCCCTCGGCCGCGATCAGGATGTCGCAGCCCAGCACGAACTCGAAGGCGCCCCCGAGGACGTAGCCCTTGAGCTCGCCGATCACCACCTTCCTCGACTGGAAGACGGCGCGCAGCACGTTGCGGCCCTCCGCGTCGACGTGGAGCCGGCGGCGCTGCGTGGGGCGGGTTTTCGTGTCCTCGCCGGGCTCCCAGTACTGGGTGCCCAGCTCCGTCACGTCGTAGCCGCTGGAGAAGCTGCGGCCCTCGCCGCGGAAGATGACGGCCTTGACGTCCTCGTGCTCCTTGCCGTTGAGCTGCTCGAAGGCCCTCGCGATCTCCAGTTCCTGGCCGGTCAGCCAGCAGTTGAGGCGCTCCGGCCGGTTGAGGACGACCTGCGCGACCGGCGCCTCCTTGATCACCTTCACGTACTGGCTCTCGTCGTCGATGTACCAGGTCTCGCTCATCGCCCCGCCTGTCTCGCTGCTCCTCGAAGGCACGGCCAATCCGCCGCGCGCTCCGGGCATTCTGGCGCAGCATCGGGGACGCGGCAACGCGCGGCGACCGAGGGCGCCTCGCGGTCTCGCCGGGAGTGCGGCGCCGCCGCCCGCGCTACGAGCCTTCGCCGGAGGAGTTGCCCCCGTAGTAGGCCTCGGTGGCCGTGCGCACGCCGAGCACGCGGCGCGCGTGGATCGGCTCGCGGTTCACCCGCGCCCACTGGTTGGAGGCCTGGAGGGGCGCGACGCTGCCCTGGTAGTGCGGCATCACGTAGCGCGCCAGCAGCTCGTAGCTGCGCAGGATCTTGTCGCGCGGCGCCCAGTCCTCGACGCGCACGAGCATGCCGCCGAAGCCGCCGCTGATCCCCTGCAGCCGCTCGATCGCCTCGATCATGTCGTCGGGGGTGCCGACGATCACGCCGTGGCGCTCCATCACGTACTCGAGCAGGCTGTCGTCGGACACGTCGGGCCCGGCGTGGCCGAGCGTCTTCTCGAAGTACTCGCGGGTCACGTTCCGGTGGCCCCGGCGCACGTCCTCCATCGCCTCGGCGCGGCTGTCGGCGAGGTGCACGGGGATCGAGAGCCTCCAGCCCTCGCGCGGCATCTCGTTGCCGTGCTCGGCGGCGGTCTCCTCGGCAATCGACCACAACTCGGCCAGCGAGGTCTCGCGCACCAGCCCGCGCGGCGTACTCAGCGAGATCACACCGGCGCCGTGCTTGCCCGCCGCCGTCACGCCCGCAGGCGTCTGCACGGAGGCGACGACGAGCGGGATCGAGGGGTGCTGGTATGGCCGGATCTGGAGCATCCCGTCGTTCAGCTCGAACCAGTCGCTCTTCACCGTGAACGGCTCGGTCTCCGTGAAGAGCCGCTTGATGACCCCCAGACCCTCGTCCATCATCTCGCGCTGCCGCGCCGGGTCGACGCCCATCATGTAGGCGTCCGACGCCAGCGCCCCCGGTCCCACGCCGAGGATCACGCGCCCCCTCGTGAGGTGGTCGAGCAGCACCATGCGGTCGGCGACCATGAAGGGGTGGTGGTACGGGATGCTGACCACGCCGGTGCCGAAGCGGATGTAGCGCGTGCGCTGGGCTGCTGCGGCGATGAACACCTCGGGGCTGGCGATCGTCTCCCAGCCCGCGCTGTGGTGCTCCCCGATGAACGCCTCGTCGTAGCCGAGCGCGTCGAGCCACTCGAGCAGCTCGAGGTCGCGCTCGAAGGCGAGCGTCGGGTTCTCGTTGATGGGGTGGAACGGCGCCAGGAAGACGCCGAAGGTCATGCGCTCGGGTCGGGACATCTCTTGCCTCCCTCGGCTGCGCACCTTACCGCACCGGCGGCGCTACGTGACCGCCCCGGCGCGCACATTACGCAACCGCGCCCCACGTAGATGCGGCGGCGGCTATGCTCGGTCGCACGGCAGGAGGCGAGCGATGGTCGATTTCACGGACACTCCCGAGCAGGCGGTATTCCGCGCCAGGGTGCGCGACTTCATCGAGGAGACCGCGGCGGTCGCCGAACGCCCCGGCGACGACCCGCTGATGGAGCGGGCCGGCTCCGACTCGGAGGGCGTCACGCTGCGCTGGCGCAAGGCGCTCGCCGAGCGCGGCTGGCTGGGACCGCACTGGCCGAAGGAGTACGGCGGCCTCGGCCTCACCGTCACGGAGCAGTTCATCCTCAACCAGGAGCTCGCCGGGCGCGTCGGCGGGATCTCCGGGCTGCTGGGCATCGCCGTGATGATGTTCGGCCCGACGCTGATCCTCACCGGCAGCGAGGAGCAGAAGCAGCAGCACCTGCCGAAGATCCTCACGGACGAGTTCGAGTGGTGCCAGGGCTGGTCCGAGCCGAGCGCCGGCTCCGACCTCGCCTCGCTGCAGACGCGCGCGAAGCGCGACGGCGACGACTTCATCATCAGCGGGCAGAAGATCTGGACCAGCCGCGCCCACAAGGCGGACGGCATGTACTTCATCGCGCGCACGAACCCGGACGCGCCCAAGCACCGCGGTATCTCCTTCTTCTGGATGTACATGGACCTGCCCGGCATCAGCGTGCGCCCGCTGGTCAACCTGGCAAACCGTCACAGCTTTAACGAGGTCTTTTTCGAGGACGTGCGCATCCCCGCCGCCAACATGATCGGCGAGGAGGATCGCGGCTGGTACGCCGCCGCCACCCTGCTCGACTTCGAGCGCTCCGGCATCGGCAACTCGATCGGCGCCAGCCAGCTGGTGCAGCGCATCGTCGACCTCGCGAACGAGCTGCCCGAGGAGGAGACGCACCTCAGCGAGCGTCCGATGCTGCGCGCGCAGTTCGCCGATCGCGCGATTGAGGCGGAGGTGGGGATGCTGTTCTCGTTCCGCATCATGACGATGCAGGTGGAGGGTCTGGTCCCGAACATGGAGGCCTCGGTCGCGAAGCTGTTCAACTCGGAGATGACCCAGCGCATCGCGCAGCTGCACATGTCGCTGCTCGGGCTCTACGGCAACCTCTGGGACGAGCACCGCGAGGAGGGGCAGCACGGCGCGGCGGCGCAGCGCTACCTGCAGGCCGCCTCCTCGACGATCGGCGGCGGCACGAGCGAGATCCAGCGCAACATCATCGCCACCCGCGGCCTCGCCCTGCCCCGAGGGTAGCGCCCCGCCCTCGAGGCCTGCCCGCGCCCGGCGCATTGTCTGCGCGCTACAATTGTCGCGCGATGAACATAGTGCGCCGGATCGCCGCGCTCGCCGTCCTTGGCCTGATCCTCGCCGGCTGCACGGGTGGTGGGGATGCGGGGCCCGCGCCGACCCGGAGCGCGGCGACGCCCCTCGCGACGCCGCCGGCCCCCTCGACGCCGCCACCGACG
>VXMT01000206.1 GCA_009840965.1 Chloroflexota bacterium
CGCGAGGGCGGCCGCACCGTCGGCGCCGGCGTCGTCACCGGTATCAACGAGTAGCGCGCCCCCGGAAGGGACGCTCGAGGAGCGGGGACCATGGCCAAGGGCGACCGGGAGCACATCACGCTGGCGTGCACACTGTGCCGCGACCGCAACTACCACACGAGGAAGAACCGGCGGAACGATCCGGACCGGCTGGAGCTGCGCAAGTTCTGCCGGCGCTGCCGCAGCCACCAGCCACACCGCGAGACGCGCTAGGCTGGCGCCCGGAGCCACGCGGACGGCCGAACGGAGCGAGTGATGGGTCGAGCGCTGCGCAGGCAGCAGGAGCGCGCCCAGCGCCGCCAGCAGCGGCAGCAGCAGCGCGCCGCGGCCACGGGCGGCGGCGGCCGCGGGCCCTCGATGAGTGTCTCCGCGCCCCCGGGCACGGAGCCGCGGCGGGGCCGGCGCTTCGTCCCGCGCTGGATCGCCGACATCGTCAGCGAGCTGCGCAAGGTCACCTGGCCGAACCGCCAGGAGGTCGGCTACCTGACCCTGGTCGTCGTGATCGTCTCGCTGTTCTTCGGCGCGATCCTCGGGGTCGCCGACCTTGGCTTCGGCTGGATCATCGAGAACACGGTGTTGCGCTAGTGTTCATGGAGGCAGCATGACGAGCGACGCCCAACCGCAACCGACCCCCGCGCCACCCAACCCCTTCACCGCCGAGCTGGAGGAGCGCGCCGGGCAGGCCGCGGCCGCCGCCGTGGCCGAGGACGACGGCCGCTCCTGGTACATCGTCCAGACCTACTCCGGTTACGAGAACAAGGTGAAGAAGAGCCTCGAGCAACGCATCCAGCAGATGGACATGGGCGACCGCGTCTTCCAGGTGGTGATCCCCACCGAGGACGAGATCGAGATCCGCGACGGCCAGCGTCGCACCGTCTCCCGCAAGCTCTTCCCCGGCTACATCCTGGTCCAGATGCTGATGGGCGACGACTCCTGGTACGTCGTGCGCAATACGCCGGGCGTCACCGGCTTCGCCGGCGCCAGCTCGGACGAGCGCTCGCGGCCGCCCGCCCTCGAGGAGGAAGAGGTCGCGCGCATCCTGCGGCAGATGGACACTGGAACACCTCGCATCAACGTCGGCTTCGCGATCGGCGAGGCGGTGCGGGTCATCGACGGACCGTTCGTCGACTTCGTCGGCCAGGTCGACGAGATCAACCTGGACAAGGGCAAGGTGCGGGTCATGGTTTCCATGTTCGGCCGGGAGACGCCGGTGGAGCTGGACTTCCTGCAGGTGGAGAAGCAGTAGGGCGATGGCAAAGCGAGTACGCGCACTGGTCAAGCTGCAGATCCAGGCGGGGCGGGCGAACCCCGCACCGCCCGTGGGCACCGCGCTGGGTCCGCACGGCATCAACATCATGGACTTCTGCAAGTCCTACAACGCACGCACGCAGGCCCAGCAGGGCCAGATAATCCCCGCGGTGATCACGATCTACGAGGACCGCTCGTTCAGCTTCGAGCTGCGTACCCCGCCCGCCTCCGACCTGCTGCGCAAGGCCGCCGGCGTCGACAAGGGCGCGGCGAGCCAGCTCACCGAAGTGGTCGGCACGGTCACGCAGGACCAGGTGCGCACCATCGCCGAGACCAAGCTGGTCGACCTCAACACCGACGACATGGACGCAGCCATGCGCATCATCGAGGGCACCGCGCGCTCGATGGGAATCGAGGTGGAGCCGTAATGGGCAAGCGAGGCAAGCGCTACCGCGAGGCCGCCTCGAAGGTGGACCGCCACGCGTTCTACGACCCGGGCGCGGCGCTCAGCGCCGTGAAGGAGACCGCCACCGCGAAGTTCGACGAGACCGTCGAGTTGCACCTCCGCACCGGCCTCGACGGCCGCCACGCGGAGCAGCAGATCCGCGGCGCCGTCACCCTGCCGCACGGCCTCGGCAAGGAGCAGCGCGTCGCCGTCTTCGCCGAGGGCGAGGGCGCGATGCTCGCGAACGAGGCCGGCGCCGACCTCGTGGGGGCCGACGACCTGATCGAGCGCGTCTCCGGCGGCTTCACGGACTTCGACGTGGCGCTCGCGCAACGCGAGCTGATGGGCAAGGTCGGGCGGCTGGGCCGCATCCTCGGCCCGCGCGGGCTGATGCCGAACCCGCGCAACAACACCGTGCTCGAGGCCAACGATATCCCGCGCGCCGTCAAGGAGGCGAAGTCCGGCCGCGTCGAGTACCGGCTCGACAAGACCAACTACGTACACGCGCCGATCGGCAAGGTCTCGTTCAGCGACGATCAGCTGATGGAGAACCTCAGCGCGCTGCTCGGCGAGATCGTGAAGTCGCGGCCCACGGACCTGAAGGGCCAGTACATCCGCGCCGCCACGCTGACCTCGACGATGGGGCCGGGCGTGCGCGTCGAGCTGGGGCCCCTGATGGCGCTCGGCGCCGAGGGGTAAGCGAGCGCGGACACCCCGCCCACGAGGGCGCTCGCGCGTAAGCGCGGGCGCGGGGGAGACTGTACGAGCGCCCTGGAGGCGCGGACACCGGAGACCACGGGTTCCCGACGGGCGCCGCCCGGACGGAAGAATGGCCGCCCGGCCGCCCGTGCAGGTGGGATCAGGCGAGACGACGACGCCCCGGCTCCGTGCCGGACGGCGCGACGCGAACGCCCTCCCGCCGGAGGGCGTTTTTCTTCGCCCTCGCACGAGACGAGAGGAGGCGCGGTGCCTACGGAGCGCAAGATCGCGCAGGTCGCCGAGCTCAAGGAGCTGATCGAGAGCGTCGGCATCGCCATCGGCACGGCCTACCAGGGCATGCCGGTGCCGGAGCAGACGCAGCTGCGGCGCGCGCTGGTGGCCGAGGGCGCCACCCTGCGCGTCATCAAGAACACGCTGCTGCAGCGCGCCGCCGACGAGAGTGGGCAGCCGCTGTTCGCCGACCTGGCAGATGGCCCGACCGCCCTCGTAACCCACCCCGACGACCCGGTGGCGGCGGCGCGCGCGATCCAGAACTACCGCCGCGACAACCCGCAGACGCCGTTCGAGGTCCGCAACGCGGTGCTCGACGGCCAGCTGGTCGACGCCGACTACGTCGCCGACCTGGCGACGGTGCCGCCGCGCGAGGTGCTGATCGGGCGCATCGCGGGCGGGCTGACCGGGAAGATCGTGGAGCTGATGGGGCTGCTTGAGGCCTCGACAAGAGAGCTGGCGGGCCTGATCGAGGCGCGCGCGGAGCAGCTCGAAGGGGCGGAAGCCCAGGCGTAAGCGAGCGCCAACGGAGCATTGCCGCCCGCGGGGCGGTTCGGAAGGAGCACGAGGATGGCGAAGGTTGAGGAAGCCCTCGAGATCATCAAGGGGATGACGCTGCTGGAGCTGCGTGATCTCAACAAGGCGATCGAGGACGAGTTCGGCGTGACCGCCGCGGCGCCCGTCGCCGTGGCCGCCGCGCCCGCCGCCGACGGCGCCGAGAACGGCGCGGCCGCGGCCGAGGAGCAGTTCGAGTTCGACGTGGTCCTGACGGACTTCGGGGCCAACAAGATCAACGTGATCAAGGCGGTCCGCGAGCTCACCTCGCTCGGCCTGAAGGACGCCAAGGACGTCGTCGAGTCCGCGCCGAAGGCGATCCGCGAGGCCGTCACCAAGGAGGAGGCCGACGCCGCGAAGAGCAAACTCGAGGAGGCCGGCGCCACCGTCGAGGTCAAGTAGCGGCGGCGGCGCTGGCTGAGTGGCCCGACCCGGGTTCGTGCGGGCGCCGCGGGCGCCCGGCCCGGGCTGCGCGTAAGGCTGCCCGGTGGAGTGCTACCTCTGCGAGCGCGCGGCAGAGCGCGAGTGCCCCCGCTGCGGTCTGCTGTTCTGCCTGGAGCACGGGGACACGCTCTGCGAGCGCTGCATGGATCCGGCGCTCGCCCTGCCCTCGCCGAGGCTCGTTCGCGGCGCCCTGATCGCGCTCGTCGCCGTCAGCCTGCTCGCGCTCTGGCTCACGCTCTGGCCGGCAGGCGGCGACGACCCGGCGGACGCCGGCGCGGCGAGCGCCACGCAGGTCCCGGTGCAAGTGGCCCTCGAGACGACCCCCACCGCG
>VXMT01000162.1 GCA_009840965.1 Chloroflexota bacterium
GTAGGCCTCGGGCTGGTAGTAGTCGTAGTAGGAGACGAAGTACTCGACGGCGTTGCTCGGGAAGAACTCGCGGAACTCGGCCGTCAGCTGGGCGGCGAGGGTGCGGTTGGGCGCGAGCACCAGCGTCGGGCGCTGGTGGCGGGCGATAATGTTCGCCATCGTGAAGGTCTTGCCCGAGCCGGTTGCCCCGAGCATGGTCTGCATCGTGAGGCCGCGATCGAGCCCCTCGACGAGCTCGTCGATCGCCTGCGGCTGGTCGCCCGTCGGCCGGAACTCGCTGACCAGCTCGAACCCGGTGCTCGTTGTGGTCGTCACGAGGTCCATTGTACCCCTCGCGGGCGGCGATCCCGCCCCGCGCCCTGCCGCGCTATGCTTCCCGGCGGAACGGACCGGCAGCACACAGTGCGCAGGGCGCGGGAGGTGAGCGATGCGGCTCGAGGGCAAGGTCGCGATGGTCACGGGAGCGGCCTCGGGCATCGGTAGGGCGACATCGCTGACGCTCGCCCGCGAGGGCGCGGCAGTCATGTGCGCCGACATCAACATCGAGGGCGCGCAGGAGACTGCGGACGCCATCGCCGCGGACGGCGGGACGGCGGCAGCTGTCGAACTGAACGTCACCGACGAGGAGGCCGTGCAAGCCGCCCTCACCGCCACGGTCGAGCAGCTCGGCGCGCTGCACATCCTGGTCAACGATGCGGGCATCAGCGGCCGCATGCACGAGTACCACGACGTGATCGACGTGAACCTCAACGGCGTCTACTACTGCATGAAGTACGGCGCGGCGCTGATCGAGCAGCACGGCGGCGGCTCGATCGTCAGTCTCTCCTCGATCATGGGCCTCGTGGGCGGATCGGCGCCGGGCTACACCGCCTCGAAGCACGGCGTGCTCGGCCTCACGCGCAACTACGCGCTCATGTACGGCGGGCGCGGCGTGCGCGTGAACTGCGTCAACCCCGGCTACATCGAGACGCCGATGACCGAGTTCATGCTCAGCGATGATGCCCGGCGCGAGGACGCGGTCGGCCTGCATCCGATCGGCCGCCTCGGGAGGCCGGAGGACGTGGCGAACGCGATCCTCTTCCTCGCCAGCGAGGACGCCTCGTTCGTCACGGGCGTGGCGCTGCCCGTGGACGGCGGCTACACCGCGCAGTAGGCGCGGCGGGGCTCAGTCCTGGCCGAACCAGAAGCGGCGCATGTTCACGCCCGCGATCGCCTCGATCGCGTCGTCGGGGACCGGCAGCCTGCCGTCGAGCAGCAGGTTGAGGTCGGCTAGGTACTCGGCGAGGTCGCCGGAGGCCGGGTAGTTCGAGCCCCAGACGATGCGTTGCGGACCGAACGCCTCGAAGGCCTGCGCGATCACCGGGTAGACCGGCTCGTGCGGGTAGGGCGCGTAGCGGCTCGGGAACGAGACCTGGAACCAGACGCCTTCGTGGCGCGCCAGCTCCCAGACCGGCTGCTGCGGCGCGAAGTCCGGCGCGTCCTGCAATCGCGGCGTCGCGAGGTGTGAGAGCATCACGCGCGTCCCCGGATAGCGGGTGATGGCCGCCTCCAGGTACGGCACCCAGTAGGCCGGCGCGTGGTGGGGCATCGCCTGGATGATGAGGCCGAGGTGCGCCGCGGCCATCAGCAGCTCCGGCCGCTCGAAGATCATCTCCGAGGTGAGCCGCACCCCCTTGAAGTCGCCCGCGAGGGCGATCTCCTCGAGCTGGTCGCGCGCCCGTGGATCGCGGTGATTGACGAGGCAGACGCCGGCGACGGTGTCCGGATTGTCTCGGATCACCCCGGCGAGGTAGGAGTTGTCGTACTCGCCCATGTGCTGAACGATCGTCACGCGCGTCACGCCCGCCTCGTCGAGCGTGCCGCGCAGCGTCTCGTACGGGTAGTACTTGCTCAGCCCGCAGTGCGTGTAGGCGTCGTTGACCTCGAAAGGATGAACGGGCGGCGCCGTCACGGTGTTTCCTCCCTCGATGCCGGACCGAAGGGCCGGAGACTGATGCCAGCCCGAGTCTAGCGAAGCACGAACCGATCGGGTGAGGGCTGGCGCAGCCCTGCGTGAGGCAGCGAGCGGGGCTAGAGTGGGGCGGCTGGAGGCGGCATGCTCGCGAGGCTGTTCCCGCACGTCTACGAGGGCTGGATCGTCGTCGCCGCCTCGTCGATGGCCCTCTTCATCCTCTCGGCCTCGGTCTTCTGGGGCCTGGGGCCGATCTTCAACCCGCTGATCGATGAGTTCGGCTGGAGCCACGGCGCCACCGCCTTCGCCTTCGCCGTCCGCTCCGAAGTCAACGGGGCCGCCGCGCCGTTCGTGGGGGCGCTGATCGATCGGATCGGCTCGCGGCTGATGATGATGGTGGGCCTCGTCGTCGCCTCGTGCTGCCTGTTCCTGCTCTCCTTCATGCAGAACATCCTGCACTTCTACGTGCTGATGCTGATCATGGCGCTGGGCACCAGCACATGCGGCGGACAGGCCACGATGGTCTCCACCGTCAGCTGGTTCGAACGCAAGCGCGCGCGAGCGCTGGCGCTGGCGACCGCGGGCGGAACGCTCGGCGGGCTGCTCGTCATCGTGGTCGCCGTCATCGTCGAGTCGTTCGGTTGGCGCGGCGCGCTGCGCGGCCTGGCGCTGCTGCTGCTGGTTGGCGGGGTGCTGGCGGGCTCCAACGTGCGCATGCGGCCGCGGGGCCATCACCAACCGCTCGACGGCATCCCCCGCTCCGGCGGCCCGGGTCGCGCCGGCGAGGACGACGACGAGCGCTGGGGCGCGTCGCTGCGCGACGCGCTGCGTACGCAGGCCTTCTGGCTGCTGGCGCTGGCCCAGTTCACCGTGTTCTTCGCGATGACCGCGATCGTCGTGCTGCACGTGCCGTTCATGGAGGATGAAGTCGGTCTCTCGAAGACGGCGGCCGGGGTCGGTTCGGCGGTCTTCGCCCTCGCCTCGCTGGGCGGGCGCATCGTCTCCGGCTCCGCCGCGGACCGCTACGACAAGCGCGTGGTTCTGGCAGTGGTGGTGCTGATCGCGGGGGCCGCGATGCCTGTCTTTGCGCTGGTACAGAACCTCTGGCAGGCGAGCCTGGTCCTGCTGGTGATCTCCGCCGGCGTCGGCGGCGCCAACCCGATCCGGACCGCCCTGCTTGCCGACTACTACGGGACGCGCTCGTTCGGGGCGATCAACGGGGTGGCGATGTTGATCGGCACGTTCGGCGCCTTCCTCGGGCCGTGGTTGATGGGGCTCAGCGTGGACGTGACCGGCGGCTACGCAACCGGGTTCATGGCGACGGGCGTGGTCGCGCTGCTCGCGATTCCGCTCGTGCTGCGGACGAGGGCGCCCGAGGAACTGATGGCGCGCTACCGCCGTCGCGCGGTCCGCGCGGTGCAACCGGGTCCGCCGCGCTCGACGCCTGCCGCGCCGCGAGGCTAGTCGAGCCGCCGCAGCCTCGGCAGAAACACGATCATCGCGAGGGTCAGGACCACGAGCACGGCCGAGATCGTGCCGAAGGCCCACTGCCCGCCGACCTGCTCGGCGAAGAGGCCGAACAGCACCGCTCCGAACGACATGATCCCGAACTCCGTCATGTAGAGCGACATCACGCGCCCGCGGTACTCGTCGAGCGAGTAGTGCTGCAGCAGCACGTTGCCCAGCGCCTGCCTCCCCGCGCTGCCGATGCCGACGAACAGCATGAAGACGCCGCTCAGCCAGATCAGCGTCGTCGAGGCGAACCCGATCAGCGCCACGCCCACGAACAGCGAGCTCAACAGCAGGAGCAGCCCGCGGCGCCTCGCGGGCAACGAGGCGAGCACGAGCGATCCGGCGAGCGACCCCACCGCGCTCACGGCGATCAGCAGCCCGAGCTCGATCGCGCCGCCGCCGAGCACATCGCGCACGAAGCCGGGCAGCATGATCTGGTACGGCAGCGCCAGCAGCGCGCCGACCATGCCGGCGAGGAGGAGTAGTGCGAGCGTGCGTTCGGCGATGACGTAGCGCACGCCCTCGACGAGGTCGGCGTACCCGCTGGTGCGTCGAGCGCGGGCCGCGGGCTCATGGCGCAG
>VXMT01000018.1:0-323 GCA_009840965.1 Chloroflexota bacterium
CCCCCCCCCCCCCTTTTTTTTATACCCTCCTCCCCCCGCAAACCCCCTTGCCCTTTGGTCGGGGGGGCGGGTTTTGTTTTATACCCCACTGGGTCTCCACGCGGGTGCCGATGACGCGCGCCCAGCCCGCGGCCGGACGTCCGGCCTCGATCGCGTGCGCGAGGATGGCGTGCTCTCGGCCGTAGGCGTAGCCGGCGGCTGCGCCCCGGGCCGGCTCGGAGAGCAGCAGCTGGCGGCCGCTGCTGCGCAGCCGGTCGGGCAGCGCCCGCAGGAGCCGCCGCACGGCGGTCGCGCCGCGCTCGCCCGCGCGCACGGTGAAGGCC
>VXMT01000018.1:333-4043 GCA_009840965.1 Chloroflexota bacterium
CCCCCCCCCCCCCCCCCCCCCCCCCCCCCCCCACTCTGCGTCCGCCTCCTACCCCTTCACCCCGCCCCCCCCCCCCCCCCCGCGCCCCCCCCCCCCCCCCCCCCCCCGACTCGGCGCTCGCTCCCTGCCCGGCCACTCCCACTCCGGCGCGCCGGGCGATCGCCGCGAGGATCTGTGCCGCACTGCGGTCGCCTGCCTCCCACACGAGCTGCTCCGGTGCGACCCAGGCCTCGAGCAGCCCGAGGCCGTCGACGGCGTCCACCTCGACCGTCGCCACGCCGCCGCTGCGCCGCCGCCGCACGGCGGCGATCCAGAAGCGCGGGCCCTCGGACGTCTCGATGCCCTCGGCGGTTCGGTAGCCGGGCTCGATCCGCAGCTCGCCGCCGGGTTCGAGGGCTGCCGGAGCAGCGGCGGCCGCGTAGCGCCCGTCCTCGTTACGCAGCGTGAGGCGCAGCCGTCCCTGCTCGCGCTGCTCGACGACGGCCTCGAGCACGTCGTCGGTCAGCTCGTGCTCGCCGTGCGCGATCGGGGCGTGCCAGACCGCGTGCGAGGCCGCCAGCCAGGCATCCTGAGGCGAGGCCGCGGCGCCGAGCCCGTAGGCCGAGGCGTGGGCGAAGGGCCGCGGATCGCGCCACTCGCCGTCGCCGTGGGTGCTGCCCGCGATGCCCGCCGCGATCTGCACCCGGTCGTAGGCGCCCGCGCCCCGGTAGGACTCGACCAGCGACGCCTGCGGCGCGTCGGCGCGCATTGCGCCGCTCGCGAGGTACCCGATGTCCGAGCCGGCGGCGGCCGAGGCGACGGCAGAGAGCGGCAGCCAGTGGCCAGCCGCCGTCGCGCCGCCCGTGCCCAGCACGCTCGACCAGACGCCGGCCGCACCGGTCGCGTCCGTGCCGCTGACCAGGACGTTGCAGTCCGCCTCGAAGTGCGCGGCGAGCCCGCTGACCGTCGCGAGCGAGCGCGACCAGACCGCAGGCGCGGACCACGCGCCGAGGGCCGCGCGGCGCACGGCGTACACCGTGCCGCCCGAGGCGTAGAGCAGCGCCGCCGAACCGTCGGCGGCGATCGCCACGGCCGTCGCGGTCACGGCCGAGGCGGCCGTCGCCACCTTCAACGGCGCCCCGAAGCTCGCGCCCGAGTCCGCACTCTCGCGCACCTCGACGCTCACCCCGTCGGGGCGGACGCTCGCGATCAGCGCGCGGCTGCCGGAGGCGGCCAGCCCGAGGCGCGGCGCGAGCGCGACGGTCGCGACGGCGGTCCAGGCGGCGAAGCCCTCGCCGGATGTGGGGTCGGCGACGCGCTGGCGGCTGAGGGCTCCCGTCGCGGGGTCGATACGGGCGCGCAGCAGCGCGCCGTCGCGGGCCACGGCGATGGCGCACGGGCCGTCGGGCTCGGAGCCGTCGTGGACACGCCGCCAGCGCAGGCGGATCGCGCCGGCGTCGCGGTCGAAGAGCCGCACGCGCAGGTACGGCTCGGCGCTGGCCGACTGCTGGGCGGCGCGCAGCGTGGGGGTGAGCGCCCGCATGCCGCGCGCTACCCGGCTTGCGGCGAGGAGAGCACGCGCGAGCGCGCCCGCCGCGCGCGGCCGTGCCTGGCGAGCGCGCGAGCGAACTCGGCGAGCCGCTCCTGCGCCCAGACGTGGTAGTGCCGCCACGTCTCCGCGCCGCCGACGTTCACGCGGTTGACCGCGAACGAGGCCCACTCGAGCGCCGCGTAGGCGCCCGCGCCCGTCGCCACGATGTCCTCGAGCGCCTCGGGCAGCGTGCTGCCGGAGTCGTCGAGCGTGTGCAGCTTCGAGTAGTGGACGGTGACCACCTCACCCGCGCCGGGCAGCGCGTCCACCTCCAGCGTGAGCGTCTCGCCCCAGAGCGAGAACGGCGGCCGCGAGGCCGGGTAGCGGCCGACGGGGTACTCGACCGCGTCGATGCTCACACGATCGCTCAGCGCCGCGACGCCCAGGTCGCGGCTCCCGGCGACCGTGCGCAGCGTCGCCGTCGCCTCGAGCGGCGCGGCGAGCGAGAGCTCGCGGAGGGCGCGCTCGATGTGGCGGTCGAGCGCCTCGTCGGGCCAGCGCTCGTTGGCGGGGTCCGTGTCGCGGAGGTCGCGGCGCAGCCGCGCGCGCATCGACGGCAGGTCCATCTCGTTCCTCGATTCGGCTGGGGAGATCTGCGGGCGGGGAGGAGGGCGGCCCGCCGGTGCTCCCATGGGGCCGCCCCTCGCTGTCGCGGGTCCGGCTAGGGGCGGACGCCGCTGAGCTTCGCCAGCTTCAGCTCGTTGAAGAGCGCGACGGAGACGTACCACTTGACCCGCACGCGGGTGGCGTCCTTCGTCTCCAGCGCGCCGACCCGCTCGATCGTGAGGCCGCCGGGCGCGGTCAGCCCGGCCACGGCCCCCTCGCCGAACTGCAGCGCGTAGATCGTCGACGTGTCCTCGGACGTGCCCGTGGTCTGGTCGTCGGCGATGTAGTCGTTCACGCCGATCGGGATGCCGTCGTAGAAGGCGACCATGCGCCCGAGCTCATCGCGGTCGTGCTCGACCACGCCGCCGCCGGCTGTGCGCGCGAGCTTGTTGAGCGTGCGCCGCGAGCGCCGCGACATCAGCAGCATCTCCGGCTTGCCGCCGCGCACCGTGTCGATCAGCTCGTCGAGCTTGTCGAGTGTGAGCGTGGCGCCGTTCGTGCCCATCGCGACCGTCTGGCCCGCGGCGCAGAGCTCGTCGAGGCCGTCGAAGGACTTCGCGTCATCGCCGGTGTCGCCGTTGATGAAGGTGTCGTCGAACTTCTGCTGGACGGACTTCGCCTTGAGGGCGACGACCGCCGCCTCGATGTCCTGCACGTTGTTGCGGGTGCGGGCGATGTAGTTGTCGATGTCCGCGTCGCCGCCGAGGATGGTCAGCGCCGTGGTGATCTGCCTGAAGGTCGGCGTGTCCTCGGACCAGGTGTCGCCCACGTTGTAGAAGGCGGCCGAGGCCGAGAGCTTCTCGCGGTTGTAGGTGAGGCCGTTGCCGACGATCTCGATGAACGGCAGCCGCTGCAGGATCGGGCTGTCGTAGATCACCGTCTCGATCACGCCCTCGAGCAGCACGTCGTTCGAGAGCTTCGCGCCTTCGGTCAGTGTCAGTGCCATGGTCTGGTTGCTCGTTCCTTCCGGCGCGCAGCGCGCGCCCTGTCCGTGATTGCGGCCGGGAGGCTAGGCGTCCGCGCGCGCTCCTCCGAGGCCCTTGTGGCGCAGCGAGGCGGCGTCAGGCGCCGGTGCGCTGATCGAGGCCGTAGGCGATCTTCTCGGCGGCGCTCATCGCCTCGGTGCGCGGTCCGCGCCGCTCCGGCGCGCCCGCGGGGAAGCCGCGCGCCGCCTCGGCCTCCGACTCGCGGGCGATCCGCTCGCGGATCTGTGCGACCGTGCGGCGAGCCGCCTCGACCGAGGCGTCGACCGCCTCGATCTCGTCGCCCTCGATCAGCTCGGGCGGCAGCGAGGGGTCGGCGGCGAGCAGCGCGCCGCGGTAGCGCGCGACGGCCGAGCGCCGCGCGGCCTGCTCGGCGTCGAGGGCGTCCCGCGCCTCCTGCAACTCGCTGCGCAGCAGCGCCAGCTCCTCGCGCTCCGCCTCGGCGACGGCCGCGCGCCCGCCGGCCCCCCGGGGCGGGAGGACGGCCCCCCGCCGGTGCAGGGGCTGGGGGGGGCCGGGCGGGGCCAGGGACCCGCCCGCCCGGCGGGGCG
>VXMT01000212.1 GCA_009840965.1 Chloroflexota bacterium
CCCCGTCGGTGCTGTTGGGGGGGCGCGCGGGGGCGGGCGGGGGGGTGCGGGGGGGGGGCCGCCGGTGGGGGGGGGGGGGGCCGCGCCCCCGCCCCCCGGGCCCCGCCGAGCGCGCCCGCTTCGTCGAGGCGCTCGAGGACGACTTCAACACGCCCCGCGCGCTCGCCGCGGTCTTCGACCTCGCGCGCACGATCAACCGCGAGCGCGACGCCGGGGCGGACGTGCGCTCGGCGCAGGCGGAGCTGCGCGAGCTGGCCGGCGTGCTCGGCCTGCGCCTCGAGGCGATGGACGAGGCTGCCGACGGCCTCGACGCCGTCGCGCTGTCGAAACTCGCCGCGCAGCACGAGGTAGCCTGCGGCGGCAGCGACGCCGAGACGACGATCGAGGCGCTGCTGGCGCGCCGCCAGCAGGCGCGCGAGGAGCGCGACTTCGCCCTCGCCGACGCGATCCGCGCCGACCTCGCCGCCGCCGGCATCGAGGTGGAGGACACCCCCCGAGGCGCGCGCTGGAGCGCGGCGCGGTAGGGCGCCACTGCGCATCGTGACTCCCCCTAGGCGGTCGCGCCTGTATGCTTGCCCGCGTCGCGGCAGCCTGAAGGCGGGTAGCGCGTGATCGTTGGCGTTCCGGCGGAGTCGATGCGAGGTGAGCGCAGGGTCGCGCTCGTCCCCGCCGTCGTCTCCACGATCGGCGCGAGCGGCGCCGAGGTGCTCGTCGAGAGCGGCGCGGGCGACGCCTCCGGCTTCCCGGACCAGGACTACAGCGCCGCCGGCGCGCGCATCGCAGCGAGCGCGGCCGAGCTGCTCGCCGAGGCGGACATCGTCGTGCGCCTCGCCGCGCCCGAGGGCGAGGCCGAGCTCGAGGGCCTGCGCGAGGGGCAGACGCTCGTCGGGCTGCTCAACCCACTCGGCAACGCCGAGGGCATCGCCGCCCTCGCCGGGCGCGGCGTGAGCGCCTTCGCCCTGGAGCTGCTGCCGAGGATCAGCCGCGCGCAGCCGATGGACGCGCTCACCTCGATGGCCACGATCGCCGGCTACAGGGCCGTCCTGCTGGCGGCGGCGACGCTGCCGAAGCTGTTCCCGCTGATGATGACCGCCGCCGGCACGGTTACGCCCGCGCGCGTGCTCGTGATCGGCGCGGGGGTCGCCGGGCTGCAGGCGATCGCCACGGCGCGCCGCCTCGGCGCGGTCGTGCACGCCTACGACGTGCGGCCCGCCGTCGCCGAGCAGGTCGAGAGCCTCGGCGCCCGCTTCGTCGAGCTCGACCTCGACGCCGGCGACGCGGAGGATGCGGGCGGCTACGCCCAGGCGATGGGCGAGGAGTTCTACCAGCGGCAGCGCGAGGAGCTCGCGCGCGTCGTCGCCGACAGCGACGTGGTGATCAGCACTGCGGCGGTGCCCGGCAGCGCCGCCCCGCTGCTCGTCACCGCCGAGGCCGTCGCCGCGATGCGGTCCGGCGCCGTGATCGTCGACCTCGCCGCCGAGACCGGCGGCAACTGCGCGCTGACGCAGCCCGGCGAGCACGTCGAGGCCGAGGGCGTCACGATCCTCGGCCCGCTCAACCTGCCCGCGGAGGCGCCCTTCGACGCCAGCCAGATGTACGCACGCAACGTCGCGTCCTTCCTCGGCCACGTGCTGGACGAGGGCGCGCTCTCGCTCGATACGGACGACGAGATCGTGCGCGGCGCGCTCGTCGCGCACGGCGGCCAGGTGGTGCACCCGCGGGTGCGCGAGCAGCTGGGACTTGCGGCGCTGGAGCCGCAGCCCGCCGGAACGGAGTAGGCGATGGAAGTCTTCGTCGCGGCGCTCACGATCTTCGTGCTGGCGCTGTTCGTCGGGTACGAGGTGATCACGAAGGTGCCGCCGCTGCTGCACACGCCGCTGATGTCCGGCGCGAACGCGATCTCCGGCATCACGCTGGTCGGCACCCTGGTCACCGCCGGCGCGCAGCTCACCGTCTTCACCACCATCCTCGGCGTCATCGCGGTGGCGATGGCGACCGCGAACGTCGTCGGCGGGTTCCTCGTGACCCACCGCATGCTCTCGATGTTCCGCGACAGGGGTGACCGTGCCTGAGCTCCAGGCGGAGTGGATCGACCTCTTCTACCTGGTAGCGGCGGTCCTCTTCATCCTCGCGCTGAAGGACATGTCGCACCCGCGCACGGCGGTGCGCGGAAACCTGCTCGGCTCTTCGGGGATGCTGCTGGCGATCATCGTCACGCTCACCGATCACCGCATCATCAGCTTCGAGGTGATCATCGCCGGCATCGTCGTCGGCGCGCTGGTCGGCGCGACCATGGCCTACCGCGCGCCGCTCACGGCGATGCCGCAGGTGGTGGCCGTCTTCAACGGCTTCGGCGGCGGCGCATCCGCGCTCGCCGTCGGCGCCGCGCTCGAGGAGGCGCTCAAGGGCGGCTTCGTCGAGGCGGTCGACTTCCAGTTCACGATCGCCGCGGTCGCCTCCGGGCTGATCGGCGGCGTCTCGATGACGGGCAGCGCGATCGCCTTCGGCAAGCTGCAGGGCATCGTCGCCGAGCGGCCGATCCTGCTGCCCGGCCGCCACTTCATGAACGCGCTGCTGTTCGCGATCTGTGTCGGGCTCGGCGCCTGGCTGATCGCGGACTCGGACCCCTCGCTGCCGTTCTGGCTGCTCGTCGGCTTCGCGGCGGCGCTCGGCATCATGCTGGTGATCCCGATCGGCGGGGCGGACATGCCCGTCGTGATCTCGCTGCTCAACGCCTACTCGGGTCTCGCGGCGGCCGGGCACGGCTGGGTGCTCAACAACAGCGTGCTGATCATCGCCGGCTCGCTGGTCGGCGCGGCCGGCTTCATCCTCACGGCGCTGATGTCGCAGGCGATGAACCGCTCGCTGCCTAACATCATGTTCGCCGGCGTCGGCGCCGAGGTCGCCTCGGAGACGGACAGCGACGACGTCTACGCCGGGCGCGTCAAGTCCGCCTCCGCCGACGAGATCGCGATGCTGCTCGATGCCGCTCGGCGCGTGGTGGTGGCGCCCGGCTACGGCCTCGCGGTCGCGCAGGCGCAGTACGCGGTGCACGACCTTATGGACCTGCTCGAGGAGCGCGGCGTCGAGGTGGAGTTCGCGATTCACCCGGTGGCGGGCCGGATGCCCGGCCACATGAACGTCCTGCTGGCCGAGGCGGACATCCCCTACGAGCAGCTCAAGGAGATGGACGAGATCAACCCGACCTTCCGCCAGACGGACGTGGTGCTGGTCTTCGGCGCGAACGACGTGGTGAACCCGATGGCGCGCGAGGCCGACCCCTCGATCCCGATCGCGGGCATGCCGATCCTCGATGTCGACCAGGCGCAGACGGTGGTGATCGTCAAGCGGTCGCTGAGCCCCGGCTTCGCCGGCATCCCGAACCCGCTCTTCGCCGCCGACAACACGCTCATGCTCTTCGCCGACGCCCGCGTCGCCGCGAACGAGCTGACGGCGGCGTTGCGGGGGTAGGGGTTCGCGTTGACCCTCCTCGGAGGCCGTTTCTATACTTAACCGATCGCACTTGGCCGATTGGCCGGGTGTGATTGTTTCATGTGCGCCGGCACTGTTCGGGCCCGAGTGGCGCAATGGCAGCGCAGCCGATTTGTAATCGGCAGGTTAGCGGGTTCGAATCCCCTCTCGGGCTCCACTCACTCCCTGCGGGGTTGCGTGGAGACGCGCGGGGCGAGGGTGCCGGCACATCGACGCCCGCAGGGGTGGGAGAGTGGTTAATTCCAGCGGTCTGTAAAACCGCCGCCTTACGGCTACGCAGGTTCGAATCCTGCCCCCTGCACCAGCCGAACCGGGCCGCGGCGCACGCGAAGCGGAGCAGCGCTCGGCGAGAGCCTTACGAGGCGTCGGGTTGCGGAATCCAGCCCTCATAGCTCAGTCGGTAGAGCGCGTTCTTGGTAAGAACGAGGTCAGCGGTTCAAATCCGCTTGAGGGCTCCACCACAGCAGCAGTCACGCATCGCCGCCCACGGGAGTGCCGTGGGGAGGCGCGGGAGGAACGGGAGCCGGAGGATG
>VXMT01000118.1 GCA_009840965.1 Chloroflexota bacterium
GCCGGGGGGGCGGGCTCTGTGCGGGGTCCGGCGGCGGCCGGCCCCGCGGCCCGCGCCGCCGCGGCCCGGCGCACACCTCGTGGTCGACACCCTGCGCCAACTGGACCTCGCCGCCCTCGGCGCGCGTCTGCCGCCCGCGAGGCGATAGGCAGCGCGGGCTACGCCTGCGCTGGTTGACAACGGGTTGCGGTGGCGCTGACACTCGCGATGCTCCGCAAGGAGCTAATCCTCCCCGCCGTCCGCCGCTCCGGTGGCGAACTGGCGGGGCTATTCTTGCCCGGAAGGCGGGCGATGCCGGATCGCGTCGCGCTTTTCATCGACGCTCAGAACGTCCTGCAGGCCGCGCGCCGGTGTTTCCACGCCGGCGCAGCGATACATCACACCGATGGCCAGATCGATCCGCTCGCGCTTGGAAGCCTGATCTGCGACCGCCCTCCGCCGGGGCGTACGAGGATCCTGAGTGAGGTGCGCATCTACACCGGGCGCCCGGACTCCACCAAACAACCGAAGACCTACGGCGCCCACATGCGCCAGTGCGAAGCCTGGGAGCGGGCCGGGGCAATCGTCATCCCGCGAGCCCTGCGCTACCCACGTGAGTGGCCTGCGGAACGAGCCGAGCAGAAGGGCGTGGATGTCGAACTCGCGATTGACTTCATCGCCGGGGCGATTGACCGCCGTTACGACGCGGGCATCCTCTTCTCCACCGACACCGACCTGCGCCCTGCGCTGGAGTTCGTTGCTGAGCGCTTCGAGCACTACCCGCGCGCCGAGGCGGCAGCGTGGCGTGCACCCGGGGCGAACCGCGCACTGCGAGTACGCGGATCCCGGAGAACGTGGGTGCACTTCCTGGATCATGACGATTACCAGACCGCCCGCGACCACACCGACTACCTCTTGCCCTGACGGTTGCTCGCGGCCGAGCCCGCCTATCGATCATGGGCTTACACAATCCAGCATGTCAGTGGTACCATAACCCGGGTAGCGGGGCGCCGAGGTCAGGCCTCGGCAGGGGTCTAGACGATCACTCCGGCGCACGTGAACCAACAACGATCACTCTCGCTGATCTTCCTCGCACTGGCGGCAGGCCTCGCCGGTGGGCTCGCGGGCGGCCTCGTCGTCTTCGTCGCCCCCGGCGGCCGCGACGCTACCGAGGAGGCGGTGACGCCCTCGCCGGTCGCGACCGCCGCGACACCGGAACCGACCGCCGTTGCCGTCGGCAGCGGGGAGCGGCTCCAGCGCGCGATCGAGCGCGTGCTGCCGGCGGTGGTCACCGTGATCGCCGACGGCGTTCCGCAGCGTGACGCGCAGGGCGGCATCACCCAGCAGCGCAACGTCGGCTCCGGCATCGTCATCGACGACCGCGGACACGTCGTCACGAACTTCCACGTGATCGACGGGGCGGCCCAGATCAATGTCCTGCTCACCACCGGCGAGCAGCGGCCCGCGCTGGTCCGCTCGCACGACTCGCCCTACAGCGACCTTGCCGTGCTCAGCGTGTCTCCCGAGGGCCTGCGCAGCGCCGTCCTCGGCGACTCGTCCCAGCTCGTGCCGGGCGAGCCCGTCGCGGCGGTCTCGGCCGCCGGATTCGCGATCGGGAACTCCGTCAGCGTCGGCGTCGTCTCCGGGACCGGGCGCGAGTGGCCGCGCAACGGCGTCATCCTCGAGGATCTCGTGCAGACGGATGCAGCCGTGAACTCGGGCGACTCGGGCGGCGCGCTGATCAACAGCGACGGCGAGGTGGTCGGGCTGCTGACGACCGTCGTGCGCGCCACCGGCACCGGGAGTCCGGTGCAGGGCATCTCCTTCGCGCAGTCCTCGAACAGCCTGCGCCCGATCATCGAGGACATCGTGCTGCTCGGCGCCTACGTGCGGCCGCGACTCGGCATCGAGCGGCCCTTCCGCCATCACATCGAACTCACTCCGGAGCTGTCCGCCTCGCAGGGCATTCCGCTTCCCCTCGGCGCGCTCGTGATCGAGGTCGAGCCGGGGAGCGCGGCCCGGGAGGCGGGCATTCGCATCGGGGACATCGTGACGGCCGTCAACGGCGTCGCGATCGACCTCGACCACCCCTTTGTGAATCTGCTGAAGCCGCTGCAGCCCGGTGAGCCCGCCGAGCTCACCGTGGTGCGCGCCGGTCAGCAGCTTTCGATCGCCGTGATGCCCAGGCTGGAGTGATCCATGGACAAGTCTGACCCCCCGATCCGGCACGAGCCCGAGTTCTTCGAGCCCCTCGACGAAGGGGACTTCGACTCGCCCTTCGACGAGTTCGACGACGACTACGGCGATGAGCGCGGCGACCGCGGCTTGCTGCGAGTGATCGCCGTCGTCGGCGTCCTCGCGGTACTGATCGTAGTCCTCGTCTGGTCGCCGCTCTCGATCATCGACCGCGGGGGCGACGAGCCCGCCAGCAGCGTCGGCGTCGAGGCGCGCGACGCCCTGCCGGACGTGCCCGACGGCCTGAGCGCGCGCAGCAAGCTCTACGACCTGGCCGGCGATGACGCGATCAGCGGCCCCGCGCAGCTCACCGTGCTGCTTAACGAGGATGTCGCCGCAGGCGAGCGGCTCGGCTTCTACACGCACGCCGGCGGCGAGTGGCGCTACCTCGGGTCCGTGAGCGTGATCGACGACGGCGCCGCAGCGCGAGGCGAGGTCCAGGTGGTGCCGCGCAACATCGCCGTGCTCGCCGAGGTCGACGTCGCGCGCTCGGTCGCCCTGATCATCGAGGCGGGCGAGACGCCCGACCTCAGCGGCTTGCCCTCCGGGGCGATCGTCGCCGTGCTCGCAGCGGAGCCGCGCGAGGACGCGGCCGGCGAGCCGGCGCTCTCCCTGCGCAGCGGCGCGCTCGGGGCGGCGATCGCTGCGGCCGGCCAGGCGAGCGTCTACCTCGGCGTGACGGCCGGCGGCGCCGAGGCGGCGGAGGTGGTGGACGCGCTGCTGGCGCTGCCGGAGCTGACCACGGCCCACGTCGACGAGCTGCTGATCGCGGCGCAGGACCAGGGCGCCAGCGGCCTGCTCATCGACTACGGCGCGCTCGACCCGGCCCTGCGCGGCCCGTTCAGCGACTTCATCGAAGCCCTTGCCGAGGGCGCGCGCGTGCGCGGGCTCGGCCTCGTCGTGGCCGGGCCGGCAGGGGGCGGCGACAACATCGGCCCGGTCGACAGGTCCGCGCTCGCCGCGAGCAGCGACGGCCTGTGGGTGCGCGCGCCGCGCGACGCCTCGATCTACTACGAGGTGCTGGAGGAGGCGCTCAGCTCGCAGCAGGACGACGGCGTCGACCTCTCCCGCGTCTCGCTGATCCTCGACCGGCGCTCGTGGGAGCGCTCCGCCGACGGCTTGCAGCCGCTCACGCTGCAGGACGGGCTGGCGCTGGCGACGGCGCTCAGCGACGGCGCCTACGGGCGGATCGGCCCCGGTGACACGGTCGCCGTCGCGGCGATCAACATCGATCGCGACGCCGGCAACAGCGGGCTGTTCTGGGACGACGGCGCGCGCGCCGTGAGCTTCGTCTACAGCGGACGCAGCGGGCCGCGCAGCGTCTGGCTCGAGAACCGCTTTTCCGCTGCCTTCCGGCTCGACCTCGCCGAGCGCTTCGGCCTCGGCGGCGTCGCGCTGGCGGGCGCGGCGCAGAACGACGAGCTGCCCGACCTCGGCCGGCTGGTGAGCAGCTTCGCCGCGGGCGGGTCGGTCAGGCTCGAGCTGCCGTACGGTCCCTACCTCGATCCCGAGTGGAGCGCCTCGGACGGCATCGTCGAGGGCGGCGGCGAGGGCGTGATCGTCTGGCGCGCGCCGGACCGCGAGGGCGCCTACGACATCACCCTCGTCGTCTCGGACGGCACCATCTTCGTCGGCAGGCGCGTGGTCCTCGAGGTCACCTCGGGGTCCCCGGTGACCCAGCCCGGCACCAGCAACGCCGCCGGCAACGGGGCGAGCGAGGCGGCGCCCGCCCCCGTGAACGCAGCCGGTGGCGTTTTCACAAAGCCGCGCCCCCCAGAGCAGAGTCAATGGCG
>VXMT01000259.1:0-2302 GCA_009840965.1 Chloroflexota bacterium
GGCACCTACATCGAGCTGATCTCGCCGCTCGACGAGGAGGGGCCCGTCGCGCGCGCGCTCCGGTCGCGCGGCGAGGGACTGCACCAGATCTCCTTCGACAACGAGGACCCGCGGGCCTGCGTGGAGCACCTGCGCGACAGTGAGGTGAGGCTCGTCAACGACCCGGGCCGGGGCGAGCCGGTCACGCAGCAGATCTTCGTGCACCCGCGCGACGTGAACGGCGTCCTCGTGCAGGTCGGCAACACGCCGTACGACTAGCCCGGCGGGCCGGAGTCGGCGATGCCGGGGGGATCGATCCGCCGGAGGCTCCTCGAGAGCCCCGACGGCTACATCGAGAGCCGGGAGCTCGGTCCGACGGCCCGCGCCTTCGCGCCGGAGGCCGAGCCGTTGCTGCTCGTGCACTCCACGCCGGGCGCGGCCCGGAGCTTCGACTTCCTGATGCCGCTCCTCGCCGAGCAGCGCCGCGTGATCGCGCTCTCGAGCCCCGGCTACGGCGCGTCCGACCGGCCCCCGGAGCCGTACACCGAGCTCGGCCAGTACGCGCGCGCGCTGGCCCGCGGCCTCGACGGCCTCGGCGTCGACCGCGCCTCCCTCTTCGGGGCGCAGACCGGATCGCTGCTGGCGGCCGAGTTCGCCGCCGCGTACCCCGAGCGCACGGTCCGGCTCGCCCTCGAGGAGCCCTTCCACTGGGGAACGCCCGCGCGCCGCGAGGCGCTGCTGCGCATCCACAGCTACGAGCCCCCGCGTCCGGACGGTCAGCACCTGCTCGCCCTCTGGCGAAGGACCTGGCGGCACCACGAGCGGCAGCGGGCGCAGAGGAGGCGCAACGGGAGCGCCCTCGCCGACCAGGATCTCGAGCCCGTCTCGGAGAGCATCCTGCAGACGCTCCGCGTCAACTCGGCGGCCGGCGCCGACGTCTACGGTGAGGCCGGCTGGCTCGGTGCGGCGCCCTACGCGATGGGGCGATACGACACCTGGACGCGCGTCGCGGCGATCCGGGCGCCGACGCTGGTGATACACGGAACGACGAGCCAGCTCGGGCGAGCGCACGACCGGTTCGTCGAGGTCATCCCGAATGCGCGCGGGCTCCGCCTCCCGTCGGACGCGAACTTCCTCCCGAACCAGGCGCCGGAGCTCTTCGCATCGGAGCTGCTCGCCTTCCTCGACGAGGAGAGGCCGGGCTAGCCACCGCCTGCTCGCCCGCGAGCGATCCCGCCCCTCGGACGCACCGCCCGGGCGGGAACCGGGCGCCGTGCGTCTGTGCTACCGTCCGGCCGCGCCCGGAGGCGCCCGGCGGCCAGTGAGGCGGGGGTGAGGGACATGACGGCGACCGATGTTCAGGTGCGGCGCGGCTTCGTGCTCGGCCCGGACGGCCACATCGAGTACCGCGAGGCCGGGCCCCGGCAGGAGAGCGGGAAGCGACCCCTGCTGCTCCTGCACGCGCTCCCCCAGTCCTCGCGCATGTACCTGCCGCACATGGAGCGGCTCTCGGGCGAGCGCCGCGTCATCGCCTGGACGATGCCGGCCTGCGGCGACTCCGACCGGCCGCCGACGCCCTACACGACGCTGGATGAGTTCGCGCAGGCCGCCGTGTGGCTCCTCGACGGCCTCGGGATCGATCGCACGGATCTCTTCGCGACGCACACGGGCTCGGCCGTGGCGATCGCGCTCGCGGCGAACCACCCGGAGCGGCTCGGCTCGATCGTCGTGCAGGAGGTCTACAGCTACGGAGCGACCGAGAACGGTCCCGCGCGCCTGCACCGCGCGCATCACTACTTCCCGCTCCGCGCCGACGGCGGCCACCTGCTCGAGATCTGGCGCCGCCACGGCGGCGAGAATCCCGGCGCCGACCTCTACCGCGTCATGGAGACGGTCGTCGAGCACCTGAAGATCAACTCGGACGAGGGCGTGCAGGATCTCTACGGCGACACCGGCTGGGAGGGATCGGCGCCCTACGGGATGCTGCGCTACGACTACTGGTCCGCGCTCCCCCGCATCCAGGCGCGCGCGCTCATCCTGCACGGCTCCGGCTCGCCGCTCGGCGAGCAGCACGATCGCTTCGTGGAGGGGATACCGAACGCCACGGGGATGCGGCCCGAGAGCCCGAGCCTCCTCAACATCAACAACGACCCGGAGCGCTTCGCGCGCATCGTCCTCGACTTCCTGGACGGCTGAGAACACGGCTGCGCCCGCGCCCCCCGGCGCGGGGCGGGCGGCGCGGGCGGGCCGCCCCCCCCCCCGCCCCGGGCGCCGGCGGCGGCGCAGCGCCGCGCGACACCCCCCCGGGGGTGCCCCGGATGGG
>VXMT01000259.1:2312-3980 GCA_009840965.1 Chloroflexota bacterium
CCCCCCCCCCCCCGCCCCCCCCCCGCGCGGCGGCGGGCGGCGGGCGCGGCCGGCCCGCCCTCCCCGCCGGCCGGGGCGCCGGCGGCGCGACAGCGGCGGGCGCTACCGCCCGTGGAAGACCGGCTTGCGGCGCTCCCGGATCGCGGCCCGCCCCTCGACGGTGTCCTCGGTCTGGCCGCTGATGCCGACGTTCGCCGCCTCGTAGATGAGGTGCTCGCGGAGCGGCGCGTTCTGCGCGTAGTGGACGGTCCGCCGGGTGAGCGAGAGCGCGATGGGCGCCCCGTCCGCGATGCGCTGGGCGAGCTCGCGCGTCCCCTGCTCGAACTGGTCGTCAGGGTAGACGTGGTTGACGACGCCCCACTCGAGCGCCTGCGCGCCCGAGAGCTCGCGGCCGGTGTAGAACCACTCGAGCGTCCGCGCCGTCCCGATCGCCCGCGTCGCCGTCCAGCTCAGCCCGAGCTCGGGAGAGATCCCGCGCACCGTGAAGATCGGGACCAGCCGGGCCGACTCGGCGGCGACGCGCAGGTCCTGCGCCATCGCGAGGCCCAGGCCGCCGCCCGCGGCCACGCCGTTGATGGCCCCGATGCTCGGCTTGTCGAGCTCGTGCCAGGCGAGCGTCACGCGGCCGGAGTACCCGATCTCGTCGGTCGGGCGGCGGTGGAAGGGGTTGTCGGCGACGGCGCCGCGGTCCTCGCTGGTGTCGACGCCGGAGCAGAATCCGCGGCCGGTCCCGGTGAGCACAACGCAGCGCACGCTCGCGTCGTCGCGGAGCTCCGCCGGCGCCCGCAGGAGCTCGAGCCCCATCCTCGGGTTGAAGGCGTTGAGCTTCTCCGGGCGGTTCATCCGAACCACCGCGACGCCGTCCTCGACCTCGATCACCAGGTGCTGGTAGTCGTCGTAGGCCATCATCCACCCCTTTCGAATAGCCCTCTCGCTCTGTGTCTACGGCATCTGGGCTGCGGTCGCCAGATCCGGGAAGTCGCGGTAGATGACCGGATGCCTCCGGCCGGTGAAGCCCTCGGCGCGCAGGTACTGCGGCGTCGTGCGGATCACGTAGGGCGTGTAGGTGTCGCCGGGGTGCCCGCGCGGGCGGCCGGTCGCGGCCGCCCGGCGCTCATAGAAGGCCTCGACCTCGGCCGGATCCTCGACCAGCTCCGCCAGGCCCTGCACGTAGACGGAGACCGGGTCGTTGCCCCGCTCGCGCGCCTCCAGGCCCGAGAAGAGATAGGCGACAACCGGATTGCGGCGCACCTGGCGCGTCTTCAGGTGCACGTTCTGCGTCACCGTCTGGATCGTCCAGCCCTCCACGAAGGCCGAGACCGGGCGCATCAGCGGGCGCCCGTCGCGGCGGATCGTGAGCAGGTAGGTCGCGACGCGGTCCCAGTCGGAGATGAAGGCGCGGATCTCCTCGCGGTGCCGCTCCGCCTCCCCCGCCGAGACCTCGCGCTCCGCCTCGTACGCCGTGCTCGTCGCCATTCGCCCCTCCCGGCCCACGCGCGCAGCATAGCGGTTGTCCGGCGGCGCGGCGCCCGCTCAGGCGCCCCGGCTCCGGCCGGGCGGTCCGCCCGGCGCGGGCTCGAGGCCGTGCGCGGGCCGGAGCGGGAGGGCGCCGCGTCGCTCGCCGGCCGGACCGGCGGCGGCGACCCGGCCCCGGGCGGGCGCCCCGCC
>VXMT01000236.1 GCA_009840965.1 Chloroflexota bacterium
ATGATCCATCCCGCGCACCGGGCGGGGGGGAGCATGACGCCACGGTCGAGCAGGGTGCGGTGGAAGCGGGCGAAGCGCGCGGTGTCGCTCTCGGCCGCCTCGGCGTAGTCGCCGGGCGCCCCGGCGCGGAAGAAGCCGGTCAGCGCCGAGCCGACGCGGGCGACGGCGAAGGGCACGCCCGCCTCGCGGGCCGCCGCGGCCACGCCGTCCTCGAGCTGCGCGCCGAGCGCCTCGAGGCGCGCGTACGCCGTCTCGTCGGCCTGCAGCGTGCGCAGCGTGGCGAGGCCCGCGGCGGTGGCCAGTGGGTTGCCGGAGAGCGTGCCGGCCTGGTAGACGCCGCCGGCCGGGGCCATCTGCTCCAGCAACTCGCGCGGCCCGCCGTCGGCCCCGACCGGCAGGCCGCCGCCGATCACCTTGCCGAGCGTGGTGAGGTCCGGGCGCACGCCGTAGCAGCCCTGCGCGCCGGACCAGCCGACGCGGAAGCCGGTGATCACCTCGTCGAACACAAGCAGCGCGCCGTGCGCGTCGCAGAGGCTGCGCAGGCCCTCGAGGAAGCCGTCGCGCGGCGGGACGACGCCCATGTTCCCGGCGACGGGCTCGACGATGACGGCGGCGACGGCGTCCGGGTGCGCCTCGAAGATCGCCTGCACGGCGGAGGCGTCGTTGTAGGGGGCGAGCAGGGTCTGCGCCGCGAATGCGGCGGGCACGCCGGGCGAGTCCGGCAGGCCGAGGGTGGCGACGCCGGAGCCGGCGGCGGCGAGCAGGCCGTCCGAGTGGCCGTGGTAGCCGCCCTCGAACTTCACGATCAGGTCGCGCCCGGTGGCGGCGCGGGCGAGCCGCAGCGCGCTCATCACGGCCTCGGTGCCGGAGTTGACGAAGCGCACCATCTCCACCGAGGGCAGCGCCTCGATGATCAGCTCGGCCAGCTCCAGCTCGGCCTCGGTGGGCGCGCCGAAGGATGTGCCGCGCGCCGCCGCCTGCCCCACCGCCTCGACGACGGCGGGGTGGGCGTGGCCGAGGATCAGCGGCCCGAACGATCCGAGGTAGTCGATGTACTCGTTGCCGTCGGCGTCGGCGACGATCGCGCCGGCTCCGCGGTCGAGCACGACCGGGTCGCCGCCGACGGCGCGGTAGGCGCGCGCCGGGGAGTTGACGCCGCCCGGGAGCACCTCGCGCGCCCGCGCCATCAGCGCGCGCGAGCGGTCCAGCGGGCGGCCGCCCGCCCCGGCGCTCACGAGGCGACCGCGCTCGGCAGGGGCACGCCGAGCGCCTCCGCCAGCTCGGGCAGCGTGTCGATCGCGAGGGCCGGCCTCGGCAGGTCCTCGGCCAGCTCGGCGTCCTCGCTGCGGCGTACCCAGGCGATGGGGAGCCCGGCGTTGCTGGCTCCCATCACGTCGGCCTGCGGCGAGTCGCCGACGTAGAGCACCTCGGCGGGCTCGCAGGCGAGGCGGAGGCAGGTGTCCTCGAAGACCGAGCGATGCGGCTTGTAGGCGCGCAGCGACTCGGAGCTGTGGATCACGGAGAAGCGCAGGCGGTTGTGGGAGACGGCGCTCTGCAGGAAGTCCTCGTCGGCGTTCGAGAGCAGGGCGAGGCGGTAGCCCGCGCCGTCGAGGGCGTCGAGCACCTCGCGCGTGCCTGGGTAGGCGGGAGCGTGGCTCAGCACCTCGCGGAAGTGGTCCGCCCCGGCGGCGGGGTCGCCCTCGAGGCCCTGGTCGTCGAAGACCCAGGCGAACTGTCGCCGCCAGATCTCCCAGGTGGTGATGAACTCGGGGACGGGGCCGTCGAGCATATAGCCGCGGTCGGGCTTGCCCTCGTCGTCGACGCGGTCGCCCCAGGGGCTGACGCTGTTCCAGGCCTTCTCGAAGCCCTTGGCGGCCGCCTCGAAGTCCTCGACGCTGAGGCCCTGCTGGTCGAGCGCCTCGCGCAGCGCCTCGCGGAAGTCCCAGTCGAGCAGCGTGCCGTAGCCGTCGAAGGCGACGGCGCGGATCGCGCCGGGGTCCAACGGCGCGGGCGCCTCGGAGGTGTCGTCGCTCGTCACCGCGTCTCGCGTAGCCAGCGCGCCGCCTCCTTCGCGTGGTACGTGAGCAGGATGTCGGCGCCGGCGCGGCGGATCGAGGTCAGCGCCTCGAGGATGGCGCCGCGCTCGTCGATCCAGCCGTTGGCGGCCGCCGCCTTCAGCATCGCGTACTCGCCGGAGACGTTGTACGCCGCAAGCGGCAGTTCGGTCGAGTCCCGCACCGCGCGCACCACGTCGAGGTAGGCGAGCGCGGGCTTGACCATGGCGATGTCGGCCTGCTCCTCGACGTCGATCGCGACCTCGCGGACGGCCTCGCGCACGTTGGGCGGGTCCATCTGGTAGCCGCGGCGGTCGCCGAACTGCGGGGCGGAGTCGGCGGCCTCACGGAAGGGGCCGTAGAAGGCGGATGCGTACTTGGCGCTGTAGGCCATGATCGGCAGCTGCGCGAAGCCGGAGTCGTCGAGCGCCTCGCGGATCGCGGCGACGCGCCCATCCATCATGTCGGAGGGCGCGACCATGTCCACGCCCGCCTCGGCGAGCGAGACGGAGGTGCGGGCGAGCAGCTCGATGGCGGCGTCGTTCTCTACCTCGCCGCGGGCGTTGATCGGGCCGCAGTGGCCGTGGTCGGTGTACTCGCAGAGGCAAACGTCGGCGATCACGGCGAGCGAGGGGTCGGCCAGCTTGAGCGCCTCGATCGCTCGCTGCGTGATGCCGTCGCCGGCCCAGGCGCCGCTGCCCTCGGCATCCTTGTAGCCGGGCACTCCGAACAGCTGGACGGCGCGCACGCCGAGGTCGCGCAGTTCGGCGGCCTCGGCGGCGAGCATGTCGGTCGAGAGTCGCGCCTGTCCGGGCATCGACTCGATCGGCTGGCGCAGGCCGCTGCCCTCGACGACGAAGAGCGGGTAGACGAAGGAGGCCGGGTCGAGTCGCGTCTCGCGCACGAGCCCGCGCAGCGCCTCGCTGCTGCGCAGCCGCCTCGTGCGCGCGAAGCCCCGCATGCGTGTGGCGATGGTCATGGGGCAGCCTCCTCTGTGGTGGCGGCGAGGGCGCTAGCGTCCTCCCCCGCCGCGTATCTTCGCAGCGCCGCCACGAGGGCGTCGACCGAGGCGTGGTCGGCGACGACGTGGGGGGGCAGGCCCGCCTCGACCGCGGCCTCGGCGGTTTGCGGGCCGATGCAGGCGACGACGGCGTCGCGCAAGGCCTCGAGGTCGCCGCCGAGCAGCATGGCGAGGTTGCGCACCGTCGAGGACGAGGTGAACGTTACGGCCTCGATCTCGCCGGCGCGCAGGGCGGCCAGCACTTCCGGCGGCGGGTCGGCCGGCGGGGCCGCGAGGTAGAGCGTGACCTCGTCGACTGAGGCGCCCCCGGCGCGCAGGCGCTCGACCAGCGCCGGGTCGGCGCGCTCGGCGCGCGGCACGAGCACGCGCGCCCCCTCGACGCCCCGCTCCAGCAGTGCGTCCGCGACGCCCGTGCCGCTCGCGCGCTCCGGCAGCAGGTCGGCGGACAGCCCGTGCGCCTCGAGGGCGCGCGCCGTCGCCGCGCCGACGGCGGCGATCTTCGTCCCGGCAAAGAGCCGCGCGTCCTCGCCCGCCTCGCGCACGAGGCCGAACCAGGCCTCGACGGCGTTGCCGGAGGTGAACGCGACCCAGTCGCAGGCGCCCGCGCGCAGCGCCTCGATGCCGGCGCGCACGGCGGCGGGGTCGGCGCGGCGCGCGATCTCGATCGCGGGCAGCAGCACGGGCTCGGCGCCCTCGGCACGGAGCGCCTCGGCGAGGCTCGAGGCCTGGCGGCGCGTGCGCGTGACCAGCACGCGCCAGCCCGCCAGCGGGCGGCGCAGCGCCGGCGCCAGGCGCTCGCGCAGCGCCACCACCTCGCCGACGACGAACAGCGCGGGCGGCCGCACCGCGGCCTCGCGCGCCGCCCCGGCGATGCAATCGAGCGGCGCCTCGACCACGCCGCGC
>VXMT01000064.1 GCA_009840965.1 Chloroflexota bacterium
GGTCTGGGAGGAGAACTTGGGGTCCGGCACCTTGACCGAGAGGATGCAGGTGAGCCCCTCGCGCGCGTCGTCGCCGGTGATCGAGACCTTCTCCCGCTTGGCGATGCCGCTCTGGGCGGCATAGCCGTTGACGGCGCGCGTCAGCGCCGCCCGCAGGCCCGCGAGATGGCTGCCGCCGTCGGACTGGCGGATGTTGTTGGTGAAGCAGAGGACCGTCTCGTGGTAGCTATCGTTCCACTGCAGCGCGGCGTCCACGATGATGTCGCCCCGGCGGTCCCGGATCATGATCGTGTCGCCCACCAGCGACTGCTTGGCCCGGTCGAGGTAGCTGACGAAGGCCTCGATCCCGCCCTCGTAGTGGAACTCCGCGATCCTGGGCTCGGCCGCCCGCTCGTCCCGGAGCGTGATGTGCAGGCCGGCATTGAGGAAGGCCAATTCGCGCAGCCGGTGCTCCAGCTCGTCGAAGTCGAACTCGATCTTGGAGAAGATCAGGCTCGACGGCAGGAAGGTGACCTTCGTGCCCGAGCGCTCGGCGGTCTCGCCCGTGACGCGGAGCGGCGCCTCCGGCTCGCCGCCGGCAAAGCGCATGGCGTATTCTTTGCCGTCGCGGCGGATGTCCAGCTCCAGCCACTCGGAGAGCGCGTTCACCACCGAGACGCCGACGCCGTGGAGCCCGCCGGAGACCTTGTAGGTGCTCTGGTCGAACTTCCCGCCGGCATGCAGCTTGGTCATGATGACCTCGGCGGCGGAGACGCCCTCCTCCTCGTGGATGTCGGTGGGGACCCCGCGCCCGTCGTCGCTCACCGACGCCGAGCCGTCGGCGCCGAGCACCACGTGGATGTGCTCGCAGTAGCCCGCCAGCGCCTCGTCCACGGCGTTGTCGACGGCCTCGTACACCATGCGGTGCAGGCCGGAGCCGTCGTCGGTATCGCCGATGTACATGCCGGGCCGCTTGCGCACGGCGTCGAGGCCGCGCAGGACCGTGATGGATTCGGCGCCGTAGGCCTTGGCTGCGCCGGGGGCGCTCGGGGCGGGGTCGGCCATGACTCTTACGCGCCCTCGACCGTGCCGGGCCGCACCGTGAAGAACTGCGCGTGCGCAGCCAGCGGGCGGAAGACGGCCGCCTCGGTGCCGGTGAGCCACGCCTGGGCGCCCACGTCGAGGACGATATCGAAGAGCGCGCGGCGGCGCCTCTCATCCAGGTGGGCCGCGATCTCGTCCAGCAGCAGCACCGGCGCAGAGCGGCGCTGCCGGGCGACCAGGCGGGCGTGCGCGGTGATCAGCGCGATCAGCATTGCCTTCTGCTCCCCGGTGGAGCACTGCTCGGCCGCCACGCCGCGCGCGGCGTCGCTGACGATCAGGTCGCTCCGCTGCGGCCCGTCGACCGTGCCGCCGTCCGCCTCCGCCGGGCGAGTCTCAGCCAGGTGCGCTCTGAAGCGCTCCTCGACGGCGAGCGCGGGCTGGGACGCGAGCCAGCGCTCGACCAGCCCCTCCACACTGAGCGCGATGCGCGGGAACGCGTTGCTCCCCTCGGGCAGGAACGTCGCGAGCCGCATCGCGAGATCGAGGCGCGCAGCGCCGATCGCCGCTGCGTTCTCCGCCATGTTGCGCTCGAGCGCGCCGAGCCAGGCATCGTCGCGTGTGCCCGTGCGGAGCAGCCGGGCGCGGTGGCGGCGCGCGCGGTCGTAGCGCTGAACCCGCGCGGCGTGGCCTGCATCGATGGCGAAGACCAGCCGGTCGAGGAAGCGCCGCCGCTCCGCCGGCGGGCCGGAGAACAGCCGGTCCATGGCGGGCGTGAGCCAGATCATGGCGACGTGCTCCGCCAGCGCTGCCGGCCCCGACGCCGTGGTCCCGTCGATCCTGACGATGCGGCGCTCCGCCTCTCCCGCCTCCGCCGGCGCCCGCCAGCCGGAACCCAGGGCGGTCTCGCCGCCCTCGGCCGTCAGCGTGGCTGCGACCGACCACGCCTCGGCAGGCCGCTCGTCCACCCCGGCCGCGTGCGCGACGTCGGCAAGCCGGGCACCCCGCAGCCCCCGCCCGGGCGAGAGGTAGGAGACCGCCTCCAGCAGGTTGGTCTTGCCCGCACCGTTGGGGCCGGTCAGCACCAGCGGGCGCTCGTCCATGTCGAGGCGCGCGGTCCGGTAGCTGCGGAAATCGCTCAGCGTGAGCCGGGTGAGCGCGTAGCGCACGGCCGCCGGCGCCGGCGCATCCCGCCCGGTCACGGCGTGTGTGGTTGGAGAGGCCACCTAGACTCTGAGCGGCATGATGACGTGGAGGGCGCCGGAATCGCCGGTGTCGCGCACCAGCGTCGGCGAGCCGGCGTCGCCGAAGAAGAAGCGGATGGACTCGCTGTCGATCTGGCTCGCGACATCGAGCACGTAGCGCGCGTTGAGACCGATATCGAGCGGGTCTGCGCCGTACTCGGCGTCGAGCTCCTCGGTCGCGGTGCCCGTATCGGGGCTGTTGGCCTGCAGCGTAACCGCGCCGGAGCGGATCGAGAGCTTGATCGCGTGCGAGCGGTCCGTGGAGATCGAGGAGACCCGGTCCACGGCCTCGGCGAAGCTGCCGCTCGTCACGGTCATCACGTTCTGGTTGCCGCGCGGGATCACCCGCTCGTAGTCGGGGAAGGAGCCGTCGATGAGCTTCGACGTGAGCTGGGCTGCGCCGACGGAGAAGCGGATCCGGGTCTCCGAGAGCGCGACGGTGACCGCCTCGTCCCCGTCGTCAATCAGCTTGCGGACCTCTGTCACGGTCTTGCGCGGGACGATCACGCCGGGCAGCCCCTCCGCCCCCTCCGGCAGCGCCACGTCGGCGCAGGAGAGCCGGTGGCCGTCGGTGGCGACGGCACGCAGCCGCGCGATGCCCTCCTGGTCGTCGGCCTTGTGCAGGTGGATGCCGTTCAGATAGTAGCGGGTCTCCTCGGTCGAGATGGCGAACCGGGTCTTGTCGATCAGGCGCCGCAGATGCTCGCGCGGCAGCTCGAAGGAATGCGGCAGGTCGCCGTCGGCCATCACCGGGAACTCGGCGATCGGCAGGCAGGAGAGCCGGAAGCGCGAGCGGCCCGAAACCACGTCGAGCTGCCCGCTGTCGCCGCCTTCGAGGTTCATCGCGACCTGCGCGCCGTCCGGCAGCTTGCGGACGATGTCGTAGAGGGTGAGCGCGGTCGTGGTCACCGCGCCTTCCTGCTCGACCGCGGCATCGGCCTCGTCCACGACGGCGAGATCCATGTCCGTCGCGGTGAGCCGCAGCCGGTCGCCCGCCTGCGCATCGATGCGCACGTTGGCGAGAATGGGGATCGTGTTGCGGCGTTCGACGACGCTCTGGACGTGCGAGAGAGAGCTCAGAAGCGTTGAGCGTTCGATGGTGAGCTTCATGATCGCTCGGACTCCTGAGTCGCGGTCGAATCACCCCGGATTATAGCGGAGAAGTGGCGGAATTCGCAGCACTATCGGCCTAGAGCCGGCGCTTGAGGCGGGGCGCTCCCCGCCCCTTCAGCCTGCGGCCGGCCGGGCAGGGCAGCCCTCAGCGGTGCGGGTCTTCGAGGCTTCGCCAGAGAAACTCCACGTCTTCGTCGAGCGCCGCGTCGTTGGGCCGCAGCTCCTCGATGCGGCGGATCGCGTACATGACCGTGGTGTGATCGCGCTTGCCGAACTTGCGGCCGATCTCGGGCAGCGAGCGCGAGGTGAGCTGCTTGGCGAGGTACATCGCCACGTGGCGCGGGCGCACCACCGTCTGGGCGCGGCGGCTCGAGGAGAGCTCGGCCGGCTTGATGTTGTAGTGCGCGGCGACGCGGCGCTGGATCTCCTCGATCGTGATCCGCCGTTCCTTGGCGCCGAGAACGTCGCGCAGAACCGACTGGGTCGTCTGCAGCGTGATCGCGCCGCCGAGGAGAGCCGCGTGGGCCGCGATGCGGTTGAGCGCCATCTCGAGCTCGCGCACGTTGGACGTGATCTGCCGCGCGAGGAACTCCATCACCT
>VXMT01000049.1 GCA_009840965.1 Chloroflexota bacterium
GAAGGGCACGCCGGCCTCGCCGGAGACGGCGCGGGCGAGCAACGTCTTGCCCGTGCCGGGCGAACCGACCAGCAGCACGCCGTGCGGGATGCGGGCCCCGAGGGCGGCGAACTTCTCCGGGAACTTGAGGAACTCGACGATCTCGGCGAGCTCCTGCTTCGCCTCGTCCTGCCCGGCGACGTCGAGGAAGGTGACGGTCGGCTTCTGGCCGGTGAACATCCTCGCGCGGCTGCGTCCGAAGGACATCGCCTGCGAGTTGGAGCCCTGCGCCTGGCGCATCATGAAGATCAGGATCCCGCCAAACAGGATCAGCGGCAGGAAGTTGAAGAAGAGCCCGAAGATATTGCCGAACTGGCTCGGCCCTCCAACCTCGATCTCGACCGCGCCCTCGCCGGTCACGGGGACGCCGCTCTCGCGCAGGATCTCGACGATCGAGGCGGACTCCTCCTTGCGCGAGCTGAGCGGCTCGCGCTCGCCGCGCAACTGCACCTCGAGCGTGTCGCCCGAGGCCCTGATCGAGACGACGTTGCCGGCCTGGGCCTGCGCGATCACCTCGGAGAGCGGGATCTCGCGTGAGTTGGAGGAGGGGCGCAGGAACATCACGACGGCCATGACGACCGCGCCGAGGATGATCAGGTAGATGAAGGAGTTGCGCATCCAGCGGGATCTCATGGGTGCGGGACGCTCCTCGCGCTCAGGCCGGGCCGCCTGGGTAAGCCGCAGGCCTCGCCCGTGTCAGCGCCGGTTCCAGTGTATCACCGGGCCCGCTTCGCGCCCGGCTGCAACCCCCGGCCGCGAGGCGGCGCGCCACAACCAACAACCGCTCACTTGCCTGATCGGTATCGCCGCGCCTAGCATGCGGCCGTGGTTGCCGTACTCGAACGACCGCGCCGCACCTCGAAGCCCACGTGGCAGGTGGAGAACGCCCTCTGGCGCGAGGGCTGCGAGCGCGTCGCGGGCGTGGACGAGGTGGGGCGCGGGCCGCTTGCAGGTCCGGTCGTCGCCGGAGCGGTCGTGCTGCGCTACTCGCGCGCCGGCTGGGTGCGGCGGCTGCGTGACTCCAAGCAGCTCGACGCCGCCTCCCGCGAGGAGTTGGCGGCCCGGATCCGCCGCCACTGCGACCACGGCATCGGCGTCGTCTCCTCGCACGTCATTGACCAGCTCGGCATGACGGCCGCGACGCGGCTCGCGATGCGCCGCGCCGTCGAGCAACTCGACAGCCCGCCGGACGCGCTGATCGTCGACGGCCGCGAGGTCGTCGAGTGCGAGACGCGGCAGCACGCGGTGATCGACGGCGACGCGCTCTGCCCCTCCGTGGCCGCGGCGAGCATCGTCGCGAAGGTCGCGCGCGACCGCATGATGGACGAGCTGGAGCGGCGCTTCCCCGGCTACGGCTTCGCGCGCAACAAGGGCTACGCCACCGCCGAGCATCGCGAGGCGCTGCGCCGCCTCGGCCACTCGAGCGTGCACCGCCTGCTCTTCGCGCCGGTGCGCGAGGTGCTGGAGCGGCGCTCGCGCTGATGTCGAGGGCGACCGACCGCCTGGGGCGCTCCGGCGAGCGCCTGGCCGCCGACTATTTGAAGGCCCGCGGCTACCGGCTGGTCGATCGCAACGTGCGCCGCCGCGAGGGCGAGGTGGACCTCGTCGCGCTGCAGGGCGGCACGCTGGTCTTCGTCGAGGTAAAGCTGCGCCGCCCGCGGCAGGCCGGTCGCGCCGTCGAGCAGCTGAGCGCGCGCAAGCAGCGCCGCCTGCGCGCGCTGGCGGCGGCCTACGGCATGGAGCACCCGGAGCTGCCCGCCGACCAGCGCATCGACCTCGTGGCGATCGATCTGGGCACGGACGGCTCGGTCGCCTCGTTCCAGCACATCCGCAGCGCGGTCGAAGGGTGAGGCGGCGCGTGCTGTTGCGAGGATGGCGCGGGCCGCTACACTCTCGCCATGCCGATCTACCAGTACGACTGCGCCGACTGCGCCGACCCCATCGAGATCTTCTTCCGCTCGGTCTCGGCGGCGAGCGATCCGGAGTGCCCGGAGTGCGGCAGCTCGCGGCTGACCCGGCGGGTGTCCCAGTTCGCCCGCGTGCGCAGCGATGAGCAGCGGCTCGCCGACGTAGACTTCACCCAGCACGAGGCCGCCCTCGAACGCGGCGACGAGCGCGGCTTCGCGAAGTGGGCCCGCGAGGCCAGCGCCGAGTACGACGACGTGCTCGGCTCCAACTACCGCGAGCTCGCCGAGAAGGCCGAGGCGGGCGAGGACCCCGTCGAGCGGATCGACGCCGGCTACACCTTCCGCCACAAGGTCAACGAGGCGAAGTCGAAGGCGAGCCGCGGGAAGCCGGACTAGCCGCCTGCCGATCTACGAGTACGGCTGCGAGGAGTGCGAGGGCCTGACCAGCCTCTTCGTGCGCTCGATGCGCCAGGACCCCGAGGCGCCCGCGTGCGAGCACTGCGGCTCCGTCCGCACCGCGCGCCGGATCTCCTCGGTGGCCCGGCTCAAGACGGACCAGGACGTGACCGACGAATACGGCGCGCCCGGCGCGGGCGGCGAGTACCGTGACCCGCGCCAGATCGGCCGCTGGGTCGAGCAGCGCTTCGAGGAGTACGGCATGGACCTGCCCGACGAGACCCGCGAGATGATCGACGCCGCCCGCGAGGGCGAGCTGCCCGGCCCCGCGCAGGACGCGTGAGCGTGACGAGCGACGACGGGACCGCCTTCAGCGCCGAGCTGGCGCGCGCCTCCTCGAGCAGGCGGGCCGCTCTCGCCGAGGCTGCGGAGGCGACAAAGGGCATCCCGCAGATCGCCCACGCGGGCTTCGTGCACGACGCGCAGAAGGAGTACGCGGAGGCGGCGATCACGCTCGCGCTGATCGCGGGCGGCCCGCTGCCCACACCGCACTCGCTCGGCGTGCGCGGCGTCTCCTACCTCCACGGCATCGCCGAGGCGATCGGCGAGCTGCGCCGCCACGTGCTGGACTCGCTGCGCGCCGAGAACCTCGAGCGCTGCGAGGCGATGCTCGAGCGCATGGACGAGATGCAGTCCCTGCTGGTGACGATCGACTACCCGGACGCGATGACCTCGAACCTGCGCCGCGCCACCGACGTGACGCGCGGCATCATCGAGCGCACGCGCGGCGACCTCACGCTGGCGGCGCAGCAGCAGCGGCTCGCAAGCCGCCTCGACGCGCTCGAGGGAGGCGCGCCGGGCCGATCGACGTAGACGGCTCGCTTCACGGCGCTGCTACCATCCCTACGGCCCATGGGGTAGCGCGTGTGGGGCCCGCGCGCGAACATGCCCGCTGAGCGGACCCGATACGCACCGAGTGGAGGCGACATGGAGATCCTCTGGATCGCGATTGTGGCGGCGCTGGTCGCGCTGGTATTCGCAGTCGTGGCGGCTCAGCGGATTCTTGGCGAAGACCAGGGCGACGAGACGATGCGCTCGATCGCCGACCAGATCCAGGTTGGTGCTGCGGCCTTCCTGCGGCGGGAGTACTCCTTCATCGCCGTCTTTGTCGTCGTCGTGGCGGTCGTGCTGCTGCTGTTCCGGGACCTCGATGTGCTCGACAAGCTGCCGGGCGCGAGCGGGCAGCTCACCGACGCACCCCGCTTCGCCATCGCCTACGTCGTCGGCGCGATCGCCTCGGCGGCGGCGGGCTACGTGGGGATGTACATCGCCGTGCGCGCGAACGTGCGCACCACGGCCAAGGCGCGCGAGGGCCTGAACCCGGCGCTGCGCGTCGCATTCTCCTCCGGCTCCGTGATGGGCATGACGGTCGTCGGCATCAGCCTCGTCTGCCTGGCCGTGCTCTACCTGATCTTCCAGGATGTCGGCCCCCTGACCGGCTTCGCGTTCGGCGCCTCCTCGATCGCGCTCTTCGCGCGCGTCGGCGGCGGCATCAACACCAAGGCCGCCGACGTCGGAGCGGACCTCGTCGGCAAGGTCGAGGCCGGCATCCCCGAGGGCGACC
>VXMT01000141.1 GCA_009840965.1 Chloroflexota bacterium
GTTGTTCGCCCTCGCGCCCTCGCGTACGATCCGCATGCGCCGAGGTAGCTCAGTTGGTAGAGCACGCGACTGAAAATCGCGGTGTCGGCAGTTCAAATCTGCCCCTCGGCACCAAGCACGCCGCGCACAGGACGGACCGGGGGGACGTAGCGAGGATGCAGCCATGCCGTTGATCCTCGTCGCCGGATCCCCCGAGGCAGGCGCGACCACCGTCGCCGCGGGCCTCGCGCACCGGCTCGCCGCAGCCGGACGGCCCGCGCGCCTCGAACGCCTCGCCGGCGACACCCGAGCCGAGGCCGACGCCACAGCCTTCGCCGCCATCGAGTTCGCCCGCGCCGGTGGCGCGCCCGTCGAGGCGGCGGCTCTCGCCGCGGAGGGCGACGACGTCGTGATCGCCGAGGCGCCCGCGGGCGCCGCCGGCGCGGCGCTGGCCGCCGAGCTGGGCGCGCGGCTGCTGTCCGTATCGCGCGAGGGCGCGGGCGATCCGGGCGCCTCGAACGGCGCGATCGCCCTCGCAACGCACGCACGAGCGGGCGGCCCGCTCGCACTCCCCGAGGACCGCCTGCTGGCCGCCCCGACCGTCGGCACGCTGATCGAGGCGAGCCGCGCGCAGGTGCTCGCCCGCTCGACCGAGGGCGACGCGGCGATCTGCGAGCACATCGTCGTCGGCCCGATCGCCTCGGATGCCGGGGACGCCTACTTCGAGCGCTTCCCGCGCAGCGCGGTGGTGACGCGTGCCGAGAAGGTCGACGTCGCCCTCGCGGCGCTGCGCGTGGAACCGGAGTGCCTGATCCTCAGCGGCGGCGGCGAGCCCAGCCCGTACCTGCTGGACCGCATCGCCTCCGCGCGCCGCACCACGCTGCTGCTGGCGCCCGAGGGCACCGTCGAGACCGTGCGCGACATCGAAGGCAGCTTCGGCCGCTCGGCCTTCGCCGGCGAGGCCAAGGCGGAGCGCGCCGGCGAGTTGATGGCCGCGGCCATCGACGACGAGACGCTCGCCAGCCTCCTCGCGGACTGACGCTCCCCGCGACGCCCTGTCAGCGCGGATCGAGGGGCGCGAGCGAGAGCAGCAACTGCTTCACGCCCTTGCCCTCGAAGGCGACCGTGACCTTCTGGTCGCCCCGCAACAGCTCGCAGGAGATCACGACGCCGGGCCCGAACGTCGCGTGCTCGACCTTGTCGCCGGGGGCGTAGCGCGGCTCATCGACGGCGCCGTCGTCCGCCTCGCCCTGGTCCACTGCCCGCCAGCGGGCGATGTCGGCCCGGCGCTCGCGGGCGCTGCGCGCGGGCCGGGCGGGAGCACGGCCGGTCGCGCTCACCACCACCCCGTCCGGCAGGTCGTCGAGGAAGCGCGAGGGCAGCGCGCCCTGGTAGCGCCCCTGCCGCTGCCGGCGGCGCGCCCTCGTGAGGTAGAGCCGCTCCCGTGCGCGCGTGATGCCGACGTAGCAGACGCGCCGCTCCTCCTCCATCTGCGAGGGGTCGTCGAGCGAGCGGAAGTGCGGCAGCAGACCCTCCTCGACGCCCGGCATGAAGACGACGGGGAACTCGAGGCCCTTCGCCGCGTGCAGCGTGGTCAGCGTCACCGCGTCCGGGGTGTCCGCATCCGGGTCGTCGACGTCGGCGACGAGCGCGACCTCCTCGAGGAAGGCGGCGAGCGAGGCCTCGCCCTCGAGGTCCTCGTACTGCGATGCGACGTTGAGCAACTCCTCCACGTTCTCCCAGCGCAGCTCGGCGCGCTCCTCCTCGGAGCGTTCGAGGTGGTCGCGGTAACGGGTCTCGGCGAGCACCTCGCCCAGCAGCCCGGAGACCGACTGGTCGCCCGCCGCGGCGCTGAGGCGGTCGATCAGCGCCACGAAGTCGCGCAGGGCGAGGCGGATGTCGCCGCGCAGCGGGGGCAGCGCGGGGTCCTCGTCGCCGCGCGCGATCATCGCGGCGACGGCCAGCAACGGCCGCTCAAGCTGCTCGGCGGCGTGCTGGATGCGCTCGAGCGAGCGCGCGCCGATGCCGCGCGCGGGGACGTTGACGATGCGACGGAACGCCATCGCGTCGGCGTGGTTGTGGATCAGCCGCAGGTAGGCGAGCAGATCGCGGATCTCGCGCCGGTCGTAGAAGCGCGTGCCGCCGACGATACGGTAGCGGATGCCCTGCTGGATGCAGGCTTCCTCGATCGCGCGCGACTGCGCGTTGGTGCGGTACATCACCGCGAAGTCCGCGAACTCGCGGCCCTCCTCGCGCATCTGGCGGGAGATCTCGAGGGCGACGAAGTGTCCCTCCTCGTCGCCGTCGTAGAGCTCCTCGACGACGATCGGGTCGCCCTCGGGGTTCTCGGTCCAGAGCTCACGCTCGCGGCGGCCGGCGGCGCGGTCAATGAGCGCGTGGGCGGCCTGGAGGATGCGCCCGGTGGAGCGGTAGTTCTGTTCCAGCAGGATCACCTCGGCGTCCGGGAAGTCGCGCTCGAAGTGCTGCAGGTTGCGCACGTCCGCGGCTCGCCAGGAGTAGATCGACTGGTCCGGGTCGCCGACGGCGGTGATCGCGCCGTGCACGCTGGCCAGCTCCTGCGCGAGGCGGTACTGCACGAGGTTCGTGTCCTGGAACTCGTCGATCAGCACGTGCAGGTAGCGCCCGGCGTAGCGGTCGCGCACGTCCGGGTGCTGCTCGAAGAGCCGCAGCGCCTCGCCGAGCAGGTCGTCGAAGTCGACCGCCCCGCTGTTGCGCAGGGCCTGCCGGTAGTGCTCGAAGGTGCGTCCGACGAGCTCCTCGAAGTAGGAGCCTGCGTTGCGCAGCGTCGCTGCGGCGTCTCGGCGCTCGTTCTTGGCGGCGGAGATCGCGGAGAGCAGCGCGCCGGGCGGGTAGCGCTTCGGGTCGATGTTGAGCGCCTGCTGCGCCCGCCGGATCAGCCCGAGCTGGTCGTCGCGGTCGTAGATTACGAAGTCCGGGGGCACGCCGATCGCCTCGCCGTCGCGCCGCAGGATGCGCGCGCAGACCGAGTGGAACGTGCCGAGGGTGACCCCGTGGGCGTCGCTCCCGAGCAGCAACGCCACGCGCTCCTGCATCTCGCGTGCGGCCTTGTTGGTGAAGGTCACGGCCAGGATGCGCCACGGCTCGACGTCGTGATCGCGCACCAGCCAGGCTATGCGGTGGGCGATCACGCGGGTCTTGCCGGAGCCGGGGCCCGCGAGGATCAGCAGCGCCCCGTCGGGCGCCTCGACGGCCCGGCGCTGTGCCTCGTTGAGGCCGTGCAGGACATCGCTCGGGGCGCTCATGGGGCCTTCATCGCGATGGGGGAGCGTGGCTGGCGCCGCTGCGCGCCAAGGGCGGGCCCGGCGGCCTCATGGTACGCTCTGTGTGCTGGCGGGGCGAGCGTGCGGGACGGGCGAAGGAGCGCGCGTGGACACCCTGATCGACAGCTTGCCGGGCGGCAACTGGCTCACGATTCTGAGGATCGTCGGCGGTGTCATCTGCGCGTACCTCTTCCTGATCTGGATTGCTTCCCTCTTCTGGGCCTGGCGCGACATGCGCAGCCGCACGCGCGACGTCGTCACGCAGCTCGCGGGCTTCACGGTCATGCTGTTCCTGCCACTCATCGGCTACCCCGTCTACCTCGCCGTCCGGCCCTCGCTGACCCTGCGCGAGGCCTACGACCGCCAGCTCGAGCAGGAGGCGATCCTCTCCGAGCTGCAGGCCGCGCCGACCTGCCCCGAGTGCCGCCGGCCGATCGACGCCGATTGGATGATCTGTGCCTTCTGCGGCTACGCGCTGAAGCAGCCCTGCGCCGGCTGCGATCGCCTGCTGATGAACGCCTGGCGGCACTGCCCGTTCTGCGCCGGGCCTCGCGAGCTGCCCGCCGCGCCCGAGCCCGTCGAGGAGCCTGCCGTCACGGACGAGAGCGCCGCCCTCGAGGATGCCGCGCGCCGCCGCCGCCGGCGCGCCGCGCGGCCCCCGGCCGGGGCCCCGG
>VXMT01000083.1 GCA_009840965.1 Chloroflexota bacterium
CCCCACTCCCCCCCTCCCCACCCCTCCGCCCGCCCCCGCGCCCCCGCCGCGGCGGGGGGCGCGCGCGGGCGCGGGCGCCCCCCCCCCCCCCCCGGGGCCTGCGTTCAATGGCTAGGCGGATGCGGGGGTAGCTCAGCTGGTAGAGCATCTGCCTTCCAAGCAGAAGGTCGCGGGTTCGAGACCCGTCCCCCGCTCCACAACCCCACCCGCTTAACCCCGGCCTGAAGTCACCGTGCGAGCACGCACGCGCCCGGCGACGCCCGTCGCTGGTAGGCTCATCCCCGGCCGAAGCGCGGGAGCAGCACTCGAGGAGGACGGCATGGCGGACGACGGATTCACGCCGGACTGGGACGCGCTGACCGAGGAAGCGACGGAGCTGCTCTCCGCCTACATCCGCGTCGACACCGTCAACCCACCCGGCAACGAAACGCGCGCCTGCGAGTTCTACGGCGAGATCCTCGACCGCGAGGGCATCCCCTACCGGGTCTACGAGCCGGCCGACGCGCCCGGCCGCGGCACGCTCGTCGCCACGCTCCCCGGCGACGGGAGCGCCGGCAAACAGCTGATCCTGCTCAACCACACCGACGTCGTCCCCTTCGAGCGTGAGCACTGGAGCGTCGACCCGCTCGGCGGCGAGGTGAGCGGGGGCTACATCTGGGGCCGTGGCACGCTCGATATGAAGGGGATGGGCATCATGGAGCTCATCACCTTCCTCCTGCACCATCGCCACAAGCTCCCTCTGCGCCGCGACCTCACCTTCATCGCCGTCGCCGACGAGGAGGCGGGCAGCGTCTACGGCGCGGACTTCCTCGCGCGCGAGCATCCGGACGTGATCGACTGCGTGTGCGTGCTCAACGAGGGCGGGCGCGGCAGTACGCGCGCCTTCGGGGTGGAGCGGCCGTTGATGCAGATCGGCGTGGCGGAGAAGATCCCGTGCTGGGTGCGGCTGAGCACCCGGGGCCGCCCGGGGCACGGCTCCGTGCCGACGCCGGACAACGCCGCGGACCGCCTGGTTCGCGCGCTGCAACGGATCCAGGACTGGGAGCGTCCGGCGCGGATCGGTCCGGAACTGCAGGCCTACTTCGACGGCCTCCACGCCGCCGGCCTCTTCGAGGACGAGCCGACCCCCGAGGTCATCGAGCAGGTCGCCGAGCGGCAGCCCCGGGTGGAGGCGCTGCTCAGGAACACGATCTCGCTCACGACCCTCGAGTCCGGCGTGAAGCACAACGTGATCCCCGCCGGAGCGAGCGCAACCCTCGACTGCCGCCTGCTGCCGGGCGCCGACCCGGACGCCTTCCTCGCGGAGATGGTCGAGGTGATCGACGACGACCAGGTGGAGGTGGAGGTGGTGCTGCGCAGCTTCGGCCCACCCTCGCCGATCGACTCGGAGCTGTACGAGACGCTTTCGAGGGCGGTGCGCAACGCGGTCGAGGACGCGGTCGTGGTGCCGTGGACCTCGACGGGGTTCACCGACTCGCGGGTGTTCCGGCGGATGGGCTACCCGGCGTACGGCTTCACGCCGGTCTTCGTGCCGCCCTCGGACCAGGCGCTCGGCCACGGCAACGACGAGCGCATCGCCATCGACGGCATGCGGCTGGGGATGCAGATCCTGCACGACACCGTGCGCGCCATTTGCGGGTAGGCACGGTCGTCGCTGGCGGCGGCTGCCGCGGAAGGGACGTGGCGATGGCGCTGCCCGAGGTCATCGATGTGCACGTGCACCTGACGCGGGATCCCGCGCAGGAGCGGATCGTCTTCCCCAAGCCCGGCTATCCCGACGAGTGGTACCGGGCCAACGAGCCGCGCGTCCTCGACTGGATGGACGACGAGGGCGTCTCGCACCTCTTCATGATCAACTACATGGACACGAACCGGATGATCGCGAGCCGCCTCGCGCGCATGCCGGATGCCTCGGAAGCCGAGCTCGAGGGGGCGCGCGAGCAGCTCCGCGAGGAGCACGTGGAGCGGCTGCGACGCTTCAACGCCTGGTGCTGCGAGCTGGGCGCGCGGGAGCCGCGCCTCATCCCCTTCCCCTGCGTCGACATCGGCATCTTCTACGACGTGACGGTGATGATGGAGGAGCTGGAGACGCGGCTGGCCGAGGGCGCACGCGGGATCAAGCTGCACCCCGGCCTCGGCCACTACTTCCCCGGTGACGAGCGGATGTTCCCGCTCTACGAGCGCCTGCAGGAGGCAGACGTCCCGATCCTCAGCGACACGGGCTCGCTCTCCCCCGCGCCCGCGGGCGGCGTGTACGGCGAGCCGCTGAACTTCGTGCCGGTGTTCGAGCAGTTCCCGCGGCTGCGCTTCATCATGGCGCACGCCGCGAGCGCCTTCTGGGACGAGCGCATCCCGATCGCCGAGCGCTTCCCGCAGGTCCACTTCGACCTCGCGGGCGGATTCCAGGGACCCGGTCACCACGCGCGCGACGGCCACCGCGCCTGCCCGATCGAGGACGCGCCGCGCTTCCTGCGCGCGCTCGGGATCGAGCGCGTGCTCTGGGCCTCGGACGCCCCGGGCCACGAGGCGGGCCCGCAGCTGCGCAGCTTCATGAGCATCCCGCTCAGCGACGCCGAGCGCGAGCGGATCCTCGCCAAGAACGCCCGCGAGTTCATCGGGCTCGACTAGCCGGAGCGCCGCGCGGGGCCGGTTGACAGCGCTCGCTGCCCCAACCTAGAAGGTCAACGCACGTCATACCCGGCGTTTCCGGTTCGCGGATCGGGCGGGAGTTGCCATGGCAGGCCCCCTCACCGGCCTTCGCGTCATGGATGTCTCGCAACTGGCGGTCGGACCGCTGGGCGCGGCCTTCCTCGGGCAGCTCGGCGCCGAGGTGATCAAGGTCGAGGTGCCGGACGGCGACCTGATCCGCACGCTGCTGCCGCGTATGAACGGCGTCGGCACCTACTACACGTCCGTCAACGTCAACAAGAAGAACATCGCCCTCGACCTCAAGAACCCGCGCGACCACGAGATCGCGCTGCGGCTCGCCGAACGCAGCGACGTCTTCGTCGAGAACTTCCGGCCCGGCGCGATGGAGCGCCTCGGCCTTGGCTACGAGGCGGTGCGCGCGCTCAATCCGGACGTCGTCTACTGCTCCTCCTCCGGGTACGGCTCGCGGGGCCCGCGCAGCCGGGAGGGCAGCGCCGACGGCTACGCCCGCGCCTTTACGGCGTTCGACAGCTTCACCGGGCCGGTGGGCGGCAGGGCCGAGCGCTTCCGCAGCAACGGCCACGTCGACCACACCTGCGCGGCCGTCGTCACCCAGACCGTGCTGGCGGGGCTCTGCGCGCGCGAGCGCTTCGGCATCGCGCAGTTCGTCGAGACCTCGATGATGCAGGCCGCGACCGTCTACCAGACGACCCGCATCGCCGAGCACTTCGCGGGCGGGCAGCACGCGCCGCTGGGCAGTGCGACGACGAACCTCGTGCCGCACCAGGCACTTCGCACCGGCGACGGCTACATCGCGGTCGGCGTGAACACGCAGGCGCAGTGGCGCGGCCTCTGCGCCGCCCTCGGCCTCCCGGGGCTCGCCGAGGAGGCGCGCTTCGCCGACAACGCCGCCCGCGTCGCGCACCGCGCGGAGCTGCTTCCCGTGCTGGAGCAGGCCTTCGCCGCCCGCTCAAGTGCGGACTGGCTCGTGGCCCTCGAGGCCCACGACGTGCCCTGCGGGCCGTTCCTGACCTTCGCCGACCTCTGGGCCAGCGAGCAGGTGCAGGCGAACGAGCAGATCGTCGAGCGCGAGCATCCCTGGGGCGCCGTCAAGGTCGGTGGCGCGCCCTGGCGCTTCAGCGCCACGCCCGCCCGCGTCCAGCGCGCCCCCGAGATCGACGAGCACCGCGACGAGGTGCTCGCCCTGATCGAGGCGGAGCCGCCCCGTCGCGACGAGGCGCGGCCGCGGGCCGCGATGCAGCTCGGCGACCTCGGTGCGGACCGATCGCACGTGTCCAGTC
>VXMT01000126.1 GCA_009840965.1 Chloroflexota bacterium
CCGCCGCGCCGGCGTCGACCACGCCGAAGCCGTATTTGTGGTTGAACGAGTAGACGTCCGTGTCCGAGCCATACTGCAGCGCGCCGTCCTCCCAGTCTCCGTCGGACGCATCGTTCTTGCGTGCCGAGGCGGCCAGGATCAGCTTCACGTCGCGCCACGTGAGCAGGGGGTTGGCGGACTTGATCAGCGCCACGACGCCGGACACGATCGGTGCAGCCGCGGAGGTGCCGCCGAAGTCGCCCCAGTACAGCCCCGGCGTGAAGTCCGAGCCGTCGCCGACGGGGTACAGCAGCGCGGCGGACTTCGTGGTCGTGATGAAGGCGCCATCCCCGTGGGACGGGGCGCAGACCCAGAGGTTGGCGCCAGGCTCGGAGTAGCGGCTCTTCTCGCCGGTATGGTCGACCGCGCAGACGGCCGTGACGCCGTAGAAGTTCGCGTAGCCGTCGAGGTTGGCGTTGTCCAGGGCGTATCCGTCCGGGTCTCCGCCGTTGCCGGCGGCCCAGACGTAGGAGATGCCCCGGCCGCCGTCCCCCTCCCTCAGCCCCGTTTCGATCGCCGCCATCCAGGCAGCCTCGGCCGGGTGAGGCGCGCCATTGTCCGGGAATCCCCAGCTGTTGGACGACACCTGCGTGCCCACCCTGTGGCGCGTCATCGCATCCACCAGGTCGCGAAGCTCCGCCTCGCCTGCGGACAGCCAGTCGACGAAGTTGTAGCTGTAGATCGTCGCTCCGGGCGCCACGCCCCGGACACCGACCTCGTTATGCTCGGCCGCGATCAGCCCCGCAACGGACGTTCCATGGTTCACCCAGAACAGATTTGAGACGCCCGCCGGCACTCCGGTCCAGTAGTCGTGGTTGCGGCTGGTGTTGACGTTGTCTTTCAGGTCTTCGTGCTCGAGGTACAGGCCGTCGTCCACGATCGCGATGTTCACGCCCGCCCCGGTGTTCCCGTCCTCCCACACCTCCACGACGTTGATGTCCTCGCCCGTTCCGCCGCCGGACTGGCCCGTGTTGTCGAGGTGCCACTGGCAGCCGTAGAAGGCGTCGACGGTGTCGTCCGTGGTCAGGTCCATGCACCTCTGCGCGAACGCCGCGTACCGCTCCTCGGGCAGGGCAAAGAGGAAGTAGCCGCCGGTCTCGCTCCCCTCCCCGTCCACGCGGATGCCGTACGTCTTCCCCGCCTCGACGGGCACGAGCACGTAGTCCGCCATGTGGTCCCGCGCGAACGAGAACCAGTCGGAGTGAGGGACCCTGGAGACGTCGAGGGTGGAACCTCCCTCGTCGTAGACCGTGATCCGTGCCGCCATGGGGTCGTCGATCAGCGTCGCGGCCGCGAGCGAGACGTAGCCGTCCTCCTCGACCGCGAGGCTGAAGTAGTCGGCGTCCGACGAGGAGGAGATGCGTCCGGGCACGCCCCCGCCGAGCCGGATCGGCGTGGCGGTGCTGAGGGACGTCCCGGGGTTGGGCGCCTCGCCCACCTGCATCCAGTACGGCCCCGTGAAGAACGACCGATTGCCGATGATCCTGATGTAGTACGTGCCGGCGGCGACCGTGTGCCGCAACATGAAGCCCTGGGCATTGGCGAAACTGCCGAACGGATAATGCTGGAACAGCTCACCAGCGAGGAAGAACCGGTAGCTTGTCTGCAGGTCGTCGCCGTTGCTGTTGAGGAGCTGGCCGGTGATGACCGTGTCGCTGAAGGCCACGACGAAAAAGTCGGTCGCCGTGTCGAAGTCGAGCCGGTAGTAGTCCGCATCGTGGCTGTCGGTATCGCCGGGCCGCCCGATCCTTCCCGCTGTCACCATGCCGAGGTGCGCGGAGGCGGCCGAGGGCAGACTGTTCCCCACGTCGTCGGGCGCGAGCATCCCGTGGAGCTCGTACGCGCCCGTGGCGCCGCCGTCGCCCGTGACCTCGATGTAGTAGGTCCCGGCGTCCAGGCGGGCGCGGACCAGGAAGTTCCACGGACTCTCCGGGAACCGGCCGTCGTCGTTCGACGTCACGGACGTCCCGTCGCTCTCCTGCAGCTCGCCGTGCGTATCGAGGAGCCCGGTGGTGTAGAGCACCAGTTCCTTCGTCTCGGTCAGCACGAAGCTGAAGAAGTCCGCGTCGCCGTCCGAGTCGATTCGTCCCGCCACGCTGGCCGTCGAGTCGCTCAGCGCGAAGTTGGCGGCCGTCGAGCGGGTGTCGCCGTAGTCGTCCGTGGCCTGGGTGGTCGAGGCCGACCAGGCGCCGTCACCCTCGCTGTTGACCGCGCGTAGCTGCACGTCGTAGCTCGTGCTGTCTCGCAAGCTAGCAATGGAGTAGGAGAGCGTGCCGGTGGTCCATGCGTCCTCGACGAGGGTCCAGTTGGCGTCGGCCGTTTCGTCGTCGTCCGTCTCGATATAGCGGAGGTCGTATGCGGTGACGGCCGCGCCGCCGTCGTCGTCGGGGGCGGCCCACGTGACGGTGAGGGAGTCCGCTGTCGAGGTGGCCGCGATGCTGGTGGGGACGCCCGGGACGGTCACGGTCTGCGCGAGGGCTCGCCCCCCGGGGAGCAGGAGCCCGAGCGCGGCGCAGGCCGCGATCAGTGCGCCCCATCTCATCTCACGACGACCTGGGAGCGCCAGTTGGGGCTGGAGATCAGCACCCCCTCCTCGTCGGCCAGCTCGTTCGCGAGCAGGAGCGAGGGCAGGCCGGGATCGGTCGAGATGAAGTAGGCGTTGGTGGCGAAGTCCTCCTCCTCGACACGGCTGAGCGCGATGCCGTTGGCGGCGAAGAAGCCCTCGACCCGGCGCTGATCCCACTCCGCATCGAGCACCAGCAGCACTCCGCCGGGCAGCGTCATGCGCCGCCCGGAGTCGTCATAGAAGACGGGAGAGCCGTCGGAGTCCGCTTGCGAGTCAGAGCGCCCGGAGGCGCCCACTTCGCCCGATGCACCCGCGTCCTCGGCGGGCCCCAGCCACACGCGCCGCGTGTGTTCGCCGTCCTGCCACGTGTATTCGGTGGCCCCCTCGGGAGGTGCCTGTCGCGTGTCGCTGCCCCCCGCCGAGCCGGGACCGCGTGCGCCGGCCGGCGCCCTCCCCGCCGGCTGGGCGGCGCTCCCCCCGGTCGGCGTCGGAGTCGCCCTGCCGGGCGTTGCGCTCGCTGTCGGAGCGCCGGCCGCGGCGGTCGCTGTGGCAGTCGGGGCGCCACCCTGGCGATCCGGTCCCGGCATGCCCGGCGCCGGTGTTGCCGTCGGCGCCGGCGTCGCTGCCGGCGTAGCGTCACTCCGCCTATCAGGTACCGGGGTGGTCGGCGCTGGTGTGGCCGTCGCCACCGGCGGCGCCCCTGCCGGCGCGGTTGCCGCCGGTTCGCTGAGCGTGGACTGGCAGGCGACCAGCAACATCGCGGCGCCGAGCCAGGGAGCGACCATCGCGGGGGCAACGGAAAAGGGAACGGACGGTCTCATCGAACGCACTTCTTGGGCCACCTGAGCGGCAGTACGCCGGCCAGTTCACGCACGCTCGCGGCCGGTGTCGCCGCCATGAGCGAACTGGGCCGAGGCGTTCTGTCGTCGATCGCGGTCCATTAACGCGCGCTGAAGACGATAGCCGACCAGACCCGCAGCGATGTGAGGGAGCTATAAGGTCTTGCCCGAATGGCGTAAAATATCTGTTAGTGTTGGGGCGAGGTGCTCAGCAGAGGCCGATCAGCGGGTAATCCTGGTCCAGGAAGACACGCCGCCAGCGCTCGAAATCCAGGCTCGTTACGGCGCTATCGCGAAGATGAATGAAGGCGGCGGCATGGATCTGCATCTCACCGAACCCCTGGTCTCCCGTTTTGCCGAGAGGTGAGTCAGGACCAAGCGACGAACATGGGCATCACTGTGGTGACGGTAGCTCTCGCGAACCACCGCGCTCCTGAGCAACCTGGAAACGGTGACCCCACCGACGGCCTCCGACTCGCCCGGGGCCTGTCGAGGGCGTTCGGCGTGAGGACTCGTTGGGAGGATCGGAGCGACCGCTCAGCGCAGCTTCCACTCGGGCGGGCGCCCCTCGGCGAAGGCCCTCGGGCCCTCGATCGAGTCTTCCATCGCCTCGACCTTGTCGAACAGGGCGAGCCCGAAGCGCTGCGCCCAGTGATCGTCCTGGAAGAGGTAGCGGTAGATGAGCTCCTTGTGCGTCCAGACCGAGACCGGGCCCATCTCGCAGACCTCCTCGGCCCACTGGATGGCTTCGTCGAGCAGCTGTTCCCTTGGCACGACCTTGTTGACCCAGCCGACCTCGTACATCCGCTGCGCGGTATATTGCCGCGCACCCCACAGGGTCATCTCCATCACCATGGCGGGCGGAATCATGCGTGCCGCCTGCGCCATGAACGACGCCGGGAGGTTCCAGCGCACTTCCGGAACCCCGAACATCGCGTGCTCCGCGGCGATGCGCACATCGCAGATCTGAGACAGGAACCAACCCCCCGCCACGGCGAAGCCGTTGACGGCGCCGATGATCGGCTTCCAGAACTCGTGGTCCACCGGGGCGAGCTTGGCCCAGCCACCCTGATCGTCGACGTACTGGACGAAGCCGCCCTCGTACTCCTCGTCCAGCTCGGCGCGGTCCTTGAGGTCCTCACCGGCGCAGAAGAAGCGGTCACCCACCGCGGTCAGGATCACCGCCCAGATTTCGTCGTCGGCCTTGAGCCGCGGCCACTCCTGCGCAAGCCGGCGCGCGAGATCGAAGTTGATCGAGTTGCCGCGCTCCTCGCGGTTCACGGTCAGCACCGCGTAGTGTTTCTCCGGCACCCGCTCGACGAGCAGCACGTCATCTCCGCGTATCGCCATGTCGTCCCTCCCCAGGTTCCGCAGTCACTCTCGCGAGGGGAGCAGCACGGTGCCTTGCGCCGGCGTCGCAACCCCCTCGCGGTCGTTCGTGATCGAGAGCTCGATCTCGACGGCGTTGCCGTCGTCGGTCTGTTCCTTGGCGACGACCTTGCCGCTCACGGTGATGACATCGTCTGGCATGTTCATGCGCCGCATCTCGAAGTGCAGCCTGCGCACCCAGCCCTCCGGTCCGGCGAAGTCGGCGAGGAGGCGGTAGAGCTGCGCGCGAGTCCAGCCCGTGTTGTAGAAGATGGTGCGGTGCCCGCCGGACTGCGCGAACGGCGGGTCGTGGTGCACGGCGTAGAAGTCCTGCGAGCCGCTCACCTGCTTGACCATCTCGGTCCAGTCGAGCGTGTAGGAGAAGCCGGGCAGTTCGTCGCCCACGCTCACGTCCTCGAAGTAGATCTGCGGTAGTGGGTCCAGCTTGACGGCCATCGCCGTGCTCCCTCGTGCTGAGCGCCTACGCCGTCTGCAGCCCGAGCGGGTCGGGGTCGGCCTCGACCTCCTCGGGCGCGCGGTGGCGCAGGCTCGTGTTGCGGCTGATCGCGACGAGCTCGTCGTCCTGGTTGTAGAAGCGCGTCTCGTCGATGATCCAGATCGCGTTCGGGTCGAGGCGGATCGGCTTGACGTAGACGTCCGCGATCGAGGGCTGCAACCAGAGCCGGTCGCCGATCCTCATGGGCTTCAGGAACTCCCACGTCGTGCTGAGGTTGATGGCCCGATCGCCGATCACGGGAACGTCGAGGTCCTCGTTCTCGGGCGCCGGGATGTCGGGGCCGCCGTTCCAGTTCGGCCACGTCCCGTCGCCTGCGAAGTAGTCGGCCATCACCCCGGGGGCGATGTTGTCGCCGTACCGGCTGTTCCTCCCGTACTGGGGGTCGATGAAGAGCGGGTTCCTCCCGTAGCACATGTGCTCATGGCGGCGGATCGGATCGTGCTCCACCGGGTAGAGGCCATCCTTCCGCTCGCCCGTTCGTCCGACGTACTGCTCCCGAATCCTGTCGATGTCGTAGTCGGCCGCTGCTACCTTTGGCATTGACTCCCCCTCACCGAGGGCCACGACTCCAGTGGCCGGCTCGCCGGGCCCCTCGGGTACGGGCCCGACGGCCGCCCCGCGCCTGTCAGATGTACGACCAGTGCACCAGCGAGTACGGGGGGTCGTGATCGAGGTGGTGTTCGAACACCGCCTCGACCTCGGCGCCGATGACGACGTCTTCCTCGGGCTCGCCGAGCAGGTTCCCGACCATGCGGATGTTTCCGGCATGCGGGAGCTCCACGAGGACGACGACGTACGGCACCGCCTCGACGAGCGCCGGGTGCACCGGATGCCACGCGCGCTCCCAGGAGTAGATTCGCCCGCGCGGCTCCACCTCCCGCCAATCGAGGTCGTACGAGTGACAGGTGTGGCAGAGCCACTCCGGACCCCACTGCCAGACATCGCAGGAGGGGCAGAACTGAACCAGCAGCTCGTTGCGGGCTGCACCCTCCCAGTAGGGGCGGTCCAGCTCGTTCATCAGCGGCACCGGGAACGCCGGAGCCTCGGCGAAGTATGCGCCGCCGGCCTCGATCTCGGACTTCGTCGCGTTGGCCATCGTTCGTTCCCTACACTTCCGCGCCCAGGATGAGGTTGCTCGTCGGCTCGACCATCGGCCCCGAGGCGACGAGCGAGATCTCCGCACCCTCGACCTGAGAAGTCGAGGTGCCGCGGATCTGGCGCGTTGCCTCGGTGATCAGTTCGAAGCCGTGCATATAGCACTCGGCCAGATTGCCGCCGCTCGTGTTCAGCGGGAGGTCACCCGTGTCGAAGCGGAAGTTCTCGAGGGTGAACTCCTCGTTGACCCGCTCAGCCGGGACCAGCCCGTGCTCGACGATGCTCATCATCACGCCGCCGGTGAAGTTCTCGTACATTTGCACGACGTCGACCTCGTCCGGCATGACCTCGGCCATCTCGTAGAGCCGCTTCGCGGTCACCTTGAAGTTGGACGTCGCGTAGTCCGGCGCGTTGTGCGCCGAGGCCGATTGCCGGTAGCCAGAGCCCTGCGCGGCTCCCAGAATGTACGCCGGCTTCTGCTTCAGGTCGCGGGCGCGCTCGGCGGTCGTGATGATCGCCGCGGCCGAGCCGTCGTTCTCCTGGCAGCAGTCGTAGAGGTGGAACGGCTCGACGATCCAGCGCGAGTTGTCGTACGTCTCCTCGTCGAGCGGCCGGCCGTACATGACCGCGCGGGGATTACGCTGGGCGTGGTAGTAGCAGGCGAGCGAGATCGCCCGCAGCGCCGACTGTTCCACGCCGTGCTCGTACATGTAGCGGTGGGTCTTCATCGCGAACATCTGCGCCGGCGACATCACCCCGTACGGCATCGCGAGGGCGTCCGGCCCCTCCACGCCGCCCGCGGCGACGGGCCCGCCGAAACGTCCGAACTCGCCCTGCGAGAGCGCGCGGTAGGCGACGGCGTAGTCGCAGAGCCCGGTGGCCACTGCCGCGGCCGCGTTCATGATCGCGGCCGATCCGCCGCCACCACCGCCGCCCCAGACCATCGAGCTGACCTTCAGATCCTCGATGCCCAGCGCGGTGGCGAAGCGGATCCCCTCGTTGCGGTCCATCGAGTAGGAGAAGAAGCCGTCGATCTCCCGAATATCGATGCCGGCATCGTCGGCCGCCTTCTGCATGGCCATGAGGCCGAGCTTGAACTCGGCGTCCTCCGCCCCGCCCCGCTTGTAGTAGGCGGTCTCCCCGATGCCGACGATCGCGGCCTTCCCTCGAATCGTCTCCGTCATCTGCCCCTCCAATCGCTGCTCGTGCAGTCTCGTTGTTCTCCGCTCACGCTGTGGCGTCGCTCCCGTACGTGTCGCCGAACCGCTCCATCATGCGCTCCGTGTAGCGGGGATCGAACTCGACGATCCTGAGCTGAGCCGCAGGCGGCAGGTGCAGCCGCTCCTCGAGGTCGGCGGGGGGCGGCTTCATCTCGGCCGCATCCGGCGTGACGCCCATCGCGCCCGACGCGACGTACTCCTCGTACTCCTCCTCGCTGCATTCCAGCAACCCGGTCGCGATCAGGTGATTGTGCTCGCCGAGCATCGGGGCGCGCGTGCGCAGCTCGGCGGGAGTGCGGGAGAGCAAGGCCGAGGCGCCGGGCCAGGCCCGGCGGCCGGCCCCCTGCTCCGGCGCATGGTCGACGAGCCAGAAGAACCCGCGGGCCTCGAGATGCGGATCGAGCAGCAGGTCGCGCGCGTTGGCCGCGACGGCGGCCGGCACGCCCCGAGCCTGCAACTCGGAGACCGCTTCGTCGCCGTCGCGAGGGCGCGCCCACGCCTCCAGCGCCTCGCGGATCCGTTCCTGCTCGGCGGCGGAGAGTGGCTGCGCCCAGGGATCGCGATCGACGTCGAGCGCCTCGAACTCGACCAGCTCGCGCAGCCCGTCCCACGAGGCACGATCGCAGACGTCGACCGCGAGCCAGCGCGAGCCGTCGTCGCACGGAACGCAGCCGGCGATCGGGTGACCGTCGTCGCCGTTCCCGCGCGGACCGGGAACGTTCGCGCCGAAGGCGCGGGCGACGTGCGCGTCGCCGATCAGGTTGACGCCCACCTCGTACTGCGAGACGTCGACCCACGCGCCCTTGCCGGTGCGGTCGCGCCGCTCGAGCGCGGCGACCATGAGGAAGGCGATGTGATAGGTCGCGGGGTGGTCGGTGAGGGGAATCGTGCCACGCTGGGGTGCCTCGCCTGCGTAGCCGTTGAGCGAGCTGATCCCGCTCATCACCTCGCTCATCATGCCGTACGAGCGGATCTCGCTGTACGGACCGCCGTACCCGTAGCCGGAGGTCGAGACGTACACAAGGTCCTCGCGCGCGGCGCGCAGCTCCTCGTAGCTCAGCCCGAGATCCTCCATGAGCCCCGGCGGGTGGCTGTCGAGGACGATGTCGCAGCTCGCGACCAGGCGCAGGAAGAGCTCGCGGCCCCGGGGATTCCCGGCGTCCAGCCCGACGCAGTATGCCTTGTTCCGATGCTGTTCCAGGTAGATGCCGCTCTGTTCCCAGTACGGGTCGCCGGCGACGCCGTCGGGGAAGCAGAAGTTCCGCCCCAGGTCCGGCCGCCGGTAGTGCTCGACACGGATGATCTCGGCGCCGTAGTCGGCGAGCAGGCGCGCCGGGAACGTGCCCGCCTGCACGATCCCGTTATCCAGCACGCGTACGCCGTCGAGTGCGCCGGGCATCAGATCGCCCCCGCTGCTGCGGCGGCCTGCAGCTCGCCTTCCGAGTGGCCAAGCAGTTCGCCGAACACAACAGCATTGTGCTCACCGAGCCGTGGGACGACTCGCATGCGCTCCGTGGCGCCCTCGGAGAGCGCGTACGGCGGCCCGGGGGCGCGTCCCTCTGCGCCGCCCGGCAGCCGGAGCGAGCCGAAGTGCGCGCGCGCCTCCAGGTGTTCGCAGGCCGCAACCTCGTCGAGCGTTTGCACCATGCCCGCCGGGACGCGGTGCTCCTTCGCCCGGGCGAACCACTCGCGGCGCGTGCGGGTGCGCATCGAGCGGGAGATGACGTCAGCCACGCGTCCGGCGTTCGCGGTCATCGAGAGTGGCGGTTGCAACTCCGGATCGAGGATCAACTCCTCCGCCTCGAGCGCGATGGCGAAAACATCCCACGGAACGGCGGTGTGCCAGTTCACGATGATCGGGCCGTCCGAGGCCGGTTTCAGGTCGAGCCAGCCGCGAGCCTGCAGCGCTCCCTGGTACTGGTAGTCGGCGAAGTGCATGAAGTACGAGGCGACCAGCGACTCCTGGATGGAGACGTCGACATGCTGGCCCTCGCCGGTCAGCCGGGCGTGCCGCCGGGCGATCAAGGCGGCGTGCGCCGCATTGGACCCGGCCCAGTACTCGGAGATGTGGCGCGGGTAGCGCAGCGGCTCGCGGTCCTCGTCGCCGTTGCCGTCCATGAGGGCGGCGGCTGCCTGCAGGGTCAGCGAGCTGCCTCGGAGGTCACGCGACGGCCCGCTGCCGCCGAAGTTCGTGATGCTCACCCACACCACCGAGGGGTTCACACCGAGCACCTCTTCCAGGCCGAAGGCGTGGCGCTCCAGCGTACCGGGAGCGAAGTTCTCGACGACGATGTCGGCCCAGCGCACAAGCTCGCGCAGCCATTCGGCGCCGGTCGGCGTCGTGAAGTCGAGCGTGACCGATCGCTTGTCCGCGTTGAGGAAGGCGTAGACGGCGCTGACCGTCTCGGCCGAGCCGTCGTCGAGCAGCGGCGGGAGCGCGCGGGCGGGGTCGCCGGCGCCGGGGCGCTCGACGTGAATGACATCGGCGCCCGCATCCACGAAGAGCTTCGCGCAGTACGGCCCGGCCGTGTAGCGGCCGAGATCGAGGATCCTCAGTCCCTCCAGCAGATCGTTCATGCCACTGACCCCCGGAGCCGCGGGTCGAGGGTGTCTCGCAGACCGTCGCCGAGCACGTTGATCGCGAAGACCGTGACGGCCAGGGCAACGCCCGGGAAGAACGCCATCCAGGGGGCGCGCGTGACGTATGGCCGGGCCTCCACGCCCATCATCTGCCCCCAGGTCGGGTCCGGCGGCTGCACGCCGTAGCCGAGGAAGCTGAGCACGGACTCCGCGAGGATCGCCGAGCCGAGATTCAGCGAGGCGATGATGATGACGGGCGCGATCACGTTGGGGAGCACGTGCCGCGCCATGACGCGTACGGGCGTGGCGCCGATGGTGGTGGCCGCCTCGACGTAGACCTCCTCGCGCACGCTCATCACGGCGCCGCGCACGATCCGGGAGCTTGTGACGCCCTGGTAGAGCCCGATGATCAGCGCGATGCTCAGGAAGCTGGCGCCCGCCATGGTGACGATGAGCAGCAGGAAGAGGATGAACGGGATGCCGATCGCGGCGTCCACGATACGCTGCAGCACCATGTCGGCGATGCCCCCGGCGTAGCCCGAGATCACGCCGACCAGCACGGCGATGAGGAGACCGAAGGCGACGGCCGCCAACCCCAGCAGGAGCGAGAAGCGCGTCGCGACCAGCACGCGGCTGAGGATGTCACGGCCGAGATTGTCGGTCCCAAGCAGGTACCCCTCCCCCGGTGAGCGCAGCCCGTTCAGCACGTCCGTATCGTACGGATCCTTCGGGGTGATGGAGGGCCCGATCACGGCGATGACCAGTCCGAACAGCAACACGAGCGCCCCGAACGTCGCCAGCGGCTGTCGCCGGGCGAACACCCTGATCGCACGCCACCACCCCAGGGCCACGCTCGCGCGGCCCGCGCCGAGTGCGCGTTGCCTGCCTACACCGGTCGTAGCCATCGCACTCCCATCAGGCGCGGCTGTGCCGGATGCGCGGATCGATGAAACCGTACGAGATGTCGACGACCAGGTTCGTCATGATGATGATGACCGCCATGAACAACGTGACCGCCTGCACGACCTGGTAGTCGCGCCTCGAGAGTGCGTCGAGCGACAGCTGACCCAGCCCGGGGAGCGCGTAGATGCTCTCCAGCACGACCGATCCGCTTAGCAGGAAGATGAAACGGATGCCGATCAGGGTGACGACGGGGATGAGCGCGTTGCGCAGCGCGTGGCGGCGGATCTGCGTTGCCCGCGAGAGCCCTTTCGCGGCGGCCGTGCGCATGTAGTCCAGGCGCAGCACCTCGAGCATCGTCGCGCGCAGCATCCGCATGATCGAGCCCGCGAGGAACACCGTGCCGACCAGCGCCGGAGCGAGCATGTGCTGGATGCTCGCGAGCGGGTCCTCCTGCAGCGGCACGTGTCCGATCGGAGGCGTCCAGCGCCAGTAGTACGCCGGGAGCGAGATCGTGAGGACGGCGATCCAGAAGAACGGGATCGAGATGCCACCGATCGCGATCGTGCGCAACAGGTAGTCGAACGGCGACCCGCGCATCACGGCGGAGAGCACGCCGAGCGGCAACCCGATCGCGAGGCTGAAGATGAGCGTCATCATCGCCAGCTGGAATGTCACCGGCGTGCGGTCTCGGATCACAACGGAGAGCTCCCGGCCCGAGGCCAGCGACTCGCCGAGGTCTCCGCGCGCGAGTTCGCCGAGGTAGCGCCAGAACTGGACCGCAATCGGATCGCTGAGCCCGAGCTTCTCCCGCAGTTCCTCCGCCTGGCCCGGCCGGGCGCCGGTGTCCTGAAAGAACTGGTCGACGATGTCGCCCGGCATGAGCCGCACCGCGACGAACACGATCACGACCACGAGCACCAGCGAGATGCTCGAGACCACCAGGCGGCCGAGGAGGTATCGCGCCACGAGCCAGTTGCTACTCAGTCGCCCCCGTTGCTCCGGCTGTCAACGCTCCTTACTTCTGCACGTAGACCTGATCCACGCGCCCGCTGTCCCAGAGCATCGGGATGCCCTGGATGCGCGAGAGCGCCGCGTAGGAGAAGGGCCCCGATCCCGTCCAGGCGTTGGCGATCTCCTCGGGCGAATTGACGAAGCGCTGCATGTCCTGCATCAGCGAGATCCGCTCCTCGATGTCGAAGGTGCTCTCCTCGACGGCGAGCATGCGGTCGAGGTCCGGGTTCGCGTACCCCGAGAAGTTCCGGCCTCCCTCGCTGTGGTACATCTTCTGCATCGCGTCGTGGGCGTCGACGCCCATCGAGTAGGCCGACGAGATCATCTGGAACTCGTGCAACGCCTCCGCCTGCTTCCAGGCGCCCCACTCGAGCGCCTGCTCCGACGGTTGCAGGACGTTGCCGGAGACATCCTTGTACATGTCGACCGCGATCTGCAGCTGGTCGATACCGACAAGGGTCTGGGGCACGGACCACCCCATGATTTGCCACTCCATGGGGTTGTCGGCGTCGAAACCCGCCCGGCAAGCATCTGGAGTCCCTCGGCGATGTCTTGCTCGCGCCGCCCCAAGCCGAAGCCCGGCATCTCCTCGAACTCCGCGTCCGGGAGATGGAACGCGAGATGCCCCATCCCGAGCGCGATCGACGGCTTCGCTCCGATCGGCCAGCCGTACGTACGGTTCGGCAGGCGGTCCATGATCAGGTTGATCGCCCAGCGCACGCGGATGTCGGCGAAGGCGGGATCCTGCGTGTTCATGAAGTGCCCGTGCGCGGAGGCGGCCATCACCTCCGAATACACGTACCCGTCGATGCCCTCCGACTCGAGGAACCCGGCAAACGAGTCGTGGCCGGGGAGCAACTCGGCAGGCACCAGCACGATGTCGATGTTCCCGGCGCGGAACTGCGACCAGTGGTCCTCGACGTCGAGCTGTTCGAGTTCGTCGAGGTACGGCAGACCCTCGCGCCAGTAGTCGGGGTTCCGCACGAGCGTGGCGCCGAAGTCGGGCGCGAAGCTCTCGACGATGAACGGCCCCGTGCCGATCGTCGCCTCCGGACTCTTGATGTCCCCGAACTGGTCGATCACCTCGGGCGCGACGGGAATCCACTGGTAGCCCGCGAGCATGGTGAGGATGATCGCCGTCGGGTACTTCGTGGTGAGCCGCACGGTGGAGTCGTCCGGCGCCTCGATCGTATCGACCACCGCCAGGTCGCCGCTGTGGATGAACGAGGGGTCGTCCGAGCGCGCCCGCTCGAGGCCGAACACCACGTCGCTCGCCTTGAAGTCGCGGCCGTTGACCGGCGGCTTGTTCTGCCACTTCACGCCCTCGTGAAGCGTGAAGACCACGTCGGTGCCGGCCTGCTCCCAGGACTGCGCGAGATCCGGCTCAGGGAGCTGGGCGTCACCGCGATAGCGGACCAGCCGGTTGTAGGTGGCGCCGATGATCTGCTGCGCCCCGGAGATGCTGTCCTGGTGGATGTCGAGGTGGGCCGTGGTGTTCTGGGCCCATGACATCTTCCCGCCTCGCTTCGCCTCGTCCTCCGCGGTGGTGGCAGCCTGGGTCGGCGTGGCTGTCGCCCGAGGTGCGACGGTGGCCGTCGCCCGCGGAGCAGGGGTAGCGGTCGCCGGCGCGGCAGTGGCCGTCGCCTGGGCGGGGGCGGCAGCGGGCGTGGCTGCCGCCGGAGGAGCCTCGTCGTCGTCGTCGTCGCAGCCGATCAGCGCGGCAGTGGCGAGTCCGGCGGCTCCGAGGACGCTCCCTCGCAGGAGCGCCCGGCGGCCGATGATCGTCCTTCCCAGCCTCCGGTACGTGGCAGCAACCTCACTCTGGTCATCTCGCGCGGCCATGCTGTCTCTCCCCCCACCGCGGAGCAGCTACACGCTCCGCCGGCCCAGCCTCAATCGTGGTATCGCGATTGTTCTTAACCCGTCCCGGCGTGTCAACCGCAGCAGTCCTCGGGTGGGGCTGATGCGGACGCGACCGCCTCCCCGGATTCGAGCGCCAACCCCGAGCCGGAACAGCAGCGCTTCTCGCCGCCGCACGGATCCTCGACGAAGTGCGCCTCACGGTTGTCGGTCGCTCTGCGGAGGCGCGGGGGTCAGGACCAAGCGACGAACATGGGCATCACTGTTCGGAAACGACAAGATCGAGCACGTTCCGGTGGTGGTGCGGGTGCAGTTGGCGCGGCCGCAGTAGATGCGAACGGACGGACAGGTTCCGGGTGGTGGTACCGAAGCTGGCGGTTCGCTCCCGGCGCTACGTGAAGGCGGGGAACACCTCGCGGGCGACCCGCTCGAAGAGCCCTCGATCGTAGGGAGTGTTCACTACCATCACGAGGTGCGTGAAGCCGGCGTCGGCGTAGGCCTGCACGGCGTTACGCAGGTCCTCCGGCGAACCGCCGATGGTCATGCGCCGCACGTCGGCCGGCGCCAGACCCTGCCACTCCGCGGTGCGCTCGACGAAGCGCTCGTAGATCGCGTCCGGGATGAGCGCGGCGCCGGCGGTGAGCTCGATGTCCTCGAAGCGCCGGCCGACAACGTCGCAGTGCCGACGGAGGCGCTCGATGCGATCCGCCAGCAGCTCCAGCGTGCCATTGCCGTTCCATGCGTCCGCGTACTTCGCCACCAGCCGCAGCGTGCGGTTGGGGCCCGTACCGCCGACCCAGATCGGCGGATGGGGCTGCTGCACGGGCGCCGGGACGAACGGCGCGTCCTCCAGCCGGTAGTGGTCGCCGCGGAAGCTCACGCCCTGCTCCCCCGACCAGAGCAGCCTGATGACCTGCAACGCCTCCTCGAGGCGGTCGAACCGCTCACCGGCCGTGCCAAAGTCGAAGCCGTAGGCGGCGTGCTCGCGCTCGAACCAGCCTGCGCCGATGCCGAAGTTCAGCCGACCATCCGAAATCACGTCGACGGTGGTGGCGATCTTCGCGAGGTGGGCGGGGTTGCGGAACGTGTTGCAGGTGACCATGGTCCCGAGTCGCAGCCGCGGCACGCGCGCGGCGAGGGCCGCGAGGGTGGTCCAGGCCTCGAGGCAGGGTCCGTCGGCGTCGCCCGCGCCAGCCGGCAGGAGGTGATCGGTGGTCCAGGCCGCGTCGTAGCCCAGGCCCTCGAGCAGCTGCCACGTGTCGAGCAGCTCGTCCCAGCTGATGTTCTCCTGGCCGGTCTGAACCGAGAACCGCACACGATCCCCTTTCGCGCCGCGCCGGGCGGTTGCCCGATCAGCTCCGCGACATCGGGCGGAACTTCGGCAGGCTGATCTCGTCCGTAGCGTCTTCGAAGTGCACCTCGACCGGTTGACCGACGTAGATCCTGTCGGGCGAGACGCCGACGACGTTGGTGAGCATCTTCGGGCCTTCTTCGAGCTCGACGATCGCCTCGATGTAGGGCACGTCCTCGGAGAACGCCGGCGACTGCGGGCGATAGATCGTGCTCCAGCTCCAGACCGTTCCCCGGCCCGAGACTTGCTCCCAGTCGTAGTCCTCGGAGTAGCACTCGCGGCAGAGGATCTGCGGGGTGAAGCGATAGGCCCGGCACTCGCGGCAGCGTTGCAGCACCAGCTTGTGCGCTCGCGCGCCGTCCCAGAACGGGCGCCAGAGATCGGTCGGCGACGGCAAGGGCTTGGAGAACGGCATGTGAAGTCCCTCCGCTCGCGCTCACCCGCTATTTCGCGAGGATGGCGTACGCGAACCCGCCGGTCGGCGGCGTCCCGATAGCCGCGACTTGTGGATCGCGGAGCTTCCTGCAGACCGCGCGGTCGTACGTGTGCTCGCCGCTCTCCCAGTCCGGGCAGAGGTCGGGCACGAATCCGCGGAACTGGCGCACGGCCTCGACGATCTTGAAGTTGTGGGGAGCGCCGGGGTGGCTGAACGAGAGGTTCCCGCCGTCGGTCACCATCGGGAACTTCTGGTCGAAGTCCATGTGCTCGACGATGAACGGGCCACCCTCGCCGGGCTCGCAGAACCCCATCAGCTCGGTGTCGATGATCAGCCCGCTCGAGAAGTGGTCGTAGAGCTGCAGCTGATCGACGTCGTCATGGCCGACGCCTGCGCGCCCGAACCCGGCGACGAGGCGGTCACGCCAGCGGTAGATGTCGAGCGTGGGGACCTCGAAGTAGCTTCGGAAGTGGCGCGCGCTCGCGCCGCCGATCACCCACACCGGGTCGTGCTTCGACTCGGCCGCACGCTCCGCGCTCGCGACGACCAGCGCGGAGGCGCCGTCGCTCACGATCGAGGACATGAGCAGCGTGAACGGGTCCGCGAACTTCCGCGATTCGAGCACATCGTCGGCGGTGTACGGCCCCCGCCCAAACATCACCGCGTCCGGGTGGATGTGGCCGTGGTTGCGCACGGTGGCCGCGCCGTAGGCCATCTGCTCCAGCGTCGTGCCGTACTCGTGCATGTGTCGCCGCGCCTGCAGCGCGATCTGTCCGGCGGTGATCGATCCGGTCCACTCGGTGAACTCGTCGGTCGGGCGTGTCCAGCTCGCGACACGTCCGTCGGCCGGACCGCGCGCCTGCCCGTAGACGATCACCGCGACGTTCACCTCACCCCACGCGATCGCCGGCACAGCCTCGAGCAGCGCGTCCGCACCCTGCGAGGTGCCCCCGGCGGAGAGCGCAATGTCGAGCTGGTAGCCGACATTCCCGAGCGCGAACCCGGTCCCGCCGCTCATGCCGAGGTCGTTGCCGAAGGGGAAGGGGCCGTACCAGCCGTCGACGTCCTCGATCGAGAACCCCGCATCGTCGAGCGCTCCGAACACCGCCTCGCGGATCAGCGAGCGGGTCGTGCGCTCCGACTGACGCTCCTGTTTCGTCGCGTACACGCCGACGACGGCCGCCTCGTGTCGCCTGGTCACATACACCTCCGAACGGGGCCCGCGCTCAGCTGCGCGCTATCAACTCGGCGGCGAGCGCTCGCAGCCAGCGGCGCTGCTCCGCAACGTCCCCCGTCTCGATCTCGAGAGCGACCTCTTCGACGCCAAGCTCCGCATAGGCCTCGACCGTGTCGTGCGGAACAGCGTCTTCGACCACCAGACGGACCGAGAGCGAGAGGTCGCTGCGCGTCCGCCCCACCGCCTCCAGCTCCTGGTCGAGGCGTTCGAGGCGCGGCGCCATCCGGTCGGGAAGCAACATCGACGCGTGCCACGCGTCGCCGTAGCGCGCGACGCGGCGCAGCGAGGGGTCGCTGCTCCCGCCGACGAGCAGCGGCGGGTGCGGCGCCTGCAGTGGCGCGGGGGAGGCAAGCGCGCCGGAGAAGGAGAAGTGCCTGCCGGCATAGGAGACTGCCTCGCCGGTCCAGAGGGCCTTCATCACCTCGATGGACTCGTCCGTGTAGGTCCCCCGGTTGGCGAGATCGAAGCCGATGGCCTCGATCTCGGCCCGCATGCCGCCGACGCCGACGCCGACATCGAGGCGCCCGCCCGACATGATGTCGATCGTGGCGAGCTGCTTCGAGAGGGCCATCGGCTCCAGCAGCGGCAGGACGAGCACGCTCGTGCCCAGCCGGATCCGCTCGGTGCCGGAGGCGACCCAGGTCAACACGGTGAGCGGGTCGTAGTACGGCTTCGTTCCCAGACGATCGGCGATGTAGTCGAGGTTCAGCAGGTGGTGCGAGACCCACACCGAGTCGAAGCCCAGATCCTCGGCCTCGGAGGCGAGCCCGACGAGGTCTGCGGGGTCCTCGACACCGTAGTGATTGGGCAGCGTGTATCCGAAACGCATCCGGCACCCTGTCGCTGCGGCGCGCCCGCCACTCGCGCAACGCGAGGAGCGCGCCGAGGAGCCTTACGATGTAAGCTCGGCCACGCTACGGGAGGGCCAATGGGCCGTCAAGCGGCGGCCGCCGGTGATTGAGGACTGGACCATGCAAGAGCTGGCTGGACGGGTGGCCGCAATCACCGGCGCTGCGAGCGGCCTTGGCGAGGGCATCGCCCGCGCCTGTCAGCAGGCGGGGATGCGACTCGTGCTCGGCGACATCGACGGCGAGAGGCTCGAGCACGTCGCGTCCGCGCTCCGGGCGGCGGGCGCCGAGGTGGTCGCAGCCCCGACCGACGTGTCCGATGCGGCGTCGTTCGAGGAGCTGGCCGCTCGCGCGTACGAGGCGTTTGGCGAGGTGAACGTGCTTTTCAACAATGCCGGGGTGATGCGTGTCGGCACCATCGAGGAGTCAACGGACAGCGATTGGCGCTGGCTCCTCGACGTGAACCTGCTGGGGCCGGTGCACGGGATCCAGGCCTTCCTCCCGCGGATGCGCGAGCAGGAGGGCGACGCCCACATCGTGAACACGGCCTCGATGGCCGGCGTCGTGGCCCTGCCCACGAGCCCGAGCAACGTGTCCTACTGCGCCTCGAAGTTCGCCGTCGTTGGACTGTCGGAGGTGCTGCGCGAGGAGGTCGCGCCGCACGGGATCGGCGTCTCGGTCATCTGCCCGGGCCCGGTCCAGACGAGGATCTTCCAGTCCGAGCGCAACCGGCCGGAGCGGTACGGTGGCCCGGAGCAGTCGGGCGTGGCGGCGCTGCACGACGACGAGCGGATGGACCCGCGGGAGTGCGGGCAACGCATCCTGCGCGGCCTGCAATCGGGACACTTCTACATCTTCACGCACCAGCAGCGGCATCGTGAGCGGATCGAGCAGCGGTCCCGGGAGATGCTCGCGGACTTCGAGGGCCTGGGCTGAGCGAGCCCGGCGCTCAGCCGGAACTCGATGCTCCGCTCTGGCCGGGCCTGAGCTCGACGCCCGCGCGTTCCTCCTGAAGCTTGAAGAAGATGTTCGAGTCGAGATCGCCCCAGCCGCGCACGACCGCCTCCGTCATGTCCTGCGCTGCGAGCGCCGCATGCGCCATCGGCACGTCGTACTCGTGCGCCAGCTCGGTGGCGAGCGTGTGGTCCTTCCGGGACAGGACGAGCGCGAAGCTCGGCGGGTCGTAGCTGTCCTGGAAGACGGTCTCCGTGATCCCGCGCCTGAGGAAGTTCCCCTGCCCGAGCGAGCCTTCCACCAGCGCCGTGTGCAGCGCCGTCACATCCACGCCGGCCTTCACGCCGAGCGTGAGCCCCTCCGCCATCGACATGCGCATGCAGAGCAGGATCATGTTGTGGACGAGCTTCGCCACGCTCCCGGCTCCGATGTCACCCACGCGCGAGACCTTGTCGCCAAGCTGCGCGAGCACGGGCCGCACCCGCTCGAACACCTGGATGTCGCCCCCGACCATCACCGCGAGCGTGCCCGCCTCGGCGCCGGCCACGCCGCCGCTCACCGGCGCGTCGAGCACGTGGACGTCGTGCTCGGCGTAGACGGCGTGCACCTCGCGGATCAGCGTCGGTGAGCTGGTCGACAGGTCGACGTACACGTCGCCCTGCGAGATGCCCTCGAGGACGCCGCCGCTGCCCAGCGCCACCTCGCGCACCTCGGGCGGGCCGGGGAGCGAGGTGAGGACCACCTCGCTGGCCTCGGCAACGGCGCGCGGGCCGTCGCCCCACGAGGCGCCGAGCTCCAGGTGGCGCGCCGCGGCGTCCTCGCGCGCGTCGTACACGGTGACCTCGTGGCCGCCCGCGATGACGTTGGCCGCCATCCCGCCGCCCATGTTGCCAAGACCGATAAACCCCACACGCATCATGTGCCTCCGTCGCCTGCTTCGCGCCGAGGATGCTAAGGGCTAGCGACCACCAACGGCGTTGACCGGGAGTCACCGGCTTCGACGGCGCCGGCCCGCGGGCCCTGGCGCCCCTGCCGCGGGAGGATGGCGTCACACCGTCCGATCACACCTGGTGGGCAACCACGCCTTCCGAGACCATCGTCGAGAACTCGGGCGCGACCTCCTCGGCGAAGCGCTGCAGTTGCTCCAGGATGACGGCCCTGGGCAACCCGATCGGATGCCCGATCCCGATTCGGTCGATTCCGGGATAGCGTTCCTCGAAGGCCTTCAGCCCCTCGGTCACCTGCTCGGCAGTGCCACAGAGCGTGCTCCCGCTCTCGATCGACGCCTCGACGGTCGGCAGGCCCGCTGCAGGGGCGAGCGCCGGGTCCGCCATCTGCTCGAGCTGCTCGTCGGAGAGCGTGCGGATCAATCGCAGTGGGCCGAACATCTTCACGTTCTCCTCGAAATACGGTCGGAGCTCGTCAATCGCCTGCTCGGCGGTGTCGGCGATGTGGACGTGGAAGTTGACGGCGAGGTTCTCGCCGAGCTCGGTCTCGATGCCGGCGCGCTCGTGGGCGGCCTGCCAGGCGCGCACGACGGGCTCCATCGTTCCGCTCGCCGCAACGCCTCCCCCCGTCATCGCCTTGATGCCGTGCTTCACCATGAAGTCAAGACCCCGCTCCGTGACACCCTGCACGGGCTGCCAGCACTCGACGGGCAGCGCGCGCGGCCGTGGCACAAGCGTGAGCGTTTCGAGCTGGTAGCCGCGGTACGGCACCCGGGGCGGGAGGTCGTAGTACTTGCCATGGTGCGAGAACGAGCGCTCGTTGAAAGCCTTGAGCAGGACTTCCACTTGCTCTTCGAAGAGGTCGCGGTTCGAGGCCTGATCGAGCAGCGGCGAGCCGAACGTCTCGACCTCGCGCGTGTGGTAGCCGCGGCCGACTCCCATCACGACGCGCCCACCAGTGAGGTGATCGACCATTGCGTAGTCCTCGGCGAGACGGAGCGGGTGCCACATCGGCGTGATGTTGAACGCGCAGCCGAGGCGAATCCGCTCCGTCACATGCGCGAGGTGAAGGTTCATGATGAGGAGGTTGGGGACGCACTCGTAGCCTTCGGGCTGGAAGTGGTGCTCGGCGCCCCAGAACGTGTCGAAACCGAGACGATCGAGGAGTCTGGCGATGTCCTCCGCCTTCTCGAGGGCCGCCGCCAGATCCTCGTCGCTGTACGACCGTTCGTTCACCGGGGTACCGGCGTAGCCGACCGTCTCGCGGTCCATATCGACGTGGCCGGTGAACAAACTGTCGAAGAAGCGAATCATGGCGAAGGAACCTCCCGGCTTCCTGCCCACCCGCGCCGTGCGCGTCGAGGGACAGGTCGATGTGCGCTCCTGTCTGCTTACAGTGTAAGCTCGCCACTTGTAAGCTCCCGGCTGCACGCTTGTCAAGGGCGGCTGCGCTTGCGGCGGGCTCGCGGGCGGGATCGTGCCGCCCAGGTTGCAAGGCACTGTGCTTACGCCGTAAGCTCGCGGCGCGGTGCAACGCGCTCCGACGGCATGTGAGGTGTGAACCATGAGAGCCGGCGTCGTGCTCTACACGCAGAACCCCGGCGACTTTGAGCGCTTCGCGGAGCGCGGCCCCGGACCGCCCCCTGTCGCCGACTCGCAGGCGTACGACGAGGAGCTGGCGCTCGGCGAGCTCGTGGAGCCGCTGGGGTTCGACTCGCTGTGGTGCGTCGAGCACCACTTCACGCCGATCAATCTCACGCCGAACGCGCTCCAGTTCCTGACGTTCTTCGCGGGGCGCACGCGCCGCATCGACTTCGGGACGATGGTGGTCGTGCTGCCCTGGCACAACCCGATTCGCGTCGCGGAGGAGGTCTCGATACTCGACAACCTCCTCGAGGGCCGGAAGCTGACGATCGGTGTCGGCCGGGGTGCGGCCCGCCGGGAGTTCGACGGTCTCCAGATCGCGATGGGGGAGTCGCGGGACCGATTCAAGGAGGGTCTGGCGTTCCTCCGCGGTGCGCTGACCAACGCGCAGTTCACGCCTGAGGGGCAGTTCTACAGCGGGCCGCAGGTCGAGGTGCGCCCGCGGCCGCGCTCAAGCGACCTCACGGACCGGATGTACCTCGCCGGCGTCAGCCCGGAGACGCTGCAGATCGCGGCGGACGAGGATCTGGGGCTGCTGCTGCTCGGTCAGAAGCCGTGGCGCGACTACCCCGAGGACATCGCGCGCTACCAGGCGATTCGCGCCGAGCACGGCTGGGGCCCGCGCTGGCCGACGATCGTGCTGCCGGTCGTCTGCTCCGAGTCGGAGACCGACGCGGAGGAGCGCGCGCAACGGCACTTCGGCGAACAGCAGGACAGCACCACGGTCCACTACGAGTTCGGAGACGCCGAGCACTTCCGCGCCGCCGGCAACTACCAGCACTACGTGCGCATCGCCGAGGCGTTCGAACGCAAGGGCGAGGACGACGTCAGGCGGGACGCGTTCAAGTCGCAGATCTGGGGTACTCCCGAGCAGTGCATCGAGAAGATCGAGAACGTCCGGAAGATGACCGCCGCCGGCGAACTGGTGATGGCCTTCAAGTTCGGCAAGATGACCGGCGAGGAGGCGCTCGCGAACATGCGGCTGTTCGCCAGCGAGGTGCTGCCGTACGTCAAGGCGATGCCGGACGAGCCCACCTGGGAGGGCTAGGCCAGGCCCACCGATCGACGGGCCGCGAGGTCGAGCCCGTTTACGCGCTATCGGCCGACGTATGCTCGGCTGAGCCGGACCTGCGGCGCGCTCGCGGCGAGTGCGCCGGCACGGAGGTGGTAGCGCCATGCTGACCGGAGAGAAGGTGCTGATCACGGGGGCGTCCGGACAGATCGCCCTGCCGATGGCCAGGAAGCTCGCGCGGGACAACGAGGTCTGGGGCGTCGCCCGGTTCAGGGCGCCGCAGCCGAGCGTCACGCGAGGCCCCGCGCGCATCGCCGACCTGCGGTCCGAGCTGGAGTCGGCCGGCGTGACGACCCTCGCGCTCGACCTCGCCGGGGGCGACCTTTCAACGTTGCCCGACGACTTCAGCACGGTGATCCACATGGCCGTCTCGATCGAGCCGACGCCCGACTACGACCATGCCCTGCGCATGAACGCCGAGGTGACGGGGGAGCTGATGGCGCACTGCCGGAGTGCGCGCGCGTTCCTCCACATGTCGTCGTGCTCGGTCTACCGGCCGGCCGCCGATCCCGCGTACCCGTTTCGCGAGACCGACCCGCTGGGTGAAGCCGGCACGCCCTTCGCACCGACCTACTCGGTCTCGAAGATCGGGGGCGAGGCGGTCGCCCGCTTCTGTGCCCGCCAGTTCGGCCTGCCCACGACCATCGCGAGGATGAACGTCTCGTACGGCGCGAACGGCGGGATGCCTGCCTACATGGTCGAATCGATGCTCGCCGGCAGGCCCGTGCGCCTGCGCCCGCCCGGCCCCAACTACTACACGCCGATCCACGAGGACGACATCATCGACCAGGTCGGCAAGCTGCTGGACGTCGCCGCGGTCCCTGCCGAGATCGTGAACTGGGGCGGCGACGACATCGTCTCGGCCGAGGAGTGGATCGCCTACCTCGCCGAGCTCACCGGCCTGGAGGCGCGCATCGACTACCGGGACGACTGGATCACGAGCGGGCCAACCGAGAACTCGAAGCGGATCGGTCTCATCGGCGCCTGCCGGGTGGGCTGGCGGGAGGGGATGCGCAGGATGGTCGAGGAGCGCCACCCCGAGCTGCAGCTCCGCGACGGCCCGGCCGACGCTGCCCAATCGGCCCGCACGGCCGGGAATTGACAGGCCGTGACGGACGCCCCTACCATGCTTACGCCGTAAACAAGCTTGATAGCGAGGTCCTGGGGGAGTGCCGTGAAGTTCGGGCTCTTCTACGAGATCTCCGTGCCGCGGCCCTGGGACCGCGAGAGCGAACGCACCGCGTACGAGAACAACATCGAGCAGATCAAGCTGGCGGACGAGCTCGGGTTCCAGACGGTCTGGGTCGTCGAGCATCACTTCTTCGAGGAGTTCAGCCACAGCTCCGCGCCCGACCTGTTCCTCACGGCCGTCGCTCGGGAGACGAGCCAGATCAGGCTGGGACACGGGATCGCCGTCTGCGTCCCGGAGGTCAACAGCGCGGTGCGGCTGGCCGAGCGAGCCGCGACGCTCGACCTCCTCTCCGGGGGGCGGCTCGAGTTCGGTACCGGACGCGCGACTTCCTGGCTGGAGCTGGCCGGGTTTGGCGCCAACCCGGACGAGACGAAGCGTTCCTGGGACGAGTTCGTCCGAACCATCCCGAAGATGTGGACGAACGAGCGGTTCGGCTACGACGGGCAGTACGTGAAGCTGCCGCGGCGGGCGGTGCTGCCGAAGCCCTATCAGCGGCCTCACCCGCCTCTCTGGGTCGCGGCCGGCAGCGCCGGCACCGAGATCGACGCCGCCGAGCGCGGGCTCGGCGCGCTCTTCCTCTCGTTCATGGGCTACGAACGGCTGGCCGGGCGGATCGCTGCCTACCGCGAGCGCATCGCGGCCTGCGATACGCCTGCCGGCGCGTTCATCAACAACAAGACGACGATGGTGAACTTCCTCTACTGCCACGAGGACGCGGACCACGGCGTGCGGTTGGGGAAGCAAGTCGCCGCACGCTACGGCGAAGGGTCCGGCCAGGCGTTCGGGGTCAGCGAGATCTACCCGACACCCGCCTATTCATCGGCCGGCGATATTCGGGCCGGCCTCGTGAACGCGGCCGGCAATGATCGGGCCGCGCCCTCGAGGGACGACCACTGGACGCTCCGGCGCGCGCTTGAGTCCGAGGACGCGCAGCCGCCTCCCGGCCTCTGCGCGGGCGACCCGGAGCAGATCATCGAGGCGCTCAGGGGCTGGGAGGAAACCGGCGTCGACGAGGTCAGCTTCCTCCTGAACGCGAGCGAGATGATTCCTCACGAGGACGTCATGGAGAGCCTCCGCCTGTTCGGGCGCGAAGTGATGCCCTGCTTCGAGACACCGGAGACACCGCGCGGCTCGGCAGCGGCGGTTGAGGCGCCGGTCGCCGGTGCGCGATGAGCGACCCTCGCGGCCGCCATCGCGGCGCCACGGGGGCCGGGCCGCCGGTCGTTGACCCGAGTGCGCACGCCGAGGCGATCACGTCCTCGCACGTGGAGGTGCTGAACGTCGCGATCGAGGTCGACGATCGGCTGGTCGCCCCGCTGCTCCCCGCGCCCCTGCGCCTGACCCTGCCGCCGATGGTCACGTTCGTGATCTGGCGCTTCCACGAGAGCAGCCTGGGCGCGTTCACGCTCGCGCAAACCAGGGTCACGACCAGGCTCAAGGTGCGCTCGCGAGGTTTGGTTCTCGGCTCCTACTTCCACGGCGCGCCCGCAGCCGCCGAGGAACTCCGCACGCACTGGGGTTTCGCATGCCTCCCGGGCGACATCCGGCTGGTGCGCCATCACGATGAGATTCGCGGGGCCGTCGAGGCCGGGGGGAAGGTGGCGCTGGAGGTCGTGGGGCGCGCACCCCACGCGATCGGCCCCGACGACCTCAGGGAGATGTCGTCCCTGAATCCGGTCCGCGCCGTCACATCCGAGGGGGAGCAGGCACGACTCCTCCAAGTGGATACGGAGTTCCGCGTGGAGGCCGCAAGCCGCAGCATCCAGCTCGAAGTCCAGGCGTTCAACGGAAGCGCGTGGAACGCACCCGACATCCGGCAGGAGTACGGCGTCCGCGCCCTCCACTACCACTGCGAGATGCGGCTCCCGCCACCGCGGTACCTGTTCGATCCGATGCTGACCTCGGAGCAGGAGAGCGAGCAGATCGAGCGGCGACTCCCCGTCGCCTAGCGTCGCCACGGGCGCGCTCGCTCGCGCCGGCGGCCCGAACTTGACAGGCATACGCTGTAAACATACAAGTGACCGGCGCGAGAACCCGCGCGAGCACAACGTACAGGGAGGCCCCATGTCTGAGATCCGTATTGAGGTCAGCGACTTCATCGCCGTGGTGACCCTCGACAATCCGCCGGTGAACGCCATGGACCCCGACTGGGACCTGATGGGCATCATGGACTCCCTGTCCGAACGTGACGACGTCCGGGTCGCCGTCCTGACGGGCGCCGGGGACCGCGCATTCTGCGCGGGGGTCGACGTGAAGAAGGCTGCCGAGGCGGCCTCGGACGAGCCGGGCGCCCAGACGGCGGGCAACCGCCGCGGCCGGGAGACGTTCTACTCCGTCATGGAGTGCGCGGTCCCGGTGATCGGTGCGATCAACGGGCATGCCCTCGGTGCGGGACTCGCCATCGCCTCCTCGTGCGACTACATCATCGCCTCCGAGCGCGCCACGTTCGGGCTGCCCGAGATCGACGTCGGACTGCTCGGCGGTGCGCGCCACTTCCAGCGCATGTTCCCGCAGGGAGTCACTCGCTGGGCGAACTTCACCGCGCAGCGCATTGACGCCGCCGAGGCGCATCGCCTGGGCTCCGTGCAGCGCGTGGTCCCCCACGAGCAACTGATGGATGAGGCGATGTCCGACGCACAGATCATCGCCGCCAAGATGCCGATCGGCCTGAAGATGGCGAAGGCGAATCTCAACCTCATCGAGGACATGGACCTCCGCAACGGGTACCGCTACGAGCAGACCCAGACCAGCATCCTCGTCAAGACCGAGGACGCACTGGAAGCGAAGGTGGCGTTCGCCGAGAAGCGCGAGCCGGTCTTCAGGGGACGCTGAGCGGCGGGCCCGAGCACCCCTCGGGCCCGTTGACGGTGCCTAGAGGACGGCGTCCGCGATGCGCCGGTTGCTCGCGTTGCCGTCGCCGAGGAGCAGCTCGTTCGTTTTGACCCGCTTCATGAAGAAGTGCAGGTCGTGCTCCCACGTGTAGCCGATCGCGCCATGCACGTGGATCGCCTGCGTCGCGACGAACGTGCCGGGGACGGCGGTCGCGCCCTTCGCCATTCGCACGGCGACGCTTCGCGCCTCGGCGTCGCCGTCGACCGTGAGCGCGGCGTAGTAGACGGCGGCGGTCATGCGCTCGAACGCGCTCGCCATCTGCGCCACCCGCACCTTCACCGCCTGATAGGAGCCGATCGGCCTCCCAAACTGCTCCCGGTCCTTCGCGTAGTCCGCCGTCATCTGCACCATCCGGCCGCAGGCGCCGACGCTCTCGGCTGCCAGCGCGAACCGCAGCTCGTCGGTGGCCTGCTCGACCGCCGCGTCCGCGGCGCCGTCGCCGTAGAGGGCTGCGCTAGCGGGCAGCTCGGCCCCGTCGAGGTTGGCGCGATAGCGCCGTACCGTCTGGTCCATCGAACCGAGGTCTTCCCACGTCAGGCCCGCCGCGTCCGTGGGGACGACGAACAGCCCGCGCCCTCCGGCGGGCAGTCGCGCCTCCATCAGGCACAAGTCCGCTCGCGGCCCGAACGCGACGAAGTCGTGGCGGCCGTTCAGCACCCAGCCGTCGGCGAATCGCGTCGCGACGGTCGCGGGCTGCTCGCGGTTCCACTCGTCCGGCGATCCCGAGAGCGCGAGCGTGGCGGTCCGGGCGCCCGACGCGAGCGAGGCCAGGAGCTCCTCGCGAGCGGGGGCGGGGCTCGCGGCAACCGCGCGCGCGGCCAGCAACGTGGTCACCAGCGGCAAGAACAGCGGGCAGGCGCCCGCCTCCATCGCCACCACCATCAGCTCCTCGGGGCCGAGGCCCGCGCCGCCGTGCTCCTCCGGGACGGTCAGGCCCGGCCAGCCGGCGGCGGCCAGCTCCTCCCAGAGCCCGGGGTCCGACGCGTCGCCGTCGTACGCGGTCGCTCGGACATGGTCGAGGTCGCACGAGCCGCGCAGCAGCGCGCGCAAGCCGTCGCGGAGCATGACCTGGTCCTCGCTGAGTTCGAAGTCCATGGCTCGCCTCACGTGCCCCGGGGCAGGCCGAATGCGCGTTCAGCGATGATGTTGCGCTGGATGTCGACAGTGCCGCCCGGCACGGTGATGACTCGCGACGCCAGCCAGTCCGACGTCCACTCCCCGTCGTCGAGCCACGCGGGGGACTCCGTCATCGCCGCGAGCTCCGGGCCGGCGATGTCGGCGGCGAGGTCCGCGATGTTCTGGGCGGTTTCGGACCAGTAGAACTTCATGTACGAGGTCTCCTCGGCGGGGAGGTTGCCTCGCAGGTACCACGTCAGGTAGCGGAGGTTGGCCAGGCGCATGAGCTGGACGTCGGCGTAGGTGCTGGCCAGGCGTTCCCGGATGTGCGGCACGTCGATCAGGAGCTTCCCCGCGCGGCGCGTGACCTGCGCGTAGCCGCGGATCTGCCGCCACTGCCGTTCCAGCCGCACGACGACCGAAAGCGTGAACAGCCCCCGCTCCCAGGCGAGGGTCCGCATCGCGACCTGCCAGCCCTCGTTGACGTTCCCGAGCACGTTGTCGCGAGGCACGCGCACATCGTCGAAAAAGACCTCGTTGAACTCGGCCTCCCCGTTGATCTGCTTGATCTCGCGCACGGTGATGCCGGGGGAGCGCATGTCGACGATTAGGTAGGAGATCCCGCGATGCTTCGGCGCCTCCTGATCGGTGCGTACAAGCACGGCGCCCCAGTCCGCGTACTGGGCGCTGTTGCCCCAGATTTTCTGGCCGTTCAGCACCCACTCGTCGCCGTCAAGCGTTGCCCGCGTTTGCAGTCCGGCGAGGTCGGAGCCGGCGTTCGGCTCGGAGAAGCCCTGGTACCACACCTCCTCACCCTGAATGATCGGGGCGAGGTAGCGCGACTGTTGCTCCGCGGTGCCGACCTCAAGGATCGTCGGGCCGATGTACTGCTGCCCGGCGCTGTTCGGCAGGGAGGGCGCGTCCGCTTTCGCGAGCACCTCGTAGTAGATCGCCAGCTCCATCAGCGTCGCGCCGCGGCCGCCGTACTCGACGGGCCAGGAGACGCCGAGCCAGCCACCCGATCCCAGCAGCCGTTCCCACTCGCGCCGGGCGGCCCAGCTCTCGTCCGCCGGGAGCAGCCGGGTGCGGCGGGCCGTCCACTCGTCCCGCAGGTTCGCTCGCACCCATTCGGAGAACTCGCGCTCGAAGCGCGCCTCGGAGTCGGACAGGCTCAGATCCACGGACGACCACCTTGCTGCGGAGCAGCTCCCGCGCCTGGCGCGGCGACCGCCCCACGGCACGTACTTACAGTGTACGCGCCGCACCTTGTACCAGAGCGCGGCGAGCGCCTCAAGTCGGGAACGGCGGAGTCTAGGTGGCGACCTCGACTGCTCCGCTTCCGATCAGCGACTCGATCTCCTCCGCCGAGTAGCCGGCCTCGCGCAGCACCTCGGACGTGTGCCTCCCGAGGACGGGCGAGGGGGCGCGAACCGCGGCCGGGGCGTCGGAGAGCTTCACGAGCGGGGCCACGATGCGCTGCGGCCCCGTGAGCTCGTGCGTCACCTCGCACATCATCCCGTCGTCGAGGACCTGGGGATCGTCCGCGACTTCCTCGGGCAGGTTCACCGGCGCCACGGGCACGCCGACGCTCTGCAGCGCATCGATCCAGTACGCGACCGTCCCCCCGAGGAACTTCTCGCGAATGATGCGCTTCCACTCCGCGGCGCTCGCGATGTTCTCCGGATCCAGCGAGTCGTAGTCCGGGTCGTCGGAGTTCTCGTCCTCGATCCCGAGCACGCTGCGGATGGCGTCCCGGTTCGGCTTCGTCAGGGCGCCGAGGATGATCGCTCCGTCCTCGACGCGGTACCCGCTGTAGTAGAGGGCGAACGTGGTGCCGAGGGCGTGCCGCTCTTCGCGCGCCGCGATGATCTCCTCGTAGGTTGCGCCGACGGCGCGCAGCTCGCTGATCCGCTCCATCGTTGGGTCGCGCATCGTGCGGTCGGTGATCGGCTCGCGCATGACGGTCGGGCCCTGCATGAAGAGCGCGGACCGCAACAGCGACCCGGAGACCTTCTGACCGCGGCCGGTGCGCTCGCGATGGTAGAGCGCGGCGCAGACGCCCATCGAGGTGCCCACCGCCGTGATGTAGTCGGCGAGCGCGACCCCGCCGATCTCCCGAGGCGCTCCGGCGTCGTCCACCTTGCCGTTGCCGGCCATCAGGCCGGAGTAGCCCTGGACCGCGACGTCCGACGCTCCCTGGAATGCCTGCGGGCCCTGGTCCCCCCACCCCGTGCTCTCCACGTAGATCAGGTCGTGCTTGAGTGAGCTCAGCGTCTCGTAGTCGATCCCGAGTCGCTCCACGACGCCAAGGCGGTAGTTGACGACGACTACGTCGATGCTCGGCATCAGGCGGTGCACGACGGCCCGCCCCTCGGCCGTCTGAAGGTCGACGACCAGACTGCGCTTACCTCGGTTGAGCGTCTGGAAGAGTTTGCTCTCGCCCGGAACGACGCTGCCGTTCCTCCGCTGCGACTCGCCGCCGGGGGGTTCGACCTTGATGACGTCGGCGTCCAGGTCGGCGAGGTTGGCGCCGCACACCGGGCCGGCGATGACCTGCGAGAAGTCCAGCACACGGACGCCGTACAACGGCCCCCTGCTCGTCGGTGGCTCGATCCGTGCATCCGCCATGGCCGTGGACCTCCCCCGTGCTCGGAGCGCGCGCAGGCGCAGCGTACACCGTATGCTCGCCAATGCTGCGGGGTGAGGCCGCTACCCGGTCGCGTTCAGCAGGTGCTGTGCTTCGCCTGGACGGCGCCCCTGCGTACGGCCGTCCCCGACCGCGCTCGGCCCCCTCGAGGCCGGCGTCAGGGCTGCGCGGCCACGCCGGCTTCGCGGGCCGCGAGTGGTTCGGACGCGCCGTGAAGGTAGTCCTCCAGCCCGCGCAGGATCACCCGCATCCCGAACTCGAACTCGAGGTCGCGATCGACGCGCCGGAAGTACTGGCGGTGCTCGGAAGCGACCGGCATCTCGGTCTCGCTCATCTCCGCGAAGCCCCGGGCAATGTCCCGGCCGTGCTTGCCGATGAAGTAGTCGCCGAGGATGCACCCGGTCTCGAAGTTCCCGATCAGGTGGAACGCGTGCTCGACCATCTCCCCGCGGAATCCGGCCTGCGTGAGCACGGACATCTGCCACTCGATATTCGCCATGCCGGCTTCGGTCAGCATTCCGTGTGAGACGCTGATCGGGATTACCTCGCGGTGCCGGAGCATCGCGTCGCGACGCCTGATCGCGGACTCAAGGATCGCATCGGCCCAGTGCTCGACCGGCGGTTGCTCCGCCTCGCCCTGGACGAGGTTGACGACGCCCCGGAGCACGTCGTCCTTGTTCTCCACGTGGCGGTAGAGCGACATCGCCTCGACGTTCAGCGTGGCGGCGAGCTTACGCATGCTGAGCGCGGCGGCGCCGTGCTCGTCGACGAATTCGAGGGCCGCGCGGAGTATCCGTTCGCGCGAGAGCGGGCGTTGGCGTGGAGCGATGCTCGGACCCCCGTTCGGCATGTCCCCGGCGCCGGCCAGCGGACGGTCATGCTCAAGTGCAGACGGTGTCTCTCGAATCGTGCCACCCCCATGGCCACGGGACAAGCCAGCGACCCCGACGGTTGCACGATGCCAGGTTCGTCCTCCCTCGGTTCAATCCTCCCGGGCTACGCGACCACGCGGTCCGAGCGCAGCTGACCGATCTCCTCGTCGGAGAGCCCGGCTTCGCGAAGCACCGTGTCCGTGTCCGCGCCGAGGGCCGGGGATGCTCGCCGCACCCCGGTAGGCGTCTTCGAGAGCGTGACCAGCGGGCCGACGACCCGCTGCAGGCCCGTGACGGCGTGCTCCACCTCGGCCATCAGCCCCATCGCCTCGATCTGAGGATGGTCGGAGAGCTCTTCCGGCAGGTTGACGGGCCCGACGGGAACGCCGGCCTCGGTGAAGCGCTCGATGATCTCGGCGGAGGTTTGCGAGGCGAACGCCTCGCGGATGTGCGCGACGCGCGTCTCCGCGTACGCGATGCTGTCGGGGTCGAGGGCGTCGAAGTCCGGGTCGTCGCTCGGATCATCGGTGATGCCCAGCAACTCCCGGACCCCCGCGCGCGTCCGCGGGGTGACCGCGCCGAGCTGCACGACGCCGTCCTTCGTCGCGTAGGCCATGTGGAAGCCGCGCCAGGCCGCGGAGTCCGAGCCAACCGCCGAGCGCGCCGCAATCACCTCCTCGTAGCCTCCCCCACGCTCGCGCACCCGCCGAACGTCCTCGAGCATCGGGTCGCGAACGACGGCGTCGCTCACCGGCTCGCGCATCACCTCGTAGGGCTGGAGCGCGATCGAGGATCGCAGCAGCGACGTCTCGACCTTCTGGCCCTCGCCGGTCATCGCGCGGTGGTAGAGGGCGGAGAGCACGCCGGCGGCCCCGGCCAGGGCGCACGACAGGTCGCCCAGCGGTGCGCAATCCACGGTCGCCGGCTGCCCCCACGCGTCGAGCTTCCCCTCACCGGCGATCAGCCCCGCGAACGCGGTCGCCACGGGGTCGACCGACCCGTTGCTCGCGAGGGGCCCGTCGGGGCCCCAACCGGTGAGCTCGCAGTAGATGATGTCGGGACGCAGCTCCCGGAGCTGCTCGTAGTCGACGCCAAGCCGCCGCGCCAGCCCATAGCGATAGTTCATGGTGACGATGTCGAAGGCGGGTACCAGGCGATGCACGAGGGCGCGCCCGGCCTCCTGCTGGAGATCGACCACGATGCCTCGCTTGTTGCGGTTGAGCGACTGAAACCGCTTGGCCTCGCCGGGCACCACGGAACCCCAGAGGCGATGCGGATCTCCCTCCGGACGTTCCACCTTCACGACGTCGGCGCCAAGGTCGGCGAGGATGCAGCCGAGGAACGGCGCCGCGACGATCTGCGAGAACTCCAGGACCCGTACGCCGTGCAGCGGGCCGTTCGCCATGGCAATCCTCCTCGAGTTGCCGGACACCTCAGGCGGTGGAGCGACGTTACGCCGTCCCCGGGCCCCCGTCACGGGCACGGGCCGACATCGGGGAGCCGTCCGGGGTGCGCATGCGCCCATGATCCGCCAGACCTTGGCGATGGGTACTTGACAACCCGGCGGCCAAGCTTACATTGTACGCCTTACACTGTACATCTATATACGTGGTGCGGGCGCAGTCGCTCGCGGAAGGAGTGCATCAAGTGGTGGATTTCCCCGGTCGAACCGACAACCTGCTCAGCCGGCGGGCACTGCTGAGGGGAGGAGCGCTCGGTGTCGCAGGCCTCTCGGTCGCCGCGCTCGTTGGCTGCGGCGACGACGATGACGACGACGCCGTAGCAACCGCCACGCAAGGCCCGGCAGCCGCGACCGCCACGCCGGCCGCGACCGCGGCCGCGACGGAGGCTCCGGCAGCCACACCGGCGGCGACGGCCACTCCGGCGGCGGCAGCCACCGAGGCCCCCAGGGAGGAGTTCCTGAACGCGGAGCTCCTGAAGCTCAACGACCCGGACGCGCCGCTTCCCTACGTGGCTCCCGAGCCGAACCTGACTCCCAAGGCGGGCGGCGTCATTCGCATCACCTTCCCGAACCCGATCGGCGCCAACGACCCGACGAAGGCCAGCAACGGCGGGACCATCGGCGTGCTCGGTGCCGTCATGGACCGGCTGCTCGAGTTCGAGGGCAACGCCCAGCTGCACCCGTTCAAGGTCCCGGACCGGCTTCCCGGTCTGGCCCAGACCTGGGAGATCTCGCCCGACGGTCTGACGCTGACCTTCAACGTGGCCGAGAACGCGAAGTTCCACAACGTGCCGCCGGTGAACGGGCGGGACTTCACGGCCGAGGATGTCCGCTGGGCCTACAACCGCTACGCGACCGAAGGCCTCCACAGGTCGAAGTTCGACAACACGGCATCGATGGACACGCCCGACACCCACACGTTCCGGATGCAGCTGAACGCCCCCCAGCCCGACCTCTCGGTCAACATGGGTGCGCGCGAGATGCCGATCTATCCCCGGGAGCTCGTGGACGGGGCGCAGAACCTGCTCGAGGAACACGTCCTGATCGGGACCGGCCCGATGATCTCGGACTCCTTCACGGAGGACCTCACGCTCTTCACGTACGTGAAGAACGCCGAGTACTGGAAGCAGGACGTGCTGCTCGACGGCATGGAGCTTCACGTCGTCCGGGACGGGGCCGCGCGCCTCGCCGGCTATCGCGCCGGGCAGTACGACGCCGGCGGGTTCGCCACCATCCTGCCCCAGGCGCAGGCCCTGCTCGCGTCCAACCCGGACACTCAGCTCCACTACACGCCCCCGGCGAACAGCCTCTGGGCGATGGCGCCGAACATCTCGAACCCCAAGTGGGACGACGCCCGGCTCCGCCAGGCGATGATGCTCGCGATCGATCACCAGAAGATCGTCGACACCGTGCACCATGGCCTCTCGTCGGTTCTGCCCGTCATGCCGTGGATTCACGTCTTCGACGATCCGCCGGGCGAAGCCGAGCTGGGTCCCTGGTTCAAGTACGACCCCGAGCAGGCGAGCCAGCTGCTCAGCGCGGCCGGGTTCGCGGACGGGTTCGAGTTCGCGCTGAGTCACGCGTACGACTTCATCGACCCGACGCTGGCGATCGTGTACGACGGCTTCCGCGACGTCGGGATCACCGTGAACATCGAGAAGCACGACTACGCGGCCTTCCAGGCGGTCTACATCGGGCGGGAGTTCGAGGAGTCCGCAGCCGGCTACTGGGTCGGCGGCTACGACGCCGACAACTTCTTCAAGGTCCACCTCGCCACCGGATCGTCGGGGAACCTCGGCCGGGTCTCGGATCCGCAGCTCGACGAGTGGGCTGTGCAGCAGTCGCACGAGCTCGACCCGGACGCGAGGCGCGAGATCCTGCGCAGGATCTGGGACCGCTACCTGGACCAGGCGTACAGGATCCCGCTGACGTCGGAGGGCACGATCAGCACCTACGCGCCGCACGTCCGGAACTACAGGGTTGGTGCGCCGCTCGTCTCGATCACGGTCAGCGGAAACGAGGGCACTCACATCGCTCCCGTGTGGCTCGACACGTAGCCCGAGCACGGCCGCCACAAGGCGAGCCGCGCTTCCCAAACATGCCCCGAGGGAAGCGCGGCTCGCTGCAATACGAAGCGTCGCCGCGCCATCGCGTAGCATGAAGTCGCGAACTGTCGGTGCACGATGACCACGGCGTACGTCGCGAGGCGCCTGCTCTCCGCCCTACCGTCCGTTGTCATCGTCTCGATGATCATCTTCTCGCTCGTGCGCCTGCTCCCGGGCGACGTGGTCATGGCCCGCGTGGCCGACGGGGGCTTCTACACCCAGGAAGACCTCGATCTGATCCGGGCCGATCTCGGGCTCGACCGGAACTTCTTCGCGCAGTACGTGACCTGGGCCGGTGGTCTGCTGCGGGGCGACATGGGCACCTCGCTCTGGTCGACCAACGAAGTCACTTCGATGATCAGGCACAGCATGCTGCTCTCGATCAAGCTCACGCTGCTGTCGATGCTGGTGGCGCTCGCCATCGCGATTCCCCTGGGCGTGCTGTCCGCGGTCAAGCAGGACTCATTCGTTGACTACCTGGCGCGCCTCTTCTCCATCCTCGGGCTTTCCATTCCCGATTTCTGGCTGGCGACGATGGTGCTGCTGGGCTTCTCCAAGTACGTGGGCTGGCTCCCGCAGTTCGGCTGGTTCGCCCCGTGGGACGACCCGTGGAGGAACGTGCAGGCCCTGATCTTCCCGGCGCTGATCATCGGCTACCGCTTCTCCGCGGTGACCGCGCGGATGACGAGGTCGGCGCTGCTCGAGGTGCTCCGGGAGGACTACGTGCGGACGGCGCGCGCCAAGGGATTGCGTGAGGGCGCGGTCATCTGGCGGCACGCGCTGCGGAACGCCCTGATCCCGGTGATCACGATCGTCGGGACCCAGGTCGGCTTCCTGTTCGGCGGCCTCGTCGTCATCGAGTTCGTGTTCGGGCTTCCGGGGATGGGGCAGCTCACGTACGACGCGGTCGTCCGCCGCGACTATCCGGTGGTCCAGGGCACGGTGATGGTCATGGCGCTCGTCTTCATCCTGGCGAACCTCGCCGTCGACCTCTCGTACTCGCTGCTGGACCCGCGGATCCGCTATGCCTAGCTCCGGCCCGGGCGACGATCGGCGGCAGGCCGGGGCGGCAGCGGCCGAGCAAGCCTTCGCGGGCGGTGGGGCGCTGGCGCTCGAGCTCGGGGCGCGGAGATCGCTGCATCCCGCCGTCGCCGCCTCCATCCGGGTGGCGAAGGTGCCCGTGGCCTTCGTCTCGCTCGTCGTGATTCTCGGGCTGATCGTGATCGCGGTCGGCGCTCCGTGGTTTGCTCCCTACGACCAGTTCGAGACGACCCGCAACACGTTCCAGGCGCCCAGCCTCGACCACCTCGCCGGGACGGACGAGGTCGGCCGCGATCAGCTCGCGCGACTGATCTACGGCGCGCGGGTATCGCTGTACGTGGGGATCATCGCGGTGGCGGTCGGCGTTGGGGCGGGGTCCATCGTGGGGCTCGTCAGCGGCTTCGTCGGCGGCGTCTTCGACCTCGTGGTGCAGCGGGTCGTCGACGCCCTGCTCGCCTTCCCCGGCATCGTGCTTGCCATGGCCCTTGTCTCGGTGTTCGGCACAAACACCACGAACGCCCTGCTGGCGATCGCGATCGTGATCGCACCCGCCACCTCGCGCGTGATCCGCAGCTCGACCCTCTCCGAGAAGGAGCGCGTCTACGTCGAGGCGGCCGCGGCCGTCGGAGCCAGTCCGCTGCGCGTGATGCTGCGGCACGTGGTTCCAAATATCTTCGCGCCGGTCCTGATCCTCGCGACCACCTTCCTGGGAGCGGCCATCCTGATCGAGGCGGGGCTGAGCTTCCTCGGGCTGGCGACGCAGCCGCCGAGTCCGTCGTGGGGCCTCATGCTCGCGACGTCCGGACGCCAGTACATGGAGTTCGCGCCGTGGCTGGCCGTCGTCCCCGGCGCGGCGATCAGCGTCACCGTGCTCTGCTTCAACCTGCTGGGCGACGTCGTACGGGACGTGCTCGATCCGAGGTTGCGCTCCTCGTGAGCGAGCGGCCCGGACGGCGCGGCGCAGGTCGAACGACGCGCGCGAGTGGTGCGCTGCCCCCGGCCGGGGCCGCGGGCAGCGCAGAAAGGGAACCCCGATGACGATCGATTCGCCGCTCCGCGGTATCCGCGTGATCGAACTCAGCAGCATGATCGCCGGTCCAATCGTGGGGCGCCTGTTCGGCGAGCTCGGAGCCGACGTCGTCCACGTCGAGCCGCCGTACGGCGACGATGGCCGCAATTCAACTACCGAGTTCCTCGGCAGCGAAGGCGTGTTCCACTCGATGCACAACCGCAGCAAGCGCGGGCTCGTCGTCGACATCAAGCAGCCGGACGGCCGCGACGTGATCCGCCGTCTGGCCCGCGAGGCCGACGTCCTGATCGAGAACATGACGGTGGGGACCCTCGATGACCTCGGACTTGGCTACGAGGCGCTTCGCGCCGAGAACCCGCGGCTCGTCTACGTCTCGATCAGCGCCTGGGGCAGGGAGGGCCCGCTTGCACTGCTCCCCGGGTACGACATCCTGATCCAGGGCTTCACCGGAGCCGTGCAGTCGCCGGCTCCGGACCTGCCGCCGGTGCTCAGCCCGTCGCTCGTCGGCGACCCCGTCGCCCCCCTGATCGCGGCGTTCGCCACCCTCGTGGCCCTCCGCGACCGGGATGCGACGGGGGAGGGGACGCACGTCACCACCTCGCTGCTGCAGGCCGCCCTCCACATGCGGGCCACGGACGGCATGATCGCCGAAGGGGATCCCGGGGTGGGCGACTGGGGGAGCAGCGGAGTCGGGGGTCTCGCCGTGCTCGAGACCGCGGACGGCCTGTTCGTGGTCCTCTGCGCGTGGACGGACGAGCACTACCGGCGACTCTGCGAGCTCGCGGACTTCGAGCACGGCCTTGCGGAGCAGTTCGAAACGCGCCTCGGCCGGATGGAGCACGCCGAGGCGTTGAACGAGGTCTTCGCCCACTGGGTCGGCACCATGGATCGAGGCGACCTTGTGGCCCTGCTGCGACGAGAGGGCATCCCGATCGCCCCGGTCAACACGGACCCCCGAGAGCTGCTGCGGGACGCCGGCCTCCGCGACGCCGGAATGGTGGTACCGATCGATCATCCGACCAGGGGCCGGTTCTGGCAGTTCGGGGTGCCGTTCGAGCTGGACGGTCGGCGCGGCGACGTCTGGCCCGCGCCGCTCCTCGGCGAGCACAGCGACGACGTGCTCCGGGAATACGGCTTCGGCGACCAGGAGATCGCGGACCTGCGACAGTCCGGGTCGGTCGCATAGGAGTCGCCACCCGGAGCGCTACCCGCGCAACCGTCCCGCGACCTGCGAAACGCCACCTCGGTCCGCCGGAGGACGTTCCCCGAGACGACAACGCCGGGAGGTGGAAGTCAGGACCAGGCCACGAACATCGGCGTCACTGTTCGGGAACGACAACATCGAGCGCGTGCCGGTGGTGGTGACGGTGGCGCTCGCGAGGCGCAGCAAGCGCGACTGAGCAAGTGGCCGGAGATTCGATGCCGCATGGTGGGCCTGGACGTACTGTACTGCGGCCGCTTACGCCTCCTCGCCGCCCGGTGCGTCGTCCGGCGGCGCCTGCAGGTGCCAGTCCGTCACCTGCTGCCAGGCGCGGCCCATGCGCACGAGCAGCGCTTCGGCGAGTGGCGCACCGACGATCTGCGCGGACAGCGGCAGTCCGAGCTCGGAGGAGAACCCCGATGGCAGTGCGAGCGCGGGATACCCGAGCAGGTTGAACGGCCCCGCGTAGCTCGGCATCGTCAGCCGCCGGTTCAGGTCGGGCGGCTTGTGTGCGGGCGCCGGCTCGTGGGTCATCGGCACGACGAGCACGTCGACGTCCGCCATGGCGCGCGCGGCCTGCTTCGCGTACCAGCTGCGAAAGCGCTGGGCCTGGATGTAGTCGGCGGCCGAGTAGAGCGCGGCGCGGCCGATCATGTTCCGAGCGCCCTTGCCGTACTCGGTCCAGCGGTCGCTCCCCATGTCCATGCGGTGGTAGGCGAAGGCCTCGCTGACCATCGTGAGGGTGTTCGCCTCCTTCGCGATGTCCGAGTGCGGCAGCTTCACCTCGACGACCTCCGCGCCGAGGCCGGCGAGCGTCTCGATCACCGCCTCGGTCGCCGACCGCACCTCCGCGTCAAGCTCCTCGTGGTCGA
>VXMT01000094.1 GCA_009840965.1 Chloroflexota bacterium
TGCCGGACTTCCAGCCCGGGACGCTATCCGGACTGCGGAGAGAAGGTAAGGGGGCCTACGGGCGCCCCGGCCACGTACCCGGCGCGACGAATGTGCCGGCGGGGGCGCTGCTCGATCCCGAGACCGGCTGCTACCGCCCCGCCGAGGAGCTCGCGGGGCTGTTCGAGCAGGCGGGCGCCGACAGGACGCAGCGGGTGGTCACCTACTGCGGCGGCGGCATCGCCGCGTCCAACGACGCCTTCGTGCTCGCACTGCTCGGCTACGAGGATGTCGCGGTCTACGACGCCTCGATGTCGGAGTACGCCGCCGACCCCTCGCTGCCGCTCGAGGTCGGCTAAGCTCCCGGCGAGCACCCACGCAGAGAGCGGAGAGGAGCCCCCATGTCCCTCGCAAACCGCACGCCTCCGACGGCCGACGAGTTCCGCGCGTACCGCGAGCGCTTCAGCAACTGGGGCCGCTGGGGCGAGGACGACCAGTTTGGCGCGCTCAACCTGATCACCCCCGAGGCCCGCGCGGCTGCCGCCGCGACCGTGCGCGAGGGTCGCTCGGTCTCACTCTCCTACCCGCTGGCGATGGAGGCCGGGCCGGAGAACCCCGAGCCGGTCCAGCACGAGATGCGGCTCGACGACGACCACTGCTCCGACTTCATCGGCATCGCCTACCACGGCCGCTCCAACACCCACCTCGATGCGCTCTGCCACGTCTACACGCGCGCGGGCGGCGAGCTCTTCGGCGGCCATTCCTCCGCCGAGCACATCACGCCCGAGGGTGCGACCACGCTCTCCGTCGACCACTGGCGCGAGGGCATCGTGACTCGCGGAGTGCTCTACGACATCCCAAGGCTGCGCGGCGTCGACTACGTGACGCGCGAGGACCCGGTGCACGGCTGGGAGCTGGCCGACGCCGCGGAGGCGGCGGGCATCGAGCCGCGAGCGGGGGACGCCGTGGTGATCCGCTCCGGGGCGGGCCCCTTCTAGGGGCCCCACCCCGGCTTCCCCTCGGGGTACGACGACCCCTCGCGACCAGGGGTGCACGCCTCCTGTGCCGAGTTCTTCCACGCCACCGACGCCTCGCTGCTGGTCTGGGACCTGATGGACGCGCCGATGCACGACGCAGACGGCTCGGTACTGATGGGCGCGCCGCTGCACCGCCTGACCATCCCCTACCTCGGCATGCCGCTGCTCGACAACGCGCAGCTCGAGGACATCGCGCAGGCATGCGCCGAAGCGAGGCGCTGGGAGTTCATGCTGGTCGTCGCGCCGCTCGTCGTGCCGCGCGGCACCGGCTCGCCGGTCAACCCGATCGCTGTCCTGTAAGCCGCCCCCGCCGGGGGCCCGGGGCTACCCGGCCGAGCGCGCGGCCTGGTCGTAGCCCTCGTCGATGTGCTCGAAGCGCCTCGCGACGACTGGGCGCGTCTCCGTGTGGGTCAGGATGTAGGCGCGGCGCTCGCGCACGCCCTCGAGGACGGCGCGGCCGACGACCAGCGGGTCGCGCCGCGCGTCCGGCGAGCGGCTGGGGTCACGCGGCGCGGCGCGCTGAGCGATGATCGGCTCGGGCACCTCGCGCGCGGGCCCGAAGGCCTCCTGCCGGTTGCGCTGCGCCTCGCCGATGCGCGTGTGCGTCGCGCCGGGGCAGAACAGCGTGACGTCGATGCCCTCGGGCGCAAGCTCGAGGCGCAGCGACTCCGTCAGCCCGGCGACGGCGAACTTGGAGGCGACGTAGCCGCCGAGGTTGCCGCCGCCGCGCCCGGCGACGAGGCCGGACATCGATGACGTGTTGACGATCTGCGCGCGCGTACCGTCCCCGTCCGGCTCCTGCTCCCGCATGCGCGGCACGAAGACCTGCACGCCGTTGAGCACGCCGTAGAGGTTCACGGCGAGCATCCAGTCGAGGTCGCTCGCCGGCATCTCCGCGGTCGGCCCGAACACGAGCACCCCGGCGTTGTTGAACAGCACGTCGACGGCGCCGAACTCGCCGTAGGCGGTGTCGGCCAGCGCGCCCACCGAGGCGGGGTCCGAGACGTCGGCCGCCGCGCCCCGGCTGCGCACGCCGTGCTCCCGCACGAGCGCCGCCGTCTCCTCGGCGGCGTCGCCCTCGATGTCGGCGACGAGGACGTGCATGCCCTGCTCCGCCGCGGCGAGGCAGATGCCGCGTCCGATCCCGCTGCCGCCGCCCGTCACCACCGCCACGCGGTCTCCCAGGTCACGCATCGCCGCCATCCTTTCCGTCGTCGTTCGCTTCGCTGAGTCCGAACTCGTCGGCCAGCAGCTCGTAGGAGCGCAGCCGGTCCTCGTAGCTGTAGGTGATCGTCACGACCACGAACTCCTCGACCTCGAGCTCCAGCGCGAGCGCCTCGAGGCGATCGCGCAGGCGCTCGGGCCCGCCGACGAGGCTGCTCTGCTTCTGGTACTCGATGTAGTCGCGCTCCGGCGGCGAGAGCCGCCCGGCCTCGGGGTCGTCGGGTGGTGGCACGCCGATCCGCAGGCCCTGCCGATTGCGCAGCCGCCACAGCCAACGGCTCATCGCGATCCGCTCCGCCTCGTCGTCCGTCTCGGCGCAGATCGCGGAGACGCCCACGTTGACGGTGGGCTCGTCGAGCCAGCGCGAGGGCCGGAAGAGGCGCCGGTAGAGCGTGATTGCCTCGCCGGCCCACTGGTCGTTGATGAAGTGCGCGAACGAGAACGGGAGGCCCTGCTCCGCCGCCGTGTTGGCGCTGTCCAGCGAGGAGCCGAGCAGCCAGGGCATGGGGACGCTCTCGCCTCGAGGCTGGGCGCGGATACCGGTCAGCGGGTGGCCTTCGGGCAGCTCGTCGCGGAGCAGCCGCATCAGGTCGGCGACCTGCCGTGGGTAGTGCGCGACGTCGCGCATGCCGGGCCCCTGCGCGCGCGCCGCCGAGGTGCGTCCGTCCGTCCCGGGCGCGCGCCCCAGGCCGAGGTCGATGCGGCCGGGGAACATCGTCTCCAGCATGCGGAACTGCTCGGCCACCTTGAGCGCCGAGTAGTGCGGCAGCATCACCCCGCCGGAGCCGACGCGGATGCGCGAGGTCACCGAGGCGACGCGAGGGATCAGCACCTCCGGGGCGGCGCAGGCGAGGCCGCTGCTGTTGTGGTGCTCGGCAAGCCAGTAGCGGGTGTAGCCGAGCTCCTCGGTCGCGCGCGCGAGTTGCAGCGTCTCCTCGATCGCCTCCGCGGGCGTGCCACCCTGGCGGATCGGCGACTGATCGAGGACGCCGAGTGTGATCGCCACGCTGCCGCTCCGTCCGCTCGCGCAGTGCTTGCGTGCGTCAGGGTACCGCGCGTGCTGCGTGGTGGCGCGGCCGGCGGCGGACGCAGAGCGGGCGCGCCCGAAGCGCGCCCGCTGGTGCTGCTACGCCCGCGGACGCTGCTACGAGGCGACGGGCCTCCACTGCGGCAACGTCCAGTCGTCGTCAATCTTCTCGAAGTAGACCTCGACAGGGATGTCGCAGGCCGCCTCTTCGACGGGGATGTCGACGTTGCCCATCATGCGCAGGCCCTCGTCGAGCTGGATCACGCCGAAGATGTAGGGCACCCGCTCCTGGAACCAGGCGTCCTGCGCCTGGGCGATGATCGTGAAGGTGTGCAGCCGCCCCTTGCCGCTCACGTCCACCCACTCGTAGTTGTTGGAGAAGCAGTGCGGGAGCGGGCAGAACTCACGCGGGTACCAGAAGAGCCGGTCGCAGTCGGTGCAGCGCTGGACCGTGAGGCGCTCTTCCTTCGTCGCGTCCCAGAACGGCTGGGTGAGTGCGTTCGACTGCGGTACGGGCCGCTTCGGGCCTTCCTCGGTCATCGTTCCCATCCCCTCCTGCGGGGCCCCCCCCCCCCGGGGGGGGGGGGGGG
>VXMT01000037.1 GCA_009840965.1 Chloroflexota bacterium
CAGTTGCGCACGGAAGCGATCCCGACGTTCGGCTGGCCCTTCTTCGCGGCGCTGCCGGTGAGCATCGTCCTGGCCGGCCTGACGGCGCTGCTGGTCGGCGTGGTCTTCAACCGCTTCCGCGACGACATCTTCGTCCTCGTCTCCTTCGGTTTCGCGATCATCGCCTTCAGCGTCTTCCTCAACCTGCGCGCCGTGACCCGGGGCGCCTTCGGCATCCACGAGATCGAGCGGCCGGCGATCGGCGGCTGGGTGCTCGACGGCGAGGTCGAGTTCCTCGTCTTCGCGCTGGTCTGCCTCGCGCTCGTCGTGCTGGTCTGCTGGTTGATCGTGACCTCCTCGTTCGGGCGCGTGCTCACGGCGATCCGCGAGGACGAAGAGGCGATCGCGGTCTTCGGCTACCAGGTGACGCACTACAAGCTGGCGGTGTGGGTGATCTCGGCGATGATGGCCGGCCTCGCCGGAGGCCTGTTCGCGAGCTGGACGACCTTCATCGACCCCAACTCCTTCATCCTGCTGGAGTCGATGCTGCTCGTCTGCATCGTGATCCTCGGAGGGCTGGCGACGATCTGGGGCTCGCTGCTGGGCGCGATGGCCTTCGTGCTGCTGGAGGAGGGCATGCGCTTCCTGCCCTTCATCCCGCCGGAGTTCGTCGGCCAGGCACGGCAGATCGTGCTCGGCGTGCTGCTGGTGCTGCTGATGCTGTTCCGGCCCCAGGGGCTGGTTGGGAGGTACAGGCTGTGAGCGCCGACGACGCCGGCGGCGGGCCGTACGCCGTCGAGACGATCGACATCTCCAAGCACTTCGGCGCCGTTCACGCCGTCGATCACCTCAGCGTGTCGATCCCGCACGGAGGCATCACGAGCATCGTCGGGCCGAACGGCTCGGGGAAGTCGACGCTCGTGAACCTGCTGAGCGGCGTGCTGCCGCTGGACGGGGGCCTCGTGATCCTCGATGGCGTCCGGCTGCGCGTGGTGAAGGCGCACGAGACGCCCGATCACGGCTTCACGCGCACGTTCCAGGAGGTGCGGCTCTTCGACCAGATCAGCGTCCGCGACAACATCATGGTGGTCCTCACCAGCCGCCGCCTGCTGCCCGCCCTGCTCGAGCGAACGAAGCCGAGCCACCGGGCGCGCACCGAGGAGATCCTGCGCGAGGTCGGGATGTGGGAGAAGCGGGACTCGCTGGCCCAGGACCTCTCCTACGGCCAGCGCAAGCTGCTCGAGATCGGCCGTGCGATGGCCCTCGACGTGCGCACGTACCTGTTCGACGAGCCGTTCGCCGGGCTCTTCCCGCAGATGCTGGAGCGCGTCAAGGAGATCGTGCTGCGGATGCGCGATCAGGGGCGCACGCTGATCTTCATCTCGCACAACATGGACATCGTCCGCGAACTGCCGGACCACCTGATCGTCCTCGACAGCGGCCAGCTCCTCACCGAGGGAGAGGTGCACGACGTGCTCAGCCGCGAAGAGGTGATCGAGGCCTACCTGGGCGACTGAGCATGGACGCGAAGCGATGACGCAGCACTCCGAAGCGGCCACTACCCGCGGCGCAGCCGCAGTCGAAGCGGCGCTGCTGGCGCTGGACGGCGTCTCCGTGCACTACGGGGCCGTGATCGCCCTCGACGATGTCTCGCTCGCCATCCGCAAGGGCGAGGTCGTGGCGGTGATGGGCCCCAACGGCGCGGGCAAGTCCACGGTGCTGAAGGCGATCATGGGCCTCGCGCCGGTCGTCGCCGGCGACGTCTACTGGCGGGAGCAGCGGCTCGCCGCTGCCACACACGAGATCGTGAAGGAGGGCATCGCCTTCGTGCCTCAAGGGCGGCGCGTCTTCACGCACCTGACCATCGAGGAGAACCTCGAGCTGGGCTGCCTCTACCTCGGCGATCGGGTAGAGAAGGAGCGGCGGCTGGACGCCGTGATGGAGCTGTTCCCGATCCTGCACGAGAAGCGGCGCGACATGGCGAGCGCGATGTCCGGCGGTCAGCAGCAGATGCTGGCGCTCGGCCGCGGGCTGATGGCCGACCCGGAGCTGCTGCTGCTCGACGAGCCGACGCTGGGCCTCGCCCCGATCATCGTCGGCGAGGTCTTCCAGAAGGTGCGGGAGATCAGCGACCGGCTGAACACGACGATCATGCTCGTCGAGCACAACATCAAGGGCGCCCTCGACATCGTCGACCGCGCCTACGTGCTCGACCGAGGCCGCATCGCCCACGACGGGACGCCTGACTCGATCCGCGAGAGCAACATCCTCACGGATGTCTTCCTCGGCCGCGTCAGGCGCGAGGACGACGAGGGAGAGGGCGACGCATAGCGGGCACGGCGGGACGCCTCGGTCCCGCGCGACTCAGCTCGCGGCGGTGGCCAGATCGAGGAGCTTTGTCACCGTCCTCCAGTTTCGGCCCGTGCCGATGGTCGAAAGGCCGGAGTCGAAGTAGCTGTTCGTGAGCTTGCTGCGGGCAACCCCGTTCGGGTAATGGACGAAGACCTCGCGACCCACGACCGCGAACTCGTCGCCGGGCGAGCGATCCGGGTCGAGCGCCTCGACCCGCGCGCGGTCGGGCAGGTCCGCGAGGAAGAAGACGAGCAGCTTGTTCGCCTCGGTCCCCGTCTCCGCGAAGGGGTTGGTCCGCACGACGTCCTCGAGCTCGCGACGCGTGCGGATGATCACGGGAACGCGGTAGTCGAAGCGCCGCAGAATCGACTCGCTGATCAGGGACGGAATGTCAGCCGCCAGCGCCACGCCGGCGCGGAAGACAACGTTCCCGCTCTGGATATAGGTCTGGACCTCGTCGCACCCCGCCTCGCGGAACATCGCGGCGAGGTCCGCCATCGGCAGCTTGTTCTTCCCGCCGACATTGATCCCGCGCAGCAACGCGACGTGCACGCCTGTCTCGCCGCGCGCTGTGTCAGCGGCCACGTCGGCCCCTCAGTTTCCCGTGTGGCAGAAGCCCACGCTGCCCGCGCCTAGCGCTCCTCGATCGGGATGTAGGGCTGGTCGAGGGGGCCGACGTACTGGAGCAGGGGGCGCAGCAGGATGTTGTTCTCCATCTGCTCCAGCACCTGCACCGTCCAGCCGGGCACGCGCCCGACCGCGAAGATCGGCACGAAGAGGTCCTGTGGGATGCCATGCAGGTAGTAGATCACTCCCGCGAAGAAGTCGACGTTAACGTTGACGCCCAGCCGGCCGTAGGGGCGCATCACCTCCTGCACCGCCTCGAGGATCGCGTACCACTTCGGCTCGCCCTTCTCGGCACTGAGCCGCTGCACGCCCTCGCGCAGGTGGCGGGCGCGCGGATCCTCGGCACGGTAGACGCGATGGCCGAAGCCCATGATCGGCTCGGAGCGCGAGCGCAGCTCCTTCACGTACGCGCCGGCGTTCTCCGGCTCGCCAATCTCCTGCGCCATCTTCATCACGTTCTCCGCCGCCCCCCCGTGCGATGGGCCGGAGAGCGCCGCGATCGCGGCCGTGATGGCGCCGTGCAGGTCCGCCTGCGTGCCGACCACCACGCGCGCCGTGAACGACGAGGCGTTCGAGCCGTGCTCGGCGTGGAGGATGAAGTCCTTGTCCATCAGCCGCGCCGAGTCCTCGCTCGGCACCTCGCCGTCGAGCATGTAGAGGAAGTTCGAGGCGTGCGAGAGGTCGTCCCGCGGCTCGATCGGGGCGCGGCCCTCGCGGATGGCGTGGTGCGCCATCACGATGGTCGGGACCTGCGAGGTGAGCCGCATCCCCTTGCGCAGCGTGGCGTCGTGCGACTTGTCCGCCGTCTCCGGGTCGATCGCCGAGAGCGCCGAGACGGCCGTGCGCAGCACGTCCATCGGGTGCGCGTCCTTGACCAGCGTGATCACGTCGAGGATTTCGCCGGGGAGCGTGCGGGCGGTCTTCAGCTCTGCGTCGAAGGCCTCGAGCTGGTCGGCCGTCGGCAGCCCGCCGTGGAGCAGCAGGTACGCCGTTTCCTCGAAGGTCGAGTGCTCAGCGAGATCGTCGATCGAGTAGCCGCGGTACTGCAGCTTGCCTTCGCGTCCGTCGATGAAGCAGGTCTCGCTGCGATCGAAGTAGACGCCGTTCAGGCCGCGGTGGACCTGGATCTCGTCGGCCGATGTCATCTCGCCGCCTTCCGCGTTCGCTCCGTCGCAGCCGGGGCGCGCTGCGGGTGCCCTCCGGGGGCGCGGCGCGCATCCGGCCGGCGGAGCTGGCTAGTCGTCCTCGAGCGTGGAGGTGTCGCCCTCCGGCAGTCCGAGCTCGCGGGCCTTGAGCAGGCGCCGCATGATCTTGCCGGACCGCGTCTTGGGCAGCACCTCGATCACCTGGATCTCGCGCGGCGCGACCGCGGGGCCGAGGCGCGTGCGGCAGTGCCGGTTCAGGTCGCGCATCAGCTCCGGCGTCTCCTCGCGTCCCTCGTTGAGCGTGACGAACGCCTTCACCACCTCCATCGCAAGGTCGTCCGGCTTGCCGATGACGCCCGCCTCGGCGACCGCCTCGTGCTCGATCAGGGCGCTCTCCACCTCGAACGGGCTGACGAGGTGACCGGCCGTGTTGATCACGTCGTCGTCGCGCCCGACGAACCAGAAGTAGCCGTCGGCATCGCGCTTCGCCTTGTCGCCGGTCAGATACCAGCCCATCTGGAAGCGCGAGTCGTAGCGCTCCTGGTCGTTCCAGTAGGTGCGGAACATCGAGGGCCAGCCGGGGCGGACGGCGAGCTGGCCCTCCGCCATCGGCTCTTCGATCTCGTTGCCCTCGTCGTCGATGATCGCGGCGTGGATGCCCGGGAAGGGGCGGCCCATCGAGCCCGGCCGGATCGGCATCGAGGGGTAGTTGGCGATCATGATCGCGCCGGTTTCGGTCTGCCACCAGTTGTCGTGGATCGGCAGGTCGAAGGCGTCGAGGCCCCAGACGACGCCCTCGGGGTTGAGCGGCTCGCCGACGGACATGACGTAGCGCAGCGAGCTGAGGTCGTACTCGCGTGCGGTGTCGGCGCCGGAGCGCATGAGCAGCCGGATCGCCGTCGGCGCGGTGTACCAGACGGTGACGTTGAAGCGCCGGATCGTCTCGTACCAGCGGCGGGCGCCGAAGCCGCCCTCATCGATGACCTGCGTCACGCCGTTGCTCCACGGAGCGAACATCCCGTACGAGGTGCCCGTCACCCAGCCGGGGTCGGCGGTGCACCAGTAGACGTCCTCCTCCTGGAAGTCCATCACGTACTTGCCGGTCGCGTAGTGGCTGACCACGGTGTTGTGCACGTGCGCGGCGCCCTTGGGCAGCCCGGTCGTGCCGCTCGTGAAGTGCATGACCGACCAGTCCTCGTTGCCGGTCTTCTCGATCTCGAACTCGTCCGTGGCGTCGGCGATGAGCGCGCTCCAGGAGATGTCGCGGTCGGCGAGCTCGTGCTCCTCGCGGCCGTCCATGATGATCACGGTGTCGAGGCTGGGCAGGTCGTCGCGGATCGCGTCCACCTTGGAGAGCAGCTTCGGGGTGGTGACCATCGCCTTGCCGTCGGCGCGCCCGACACGCTCGGCAATCGGCTCGGGGCCGAATGCGGAGAAGAGCGGCGCCGCGAGCGCGCCCAGCTTGAGCGCGCCGAAGAACGCGAAGTAGAGCTCCGGGATGCGGTCGCTGAGGAAAAAGACGCGGTCGCCCTTCTCGATACCCACGCTGCGCAGCGCGTTGGCGGCGCGGTCGGTCTCCCGCTTGAGGTCGGCGAAGGTGTACTCCTCGACATCGAGGTTCTGGCTCTGCCAGATCATCGCGAGCTTGTTCGCGCGCTCGCCCATGGCGTGACGGTCGATGCACTCGTGGCCCTGGTTGACGAGACCGTCCGGGGTGTCAAGCTCGTTCCAGATCTCGTCCCAGTCCCACGAGGCCCGCAGGTCGGCGTAGTCCGCGAGGTTCGGCGGGGCCTTGAGCGCGGAAACGTCCTTCCCGATCTCGGCGTAGTCGGTGGCCATAGCGATTCCCTCCCCCGCGTTGGGCGTGTCGGCGGCGCCGAGTATATCGCAGCGAGTCGACATAGGCCGCGCCGCTGGCAAGGTGTGCCGGCCGGGGGTGCGCTCCCCGGCTTCGAGGCTCGCGCGGACGCTGCGGCAGCGGCCGCGCCGGGCCGCCGCCGACCTAGGAGCCGGGCGGGCGGTACTCGACGGACTTCGCGACGGCCTCGTCGATCTCCTCGGGAGTCAGCAGCACCGTGGTGCTCCAGCTGATCGCTCCGGCGCCGCCGATGGTGAGGCCGAGCGCGGCCGCGGAGGCCTGGTCCGGGACGTCCATGATGATGACGAGGTCGTCGTCACCGAAGGCGTAGTAGAACGCCTCCACCGTGCCTCCGACCGAGGCGATCGCGGCACTGAGCGCATCGCGGCGCGATGTCCCGCCCTCCTCCAGGAGGCCGCCGACTCCCTCGATGCTGTACGACGCTCTGGCCAGGTACCTGGGCATGCTCTCCTCCTCCGCAGGTGCGGGAACGCTCGATGGCCGTAACGTACTACAGGCGGAGCCCGCTGAGGCCTACGCCGCGCGGAGCTGATCGACCGCCCGCGCCGCGGCCGTGAAGCCGCGCTTGATCCAGGGGCGCGGATCGCCCGGCCCGATCGGCAGCACGAGCAGCTCGCCGAGGCCCGTGCCGGCCAGCTCGGCCAGCCGGTCGGCGACCTGTTGCTCGCTGCCCGACACGATCAGCGCGTCGACCAGCGCCTCCTCGATGTTCGAGGCGGCGTCGGGGTAGCCGGCGGCGGCGAGCATGCCCGCGTAGAACGGGAGCTGCGCCGAGCGGCCCAGTTGCGTTCGGCCGGCCGCCAGGACCGTCTCGCGACCCTCGCTTACGCAGACGGGGACGTGCGCGATGAGCGGCGGCGGCTCGCGCCCGGCCTCGGCGGCGCCCTCCCGCAGCGCGGGCAGCGCCCGCTCCAGCAGGTAGGCGGCCGGCGAGTTCCAGGAGATCGCCCCGTCCGCCAGCTCGCCGCAGAGCCGGTACGAGCGCAGTTGCAGCGCCGACGCCATCACGGGCGTCTGCAGCGGCTCGTCGAGGCGGCCGCGTGCGGTGACGTGGCTACCCTCGAACTCCACCTCGCCCTCGTGCAGCAGCGTGGTCAGCACGTGCAGGTACTCGCGCAGGTGGGTGAGCGGCGTGCGCCACTCGACGCCGAAGGTGTGCACCATCCCCGGCTCGTGGCCGGGGCCGATGCCGAGCCGGAAGCGGCCCGGCGCGATCTCCTCCAGCGCCCTCGTCTGCTGCGCCAGCAGCACCGGGTGTCGCGGCCAGGTGGGCACGATGCAGCTTCCGAGGATGATGCGCTCTGTCCTCGCGAGCGCCGCGCCGAAGATCGTCAGCGCGTCCGCCCTCGTGCCGCCCGTCGTCATCCAGGCGGCCGGAATCCCCAGGCGCTCGGCCTCCTCGATCTGGGCGAGGGCGTCACCCGCCACGGCGGCGGAGGCGACGATGCCGATCGGGGGCGAGGCGGCGCTCATCGCGAGTCTCCGAAGATGATCGCGGGCTTGATCTCCTCCCAGCGCTGCATGCGCACCATCGCCTCGTTGATCTCTTCGATCTGGTAGCGGTTGGAGATCATGTCCATCCAGGTGAAGCGCTCCCAGTTGTGGGCGATGAACTGCAGCGCGCGGTGGTAGTGCGCCACGCTCGCCGAGATCGAGCCGATGATCTGCACGTGCTTGCGCGTCACCTCGCCCGGCTTGATCGGGACGTCCTCGTTGTGGAGCTGGCCGATGATCAGGTAGCGGCCGCCGCGGCGGATCATCGAGAAGCCCTCGGGGAAGGCGGAGAGCGCGCCGGAGACCTCGATCACCACGTCGGGGCCGCGTCCGTCCGTCCACTCGCGCACCTGCGCCTCGCGGTCGGCGGCGTCGGGCACGTCGGCGATGTCGATCGTGTGCGTCGCGCCCCAACGGCGCGCGACCTCGAGGCGCGCGGCCGGTCCGCCGATCACGATGATCTTCGAGGGTCCGCTGCGCGCGGCCACGGCTGTGGAGAACAGGCCGAGCGGCCCGGAGCCCTGAATCACCAGCGCGTGGCGGTCGTCGAGCCGTCCGAGGCGGTCGAAGCCGTGCACCACGGTGCGCAGCGCGCAGGCGGCGGCCGAGGCGAGCTCGTCGGGGACGATGTCGGGCACCTTGACGCGCCCGGAGCTGGGGTAGACGTAGCCGTACTCGGCAAAGCCGCCCGTCAGGTATGGGTACTCGGTGGCGAGGTCGCGCATGTAGCCGCGGCGGTCGTCGCAGAGCGTCTGCTCGTGCTCGATCACGCAGTTCACGCACTGCCCGCAGAAGCCGTGCGTCCAGATGATGCGGTCGCCGACGCGCAGCGGCTCGCCGAGCGAGTCACGCTCGGCGCCCTCGCCGATCTGCACGACGCGGCCCGTCATCTCGTGGCCGAGGATGCGCGGGAAGAGGTCGCTCGAGGAGCCCGACTCGCCCTCCCAGAGGTGCACATCGCTGGCGCAGATCGTCGCGGCGGTGTTGCGCACCAGCAGCGCGCCCCGCTCCAGCTCCTGCGGGATCGGCACCTCGGCGACGTCCATCGGCTGCTCGTGGCCGACGAGCAGCGCGGCGCGGCAACTCGCGGGTATGTTCGCCATCGGGACCTCCTCGCGCCGCTCGCCGGGCGCAGTCGCGCGGGCACTGTAGCGCATGCGGCAGGCGGGCGGCGGCTGCCCGCGGCGCCTCCCCTACTGAAGGCGGCGCAGCGTTGCGAAGGCGGGAAAGAGGACGAGCGCGACGACGAGCAGGAAGGCCGCCGAGCCGCCGATCGCGAGCTGGAGGCCGACCACCTCGGCGATCGCGCCGACGGCGAAGACGCCGAGGGCGACGAGCCCGAACTCCATCATGTAGATCGAGAGCACGCGGCCGCGGTACTCGGCGGCGACGTAGGTCTGGATCAGGACCGTGCTGAGCGACATCCGCCCGGCGTGCGCAACTCCGATCACGGCGGTCAGCAGCGCGGCCACCAGGAACGCCTCGAAGACCGCGAACGCCAGCACCCCACCCGCCAGCAGCACGGCGCTCAGCAGGTAGAGCAGCCCGCGGCGCCGCGGCGGCAGCGAGGCGATCACGAGCGAGCCGAAGAGCGAGCCGACGCCCATCACGCTGAGCAGCAACCCGAGGTGGAAGCCACCGAGGCCGAGCACGTCCTCCACCCAGCCGGGCAGCAGGAACATCCACGGCATCGAGGCGCAGACGATCAGCAGGTTGACGGCCAGCACCTGCAGGATCGCCGGCTGCTGCATCGTGTAGCGGATGCCGTCGCGTACGCCCGCCCAGCCCTGTGCATCGCGCGCGGCCGTGGCAGCGGGCGTACTCACGCTCGCGAGGCGGATCGGGACGATCGCGCCGATCGCCACGAGGTAGTAGACGACGACCGCGCTGTAGAGCCAGGCGCTGCTGGCGATCACGAGCAGCGCGCCGCCGATCGCGGGGGCGATCAGGCGCATCGTGGTCATCCCGGCGGCGCCGAGCGAGATGGCGTTCATCAGCCGTTCCTCGCCCGCGATCTCCGGGATCATCGCCTGCCTCGCGGGCATCATCAGCGCCATCCCGGCGCCCTGGAAGAAGACAATCGCAACCAGGTGCTCGTAGCGCAGCACGCCGAGGAACAGCAGCGCCGCGACCAGGCCCGCTAGCAGCGCCTGGAAGGCCTGCCCCACCTGCAGCACGAGCCGCCTGGGCACGCGGTCCGCCAGCATGCCCCCGTAGAGCGAGAAGGCGAGCGAGGGGATCGCGTTGACGAGCGCGACGAGCCCGAGCCGGCCCGGCGACCCCGTCAGCTCGTAGACGATGAAGCCCATCGCCAGCATCTGTGTCTGGATGCCGCCGAACTGGCCCAGTGTCGAGATGAAGAACCAGCGGAAGTTGCGGTCGCCCAGCGACTCGAAGGTGCGCAACTCGCCCGCACGCCTCCCGAAGGGAAGCCGCGGTCCTCGCCCACCGCCGGCGCCGGCACGCTCGCCGCGAGGGGTCTCGGGTGCGGGGCTGGGCGCGACGCTCATGGCCGTCCATTCGCGCGTGCCGGTGCGGCCTGCGCCTCGGCGGCGCCGCTCCCGGACGATGACGCACGGGGAGTGCGAGCGTAGCACGGGCCCCCGCTGCGGGCCTATGCGCCGCTCACCGGCAGCGCCCCCTAGACGAATCCGCTAGGCTTAAGCGACAGCGGAGGAGCAATCGTGACGACCGAATTCCAACTCGACACCGACAGCGACGAGTACGGCCCGGAGATCGCAATGACGGACGAGGCGATCGCCCGCCTCCTGCACCTGATCGATTCCGCGGGAGAACCTCCCGTTACGGGCATCCGCCTGCAGATCGCGCGGCGCAGCAAGGACGGCCTCGAGCATCTGCTCACGATGGTCGATGCGGGCCGCGAGCCGGAGGACGACTTCGAGCTGGACTTCGACGGGCTAGCGCTGTTCGTCGACAGCGACCACGCGGACTACCTCGACGGGCTGGCCGTGCACTGGGCCTACAAGGGCGAGGGCGTCAACGGCTTCGAGTTCGACAACCCCAACCCGCGCTGGCGCGACCCGCTGGCCGAGCGCATCCAGGTGCTGTTCGACGAGCAGGTCAACCCGGCGATCGCCGCCCATGGAGGCGCCGTCGACCTGCTCGGCGTCGAGGACAGCGTGGCCTTCATCCGCATGGGCGGCGGTTGCCAGGGCTGCGGGATGGCGAACGTGACCCTGCGCGAGGGCATCGAGGGCATGATCAAGGAGACCGCGCCCGAGATCGAAGAGATCATGGACGCCACGGACCACGCGGCCGGCCGCAACCCCTACTACCAGCCCTCCCCCGGTCACGCGCACGGCCACTCGCACGGCTAGCCGCGAGAGCAGCGCGGAGGCCGGGCCTAGCCGTCCTCGCGCGATCCCGGCTCGGGCGCCTCGATAATCCGCACGGAGTGCAGCGCATCCCCGGGCGGCAGCTCACCGCCCGCCGCGGGGTCGCGGGGCGTGAGCGCCCGCGCCGCCTCGAGGCCGTCCTCGACGCTTCCAATGCAGGTGAAGCGCGCCGTGAGGTGCAGCGCATCGTCGAGCGCGATGAAGAACTGCGAGCCGTTGCTGTCGGGCCCGGAGTTGGCGAGGCCCACCGCGCCAGCCGCGAACGGCTCGTCGGAGAGCTCGTCGCGCAGGCGGTAGCCGGGCCCGCCGTGGCCGCGCCCCGTCGGGTCGCCGCCCTGCGCGATGAACCCCGGTACCACGCGATGGAACGTCGTGCCGTCGTAGAAGCCTTCGCGGGCGAGGAAGACGAACGAGTTCACCGACTGCGGAGCGAGGTCCGGCCGCAGGCGGATGGTGATCGGCCCGTGGGCGGTCTCGAGCATGGCGAGGCAGGGGTCGTCCTCGGCCAGCCCCATCGGGAGCGGCTCCTCGTAGCGGCGGGCCACGCTACTCGCCTCCGCCCGGCGTCTCCCTGATCTCGATGCTGAGGATGCGATCGGCGGGCGGGGCGCCGGGACCGGGCTCGCGCGCCGTCAGCGAGCGCGCCACATCGAGGCCCTCGATCACGCGGCCGAAGACGGTGAAGTCCGGCTCCAGGAAGGGTGTCGGCTCCAGCGTGATGAAGAACTGCGAGCCGCTCACCGTGTTGGACTTCGCCATCGAGAGGACACCTGCCTCGAACGGCAGCTCGTTCGTCTCCTCCGCGAGGCTGTAGCCGGGGCCGCCCGCGCCGCCGCCCGTGGGGTCGCCGCCCTGCGCGACGAAGCCGGCGATGACGCGGTGGAAGGTGAGGCCCTCGTAGAAGCGGTTGCGCGCGAGGAAGACGAAGTTGTTGACGTAGCCCGGCGCCTCCTGCGGGAGCAGCTCCACCAGGATGTCGCCGCGCTCCGTGCGGATCAGCGCCTCGTAGCGGTTTGCCGGGTCGATCTGCATCTCCGGGGGCTCGCTGTAGCTGCGGAGGACGCCGTCGGCGTCGGGCGTGGGCGTCGGCTCCGGCGTCGGCTCGGCCGTCTCGGTTGCGGCAGCCGCCTCGGTTGGGGTCGGCTCCGGGTCGGGCGTCGTGTTGCCGAACTGCGTGGTGATGAAGACGCCGCCGAGGCTGACGATCAGCACCATGATGCCGACCGCGAAGAGCACGCGCTGGCGACGCTGCAGCCAGCCGAAGATGCCGGGGAACTCCACCGGGCCGGCGGGATCGTAGCCGCGCAACTGGCTGCGACGCTGGCGCTGGCGCTGACGCCGTCGCTGCCTGCGGCGATCGCTGCTCACCCGCGCCTCCCGCCCTCGCCGAGTCCCGGTGACTCTACTACGAACCCCCGGTGTCGGAGGATCACTCCTCCTCCGGGAACAGCACGACGCGTACGTAGCGGTCCTCCGGCAGGGAGAGCCGGGCCGCGGCGGCGACGTCCTCGAGGGTGATCGCGTCCAGCCACTCATCGAAGCGGTTGATCTCCGCGAGCGATTCGCCGCGCTGCGTCGCGCCCTGGATCTGGCCCAGCCAGAATCCGTTCTCGCGCAGCTGCTCCTCCCGGGAGCTGCGCAGCTGCTCCTTGACCGTGTCGAGGTACTGCTGCTCACCCCCGCCGCGTATCCAGTCGAGCTCGACCGTCACCTCAGCCACGAGCTCCTCCACGCGGGCGGGATCGCTGCCGAAGATGATGGCGAGCAGATACTCTTGATCCGGCAAGCGCCTGGCGATGGTTTGCACGCCAATGCTGTAGGTGCCGCCCAGCTGTTCGCGGACCCGCTCGCGCAGACGGGTCTGGAGCATCTCGCCCGCTACATCGAGCGCGAGCACCTCCCGGCCGCTCCACTCCGCATCCCCGGCGAACACCCACACGGTGTTGCTGCGCGGCTCGATCCCGCTGCGCACGACCTCGTCCGCGATGCCGGGCGGCGGGTCGACGTCGACGTCCCGCCACTGCTCGGCGCGCCCGGCGGTGGGCAGGTTGGCGAGGTAGGTCGCGGCCAACGAGCGGAGGGCATCCCACTCGAAGGCCCCGACGAACACGAAGGTCGCGTCGCCGAGGTCGGAGAACCTGTCGAGGTACACGGCATGCGCCCGATCGAGGCTCAACTCCTCGATCAGCTCGAGGCTCAGCGGCCGGCGCCGCAGGTGCTCCTGGGCAAGCAGGGTGTTCACCCTGTCGAAGAGCACCGCGTCCGGCTGGGTCGGGCGCACCTCGGCGGCGCTGCGCAGCCGCGCCTCGTACGTCGAGAAGTAGTCCGGATCGAGCCGCGGCTCGGTGACGTAGAGCGTGATCAGTTGGAACAGGGTCTCGAGGTCCTCGGGCGAGGCGCTGCCGCTCAGGCCCTCGAACAGCTCGCTGATGTAGGGCGAGACGGATACCCGCTTGCCCGCGAGCAGCCTGTCGAGGGCGACGCTGTCGTGCAGACCGACGCCGCTGCCGGACGCCAGCGCGGACGCATACTGCGCCGAGACGTGGTCGGCGTCGGCGACCAGCGAGGATCCCCCGGGACTGAAGGCGGTGAACTGCACCTCGTCGCTGCGGAAGTCGGTCTGCTTGGCGATGACCGTCACCCCGTTCGAGAGCGTCCAGCGGACGGCCTCGATGGACTCGATCTCCTCCTCCTCGACGATGCTGCCCGGCGTCGGAATCATGGCCAGCAGAGGGACGTCGTCGAAGGTCTCGGCGTACGGCTCGACCACCAGCGCGTCCGCCCCGGCGAGCTGGGCCTCGAGCACGGCGGCCAGCTCATCGCCCCCGCTCGGGTCGATCGCCTCGGGGCCCAGGACGAGGAGGACGGTGTTCCCGGGCGCCGTCCACGACGCCCCTTGCTGATCGACGTCCGCCAGCGAGATCTCCGGCAGCAGCGCCTGGTAGAGCTGCCACTCGGCCTCGATGCCGGGGGCCGGCGTGCCGCTGAGGAAGTGATCCGTGTACTCGAAGGCCAGCCCCGCCGAGGGCTGCTGTTCGCGCTGCAGGTACACGCTCTCGATCGATCGCAGCAGGTTGGACTTCTCGCGCTCGAGCTCGGCGTTGGTGAAGCCGTGCTGGCGAACGCGCTGGAGCTCCTCGAGTAAGGCCACGAACCCGGACTCGACGCCGTCCTGTTCCACCAGGACGGCGAAGGTGAGGATGTCCGTCGGTTCCACGTACGGGGAGCGCCCGGTGGCCGACAACAGGTACGGGGGATCGGGGGACTGGCCCCGCTCGAACAGCCGCGCGTTGAGCATCATGAAGGCGAGCTCTTCCACCACGACCCGCCGCAGAGCGGCCACGTCCTGGCCGGTTTCGGGAAGCACCCTGCGGACCAGGGTGACCTGCGTTACCGGCGCCTCGGGATCGGTGAAGACGCTGACCCGCGGAGCGTCGTGGTCGGGGATGCCGAAGGTCGGCCGCTCGGTGGGCGGCGCGACGGCGGCGCGCGGCTGCATCGCCTCGCCCTCGGGCGCCGGTGCGAAGTACTGGCGAACCTTGCCCTCGATCAGCGCCGTATCGAAGTCGCCCACGGCGACGACGGCCATCAGGTTGGGCCGGTACCAGCGCTCGTAGTAGGCCCGCAGCTGCTCCACGGGCGCGTTCTCGATCACCTCGGTCAGGCCGATCGGTGCCCGATCGGCGTAGCGCGAGGATCCGAAGAGCAGGGGGAGCAGGCTCGTCTGGAAGCGCGAGGAGAAACCCTGGAAGAGGCGCCACTCCTCGAGGATCACCCCGCGTTCCAGTTCGACCTCCTCGGGCGAGAGGGTGATCGCGTAGGCCCAGTCGCTCAGGATCTCGAACGCGGTCTCGAGGATCTCGGGGTCGTCGGTCGGGATCTCCAGGAAGTAGAGCGTGGAGTCGAAGCCGGTCTGGGCGTTCACGTCGGGCCCGAACGTGCTGCCGATCGACTCGAGGTACTCGATGATCTCGTGCTTGGCGAAGCGTTCCGTGCCGTTGAATGCCATGTGCTCCACGAAGTGGGCCAGCCCGCGCTGCGCCTCTTCCTCGAGGACGGAGCCGGCCTTCACGACCAGCCACAGCTGCGCCCGGTCGCGTGGCTCCTCGTTCTGCCTGATGTAGTAGGCCAGCCCGTTGCTGAGCGTTCCGCGGACCACTGCGGGATCGAAGGGCAGCGCAGCGTCGAGCGCCGTGTCGACGGGCACGGGGGTGGCCGTGGGCTCCGGCGTCGGAGTGGGCGTCGCCGTGGGCTCCGGGGTTGGCGTGGGAGTCGCGACCGGAGTCGGCGTGCGTGTCGGTGGGGCAGGCGTGGCCGTGGCCTCGGGAGTCGCCGCAACGGGCGCGGCCGTGGCCGTTGGCGTCGGAGCTGGGGCCGGCTCAGGATCGGACGTGCAGCCCACCAGCGCGCCCGACACCAGCGCGGCGCAGCACACGACCAGCACGAACCTCAAGCCAGTGCTCATTCGTCCACCCTCGACGGCTCACCATGCCCGTTTATGTTTAGTTCTGGCACCCTCGGCAGGATTCGAACCTGCGCACCCGGCTCCGGAGGCCGGTGCTCTATCCCCTGAGCTACGAGGGCGCGCCGATCAGTGTAGGGAGCGCGCTTCGCCCTCGGCAAGCCACGCGGCCGCCCGCCGCGGGCCTCGCGCTACGCCTCGCCGGCGACGACCTGCGCGAAGAACGTGGCTACGTCCTCCGCGAACAGTTGCGGCTGCTCCATTGCCGCGAAGTGCCCTCCGTGCTCCGGCTCGCTCCAGCGCACGAGGTTGAACGATCGCTCGACGAGCGGGCGGGGCGCAGTCCACGGCTCGCCGCGGAAGCGCGCGAAGGCCATCGGCGCGGGCGGTGGGGACGAGGCGCGGAAGGGCGGCGACTCGCGACGGCTCTCGTAGTAGGTGCGCGCCGCCGAAAGCGCCGTGCCGGTGAGCCAGTAGAGCGTGACGTTGGCGAGCACCGCGTCGCGGTCGAAGGTCTCCCACAGCTCGCCCGGCTCGCTCCACGCCTCGAACTTCTCGAGGATCCAGGCGAGCAGCCCGACCGGCGAGTCGTTGAGCGAGTAGGCGAGCGTCTGCGGCTTCGTGCCCTGGATCTGCCCGTAGGCGCCCTCGAGCTCGCGCCACTGCGCCATCTGCTCGCGCCACGCGGCTTCCTCGTCGGACAACTCCTCGCCGGGCCGGCGCTGCACGATGCCTGCCGGGAAGTTGAGGTGCAGCCCGAGCACGGCCTCCGGCTGCTGGTGGGCCAGCCGCGCGCCGACGATCGAGCCCCAATCGCCGCCCTGCACCCCGTAGCGCTCGTGCCCCAGCTCCGCCATCAGCGCGTGCATCCGCTCCGCGATGCGCCCCGGGTGCATCCCGGGCTGCCGAGGCGCCTCGGAGAACCCGTAGCCCGGCAACGAGGGGACGACGACCTCGAAGGCCGGCGCGTCGCCGACGCCCCGCGCGAGCAGCTCGGCGGCGGGCAGCAACTCGATGAACGAGCCCGGCCAGCCGTGCAGCAGCAGCAGCGGCGTCCGCCCCTCGCCCGCGCCGAGCACGACGCAGTGCAGCGCCTCGCCGCCGCCGACAGGCCCTCGCAGGTGGCTGAAGCGGTTGAGCGAGTCCTGCACCTGGAACCAGTCGAACTCGCCGCGCCAGTAGCGCACGAGGTCGCGCAGCACGCCGTCGTCGGTGCCGGCGTCCCAGCCGGTGGCGAAGGGGATCGAGGGCCAGCGCGTCGCGTCGATGCGCCGGTGGAGGTCCGCGATCGCGTCCTCGCCGAAGTCGATGCGGAAGGGTTGCAGCGCCATGGGGGCAGTATCGCCTACTCGCGGCCCTTGCGCCGGTACTGGATCGCCTCGGCGAGGTGTGCGGACGATATCTCGTCGGCGCCCGCGAGGTCGGCGATCGTGCGGGCCACGCGGAGCACGCGATGGAAGGCGCGCGCGGAGAGGCCGATCTGCTCCATCGCCGCCGCGAGCAACGGCTCCGCGCCCGCCTCGAGGCGCTGCTGGCAGAGGCGCCTGACCTCCTGCGGCCCCATCTCGGCGTTCGTGAGCGCCACTCCCGAGGCGATCCCGGCCTCCTTGAGACGCTCGCGCTGCAACTCGCGAGCCGCCTGCACGCGCTCGCGGACCTCGGCACTCGTCTCGCCGGAAGGGGCGCTCGTCAGGTCGTCGTACTCGACGCGCGGCACGTCGACGAAGAGATCGAAGCGGTCGAGCAGCGGTCCCGAGACGCGTCGCTGGTAGCGCGAGACGGTCGCCTCCGGACAGGCACATGAGCGGCGGCTGTCGCCGTAGTAGCCGCAGGGGCAGGGGTTCATCGCCGCAACGAGCAGGATGCGCGCGGGGAAGCTGACGGAGCCGCGCACGCGCGAGATGGTGACCGAGCCGGCCTCGAGCGGTTCGCGCAGCGCCTCGAGGGCGCTCCCGGGGTACTCCGGGAACTCGTCGAGGAAGAGCACGCCGCGGTGCGCCAGCGAGATCTCGCCCGGCCGGATCACACTCCCGCCGCCGACGAGGCCGGCGTGCGAGATGGTGTGATGCGGCGCGCGGAAAGGCCGCTGGCGGATGAACGGGCGATCGCGGCCCATCATCCCGGCAACCGAGTAGACCTTCGTGACCTCGAGCGCCTCGGCCGGCGTCAGCTCCGGCAGCAGGCCGGGCACGCAGCGCGCCAGCAGCGTCTTCCCGGAGCCGGGAGGGCCCTGCAGCATCACGTTGTGCCCGCCCGCGGCGGCCACCTCGAGCGCGCGCTTGACGTGCTCCTGCCCATGCACCGCCGCGAGGTCGAAGGCTGGGCCGGGCAGCTCGTCCGGCTCCTCGCCGCCGTCCTCGCAGGTCCAGCCGTCCGGCTCGGCGCCTACGTCCGCGAGGGTGGTGAGGCCGCGCACGTCCACCAGCTCGGCGAGGCGCGCCTCGGCGACGTCGTCGGGCGGCACCACGGCCGTGCCGATGCCCTGATCGGCGCACATCGAGACGAGCGGGAGGACGCCGTTGACGTGACGCAGGCGCCCATCGAGCGAAAGCTCACCGAGCAGGGCCATCTCCTCGAAGCGGTCGGGCACCTGGTGCGAGGCGACGAGGATGGCGACGGCGATCGGGAGGTCGTAGAGCGGGCCCTGCTTGCGCACGTCGGCGGGAGCGAGGTTGACGGTGATGCGGCGCAGCGGGAACTCGAAGCCCGCGTTACGGATCGCCGCGCGTACCCGCTCCTTCGCCTCCTGCACTGCCGTGTCCGGCAACCCCACGATCTGGAAGGCGGGCAAGCCGCTCCCGATGTCCACCTCGACGTCGACGGGAATCCCGTCGATGCCCACTACCGCGCCGCTTCGAACCTTTGCGAGTGCCATGAACGGGTTGTAGCACACCCGTTCGCATCATGGCAAGCCCGTGTCGGGATGGCGGCTGGCTCAGCCCTCGGAGCGGGCCACCGAGACGACGCCGCGCACGCTGTCCAGGCGGCTCATCAGGCGCGAGACCTGCGCCCGGCCCTCCGTTTCGAGGGTGAGGTGGATCGTCGTCATGCGGTCCTCGTGCTCCGTGCGCACGGCGACCATGTTCACGCGCTCGGCGGCGACGAGCGTGCTGATGTCCCGCAGCAGCCCGACGCGATCCCAGGCGTGGACCTCGACGGCGGCGGCGTAGAGCTCGCCCTCGCGGCCCCAGTCGCACTCGACGAAGCGCTGCGGCTCGGCGCCGTTGCGCGTGTTGTGGCAGTCGCGCCGGTGCACCGTGACGCCTCGGGAACGCGTGATGTAACCGATGATGTCGTCGCCCGGCAGCGGACTGCAGCAGCGGGCGAGCGTGACGTGCAGCCCCGCCGAGCCCAGCACGCGCACGTTCGGCGGCCCGCGCCGTACCGAGGGCGCGCGCGTGGTGATCTCGGGCTGGTCGGGCAGGCGGTCGGCGAGCTTCTGGCCGAGCGCCTGCAACGAGACGTCGCCGTAGCCGATAGCCGCGAGCATGTCCTCGAAGGACTCGTAGTGGAACTCGCGGTGGAGGTCGTCGGACACCTCCTCGATGCCCATGCGCCTGCGTTCGCGCTCCAGCAGCTCGCGGCCCTTGGCGACGTTCTCGCCCCGCTTCTGCCGCCGGAACCACTGCCGCACCTTCTGCCGCGCGTGGCTCGACCCGAGGTAGCCGAGCTCCGGGTTGAGCCAGTCGCGCGAGGGTCCGCCGTCACGCCGCCCGCGCACGATCTCGATCACGTCGCCGTTGCGCAGCTTCGTGCCCAGCGCCACCAGCCGCCCGTTGACCCTCGCGCCCGTGCAGTGGTGCCCGAGGTCGGTGTGGATGCGATAGGCGAAGTCGATCGGCGTTGAGCCCGCGGGGAGCACGCGCACATCGCCGCGAGGGGTAAAGACGAAGACCTGGTCACGGAAGACGTCCGTCTTCACCGAGTCGAGGAAGTCCTCGGTGCCGGAGGCCTCCTGCTGCCACTCGATCAGGTGGCGCAGCCAGGCCATCCGCTCCTCGTATTGGCGGTCGCGCGCGCTCGGGTTCTCCTTGTAGCGCCAGTGCGCGGCGACGCCGTACTCGGCGACCTCGTGCATCTCGCCCGTGCGGATCTGCACCTCGAAGGGGCGCGCGCCCGGCCCGAGCACGCTGGTGTGCAGCGACTGGTACATCGACTCCTTGGGGTTGCCGATGTAGTCATCGAAGCTGTTCGGGATCGGGTGCCAGGTCTGGTGCACGACGCCGAGCGCGTGGTAGCACTCGGCGACCGAGTTGACGATCACGCGCACCGCCAGCAGGTCATGGATCTGGTCGAAGGACTTTCCTTCGGCCGCGTAGCGCTGCATTTTCTCGTGGATCGAGTAGAGGTGCTTGACGCGCCCCGTCACGTCGGCCTCGATGCCCGCCTCCTCGAGGGATTCTCGCAGCCCGCGCTCGACGCGGCGCAGGAAGCGCTCGCGCTCCGTGCGGCGAGAGGCGAGCGTGGTGGCGACGCGGCGGTAGTGCTCGGGCTCGAGCACGCGGAAGGCGAGGTCCTCGAGCTGCCACTTCATCTGCCAGATGCCGAGCCGGCTCGCGAGCGGAGCGTAGATGTCCATCGTCTCGCGCGCGATCGCTTGCTGACGCTCGGTGTCCAGGAACTGGATCGTCTGCATGTTGTGCAGCCGGTCGGCGATCTTGACGATGACGACGCGCACGTCCTCGGCCATCGCGACCAGCATCTTGCGCAGGGTCTCGGCGTCCTCGGCGCTCTTGCGCGCGCCCAGCGCGACGCCCGCCGAGGGCAGGTGCTCGATCTTCGTCGCGCCCTCGACCATGCTCACGACCTCGGCGCCGAAGCGCTGGCCCAGCTCGCGGGCGCTCACGTCGCAGTCCTCGATCACGTCGTGCAGCAGCGCCGCCTGGATCGTGTGCACGTCCATGTGCAGCCCCGCGACGTGCCGGGCGACGGAGACGGGGTGCACGATGTAGGGGTCGCCGGACTTGCGGGTCTGGCCCTCGTGGCACTCGGCGGCGAAGGCGTAGGCCTCGATGGCGGCCTCGACGCGATCCTCGGGGAGATAGTCGCGGAGCGCGCCGAACAGCTCGGCCGAGCCGTCCTGGCGCCCGGCCTGCCGGCCGCGGGATGCGACGCGTTGCTTGCCCGGAGCGTCGCTGGTCATGTGCGTTGAGCGTATGCCGTGCGCGCCATCGCCGCAACGCTGGGCGGCTCCGACGGAGCCCGTGCGCACTGCGCCAGCGGCGGCGAGGCCGTAGGCTGGAGGGGCGGCGAGGCGGCCTCGGAGGAGACGATGGCGGATCTGCAGGCGCCTCGAGGCATGAGCGACCTTCTGCCCGAGGACGAGGCCTCGTGGCGCTTCGTCCGCGACACGACGGAGCGCGTCGCCGGCCTCTTCGGCTACTCGCTGATCGCCACGCCGATCGTCGAGGACGCCCGCGTCTTCTCCCGCACATCGGGCGACGAGAGCGACATCGTCTCCAAGGAGATGTACGTCTTCGAGGACCGTGGTGGCGGCGAGCTGGCGCTGCGTCCCGAGGGCACCGCCTCGGTCTGCCGCGCCTACCTGGAACACGGCATGGCGAGCCGTCCGCAGCCCGTGCGCCTCTACTACTTCGGCCCGATGTTCCGCTACGACCGCCCGCAGGCCGGCCGCTACCGCCAGCTCTGGCAGCTCGGCGCGGAGTGCATCGGCGACCCATCCCCGGCGGCCGACGCCGAGGTAATCGAACTGCAGCACACGATCTTCCGCGAGCTCGGGCTCGATGACCTCGTGCTGCGCATCAACTCGATCGGCACGGCCGGGACGCGCCGCGCCTACGTCGAGCGGCTGCGCGAGCACCTGCGCCCGCACCTCGACACGCTCTCGCACGACTCGCAGCGGCGCTTCGAAACGAACCCCCTGCGCATCCTCGACTCGAAGGAGGACGCCTCCCTCCCGGCCGTGCGCGAGGCGCCAAGCATCCTCGACCACCTCTCCGCCGAGGACGCCGAGCACTTCGCCACGGTCCGCTCCCTGCTCGAGGCCGCGGGCGTCGCGTACGAGGTCGCGCCGCGCATCGTGCGCGGGCTGGACTACTACGCGCGCACGGTCTGGGAGTTCGAGCCGCCCTCGGAGGACGGCGCGGAGCTCGGCGGGCAGGCGACGGTGGGCGCGGGCGGACGCTACGACGGGCTGATCGAGCTGCTCGGCGGCCCGCCCACGCCGGGCACCGGCTTCGCCACGGGCATCGAGCGCACGCTGCTGAACATGCACGAGCGCGGTGTCGAGGCGCCCTCGACGGATGCCATCGACGTGGCGACGATCCCGCTCGGCGAGGATGGTCCGGCGGCGGCCCTGCGCCTGGCGCAGGCGCTGCGCGCCGCCGGCCTCGCGGTGCGCGCGGGCGCCCCCGGCCGCTCGCTGCGCGCGCAGCTCCGAGGCGCGAACGCCTCGGGCGCACGCTACGCCGCCATCGTCGGCGACGACGAAGCCGCCCGCAGCGTCGTCCAGCTCAAGCCGCTCCTCGACGACGGCGACCAGTTCGAGGTCGCGGTCGGCGACGCGGCGGCGGCGGTGCGCGCTCGCTAGCAGGGCGTTGGCGCAGGCTCTTGTTTCTCGAGCTGGTCGAGGAAGAGCAGTTGGCCCGCGTAGCCTGCGTGTTCGCCGAAGTGATCCCGGACCCACTGCATGAGCTGTGCGTTCTCCGCGCCCGGTGTGTATTTCTTCCCGTAGCGCTCCAGACCCTTGCCGATGTTGGTGTCGACAGGGAATGCCTCTCCCTTGTCGAGGGCGAAGAGACAGACGCAGTCGGCAATCTTCGGACCGATGTCCTGATAACTCATCAGGAAACCCCTGGCTAGCGGATGTGGCCAACGGGCTAGCGCGTTCAGATCCAGCACGCCTTCGGTAATGTGCCGAGCAACCTCATGGATTCGGCTTGCGCGACTCAGTCCGAGATTCATCCCCTTCAGCTTGCTCTCGCCGGCGGCCGCCAAGCGTCCGGGCGATGGGAATGAATGGAGTGTCACGCCGTCGAGAGTCAGGGGTTCGCCGTAGCGCTTCGCGAGCTTGTCCACGATCGCGGTGATGCCCTCGATCTTGTTGTTCTGGGAGCAGATGTAGGCGATCAGGCACTCCCACGGATCCGGCCGCAGGATCCTCATGCCACCGTACTGCTCCACCAGCCCGCGCAGCTTGTCGTCCTCGCGCAGCGCGTCGTGGACCGGCGCGATGTCCTGGTCGAGGCGGAAGTAGCTTCGGACATCGGCGGCCAGCGACTCCTCGGCTGGGTTGCTGCGGAACTCAATCCCGCCATCGCAGTTGCGCACCTTGATCAGGTGGCCCTTCACGAAGCCGTAGTACCAGCCGTCCGTCCCCTCGCACCAGCGGAAGGCCTGCGCCTGCAGCCAGCGAAGGTCCAACTCGAACGGTTGACGGGCGGTCAAGTACAAGACAGTCCTCCTTTGATTCGGGTGAGCGCCGACCCTGGCTCCCGCTAGCGGCGCCTCGAACTCAGTCGATCGGGGACAGCCAGAGCTCGCCCTCGACATCCTCGCCAGAGGTCAGCAGAGCGTCGAGCGCCGTTACGAGGCGGCCTCCGGCCCGGGCGCCTGAGCGAGTGCGGAGCCAGGTTTGGTCATCCGTGAAGATGCACGCCGGGTACGGGCGGCCGGCTCGCAACTCCGCCTGGGCCATGGGCCGGAAGTCCTTGGCGTTCTCGGTAACGACGACTCGGCCCTCGGCCACGGCCGCCGCCAGGATCACGGCGTCAGGCCGGGTTCGGAGGTCGTGGCGTTCTGCGACCGAAACCACGTCATGCCCACGCTCGCGCAGGGCCTGAGCAACGAACCGAGGCCACATCTCGTCGATGAGCAGCCTCAACCGGCGGGCAGCTTCTGCTTACTGAGCCAGTCAGCTCTGGCTCGCTCGGAGTACTCATCGAGGTCGCGGAGCCACTCGTCGATCTCGTCGCGGTACTCGAGGTAGTAGCGGATGGCCGCCAGCACGACGCCAGTCGGGAGTTCCATCTGCTCGGCTGTGTCAGAGGCCGCGGCCTCAATGGCTGCCTCGCCGTCGAGCGGTTGTTCCCGGAATAGCCGCGCGAGCACCCAGACCTGCGGTCCGTCCGCCGTCGCCGGGCGGCGTCCCGCGGCCCCGTCGCGGAAGACGATGCCCGGATGACGCTTCATCCGTCGCTTCTCTTCGGCCAGCGTGATCGCCATCGCGGCCCCCTGCACGTCGTGCATCTCGCCGCACACATCGTAGCACCGGCGCTCGCGCGGGCTCCCGGACCCGCCCCCTGCTACCCTAGTCCCATGCACGAACGTATCGCGGAGATCGAGGCGCGCTTCGAGGAGCTGACGGAGCTCCTTAGCGACCCGGAGCTGGCGTCCGACCACCGCCGCATGGCCGAACTCGCCCGCGAACGCTCCCGCCTCGAGCCGATCGTCGACCTCGGGCGGCGCTTCCGCGAGACGGAGGAGGCGCTCGCCGATGCGCGCGACCTGCTGCGCTCGGGCGACGAGGACGAGCGCGAGCTCGCCCGCGAGGAGGAGGAGCGGCTCACTCCGCTGCTCGCCGACCTCGAGGAGGAGCTGAAGCTCGCACTGCTGCCCCGCGACCCCGCCGACGAGAAGGACGCGATCATCGAGATCCGCGCCGGCGCGGGCGGCGAGGAGGCGGCGCTCTTCGCCGCCGACCTGTTCCGCATGTACCAGCGCTACGCCGAACGCCAGGGCTGGCGGCTGGAGGTGCTCAACACCTCGGAGGCCGGGCCCGGCGGCTACCGCGAGATGACCTTCGAGCTGTCCGGCGAGGACGCCTACCGCCGCATGAAGCACGAGTCCGGCGTGCACCGCGTGCAGCGCGTCCCGGAAACCGAGTCGCAGGGCCGCATCCACACCTCGACGGCCACCGTCGCCGTCCTGCCCGAGGTCGACGAGGTGGAAGTCGAGATCGACTGGTCCGAGGTGCGGACGGACATCTTCCACGCCTCGAGCGCGGGCGGGCAGAACGTCAACAAGGTCGCCACCGCCGTGCGCTTCACCCACGAGCCGACCGGCATCGTCGTCGTCTGCCAGGACGAGCGCTCACAGGCCAAGAACCGCGCGAAGGCGGAGAGCGTGCTGCGCGCCCGCCTCTACGAGCTGGAGCGGGCGAAGGCCGACGCCGAGGTCGCCGACGCACGCCGGTCGCAGGTCGGCAGCGGCGACCGCTCGGAGAAGATCCGCACCTACAACTTCCCCGACGACCGCGTGACCGACCATCGCGTGCGGCTCACCAGGCACGGCCTCCCGCGCATCCTCGACGGCGAGATCGACGCGCTGATCGACGCCGTCGCGATGGAGGAGCAGTCCCGCCTCCTGCAGCAGGCCGCGACGACCTGACCACCGCCCGATGGCGCTTGACCCCGACAGCCCCGACAGCCCCGAGGAGAGCGTCGGCGCGCTGCTGCTGGAGGCGGCGCGGGGGCTGGTCGCTGCCTGGGCCGCGGAGAGCCTCGACGAGGCGCGGCTGGAGACCGACCTGCTCTACGGCGAGGCGGCGGGGCTGAGCCGCGCGCAGGTGATCGCAGCCGGCCGCGACGCGCCGCCCCCCGAGGCGCGCGCGCGTTTCGAGGCGCTGCTGAGGCGCCGCATGGCGCGCGAGCCGCTGGCCTACATCCTCGGCCGCCGCGAGTTCCACGGCCTGACGTTCGAGGTCGGCCCCGGCGTGCTGATCCCGCGCCCCGAGACCGAGACGCTGGTCGAGACGGCGCTGGCGGCGATCCGCGAGCACCCGAGCGCCCGCCGCATCGTGCGGGTCGCCGACGCGGGAACGGGCAGCGGCGCGGTCGCGATCGCGATCGCGCGGCATGCGCCCTCGGCGAAGGTGTTTGCGACGGACGCCTCGACGGAGGCGCTGGCCTGGGCGGGCCGCAACCGCGCGCGGCTGGGGCCGATGGAGCGGGTCGTGCTGCTCGCCGGCGACCTGCTGGAGCCGATCGGCGAGCCGCTCGACGTGGTCGCCGCGAACCTGCCCTACATCCCGACCGACGAGTACGAGCGCCTGCCGGAGGAGATCCGCGCCGGCGAGCCGCGCCTCGCCGTCGACGGCGGCGACGACGGCCTCGAGCTGGTCCGCCGCCTCGTCGACCAGCTCCCGCAGCACCTCGCGGACGGCCCGGTCGCCGTCCTGCTCGAGCTCGGCGGCGGCCAGACCCCCTTCGTCGCCGACTGGCTCACGACCGCCCTCGGCGGCGCTGGTGCCGACGTGACTGTCGAGGTGCACCGCGACCTCGCGGGCAACCGGCGGGTGCTGGAGGTGCGGCGGGGGTATTGACGAGCCTGCCGTCCCGCCCTCGTACGTTGTAGGCTGCACTTAGAGTCCCGTGGTTGGAGAAGAGCAACATTGGCTTGGTCTTGGACATGCCCCCGCTGCCAGTCACCACAAGTCGTAACTGGTGCCGCTCTCGCTTTGGAAGGTGCGTTGCTGAGCGTCGACCCTTTGGGCGACCACGCTATCCGCGCCCAACTGATTTGCTGTGCCGCAGCCGAGTGCGGGGGCTACGAGCTCACGGTGAAGCATGGTCCTGGCTATTGGTCTCCCGGCCGTAGGAGCCTCGAGAACCTCATCTTCGATGAAGGCTCCACAACCACTCGACTCGTGCCGTCGTCGCGAGCGCGATCGTATCCCGACTATGTGCCTGCTCCAATACGTCAGGACTACGAGGAGGCGTGTGCAATCGAGCAAGCCAGTCCGAAGGCGGCCGCCACCTTGGCCCGCCGCGCGATCCAAGGAATGATCCGTGACTACTGGAAGGTCGAAGGAGAGAGAACCCTCTGGCACGAAATCGAAGCACTCAAGGGCAAGCCTGAAGTTACTTCCGAAACGTGGGAAGCGATCGATGCAGTTCGCAAAGTCGGGAACATCGGCGCGCATATGGAGAAGGACATCAACGTCATCATCGACGTTGACCCGAATGAGGCGGCGGCGCTCATCGGCCTGATCGAGATGCTCATCGAGGACTGGTACGTCGCCCGTCATAGTCGCCAAGAGCGCTTGACGATTGTGAAGCAGATCGGCGACTCAAAGGACGCGGCCAAGACCGCATCACCGGATGCCGCCCTTTCGGCAGAGGCCGCTCAGTAGACCGCGGGCTGCGCCACGCTGCCCTACCCCGGCATCTGCTGCGCGAGCTGGTAGATCTTGCCCTCGGTCTTGATCGAGGGGGCGATGACCATGCGGGCGGCGTGGAACTCGGCGATGGACTGGGCGCCGCAGGTGGCCATCGAGGTGCGGAGGGCGCCGACGAGGTTCTCGGTGCCGTCCGTGCGCGAGGTCGGGCCGTAGAGCAGCGTGTCCAGCGTGCGCGGCTGGCCGACGTGCACGCGCACCCCTCGAGGCAGCTCCGCGTGCGGCGTCGCCATGCCCCAGTGGTAGCCGCGGCCGGGCGCCTCCTTCGTCGCGGCGAAGGGGGAGCCGATCATCACCGCGTCGGCCCCGGCGCAGATCGACTTGGAGAGGTCGCCGCCGGTGCGGATGCCGCCGTCCGTGATGATCGGCACGTAGCGGCCCGTGCGCTCGTGGTAGAGGTCGCGCGCGTAGGCCGTGTCCAGCGTCGCGCTGACCTGCGGGATGCCGATGCCCAGCACCTCGCGCGAGGTGCAGGCGGCCCCCGGCCCCACGCCGACGAGGATGGCGTGGATGCCCGTCTCCATCAGCTCAAGCGCCGCTCCGGTGTCGACCGTGTTGCCGACGAGCACCGGGACGGGGTCGATCTGCTCGACCAGCTCGTCGAGGCGCAGGCCGCGCAGCGAGCGGGAGACGTGGCGCGCGGTGGTGACGGTCGACTGCACGGCGAAGAAGCTGGCCCCGGCCTCCTTCGCGACGGGTGCGAGGCGCTTCGTGTTCTGCGGGGTGGCGCTGACGGCCGCGACGCCGCCGAGCTCGATGATCTCCTCGATGCGCCGCCCCACGAGGTCGTCGCGGATCGGCTGGGAGTAGACGTGCTGGATGATCTCGGTCGAGTGATCGAGGTTGGCGGCGGCGATCTCCTCGTAGATGCCCTCGGTGTCCTCGTAGCGGGTCTGCACGCCCTCGAGGTTGAGCACGGCGAGGCCGCCGGCCTTCGTGAGCGCCGCGGCGAAGGAGGGGTCGACGACGGCGTCCATCGCCGAGGCGAGGATCGGGACGCGGAAGCTGTGATCGCCGAGCTTAAAGGTGGGCTCGACGAGGTCGGGGTTGGTGGTGACGGCGCCGGGGACGATCGCCACGTCGTCGAATCCCCAGGCGCGCTCGAGGCTCTTGCGCTCTACTGCCGTCATCGACGTGGTCCCTCCCCCGTGGCGCTCGGGCGACGCGGGGCGGCGAGGACGGCGACTGGGGAGAGCGCCCGGCGGTTCAGATACACAAAGACCCCGCCACTGGGGAGGGGTCCTGCTCGGGATGCGCCCGAGGCCGTCTGTTGCCGGGTTGTCGCATGGGTCCCGCCACGGTCACCCTGCTTTTGTGAATGGTAGGGCCAGCCCGATCGGGGGTCAACGCCGCCGCCCTCGTCGGGCGCCCGCTAGCGCACCTCGCGCGCGTACCAGCCCGTCCAGACGGCCTTGCGGCGGCGCAGCAGCGCGATGAACAGCGGGTTCGTCCAGATCAGCACCCGCCACAGCGGCCACTTGTCGAAGCGGCGCGTCGAGGGCGCCACGCGCGGCTGCCGGATCAACGCGACCTTGCGGCCCGTGTCCCGGGCGAGCCGCTTGAGGCTCCAGAAGAAGTCGACATCCTCCCCGATCCACGCCTGCTCGTCGTAGCCGCCGGCTTCCTCGAAGGCCGACGCTCGGCAGAACTGCGTGGCGCCCTGCGCCATCCCCGCCAGCTCGGCAAGCCGCCGCCAGGCGCGGAGGTAGAGGCGCGCGAAGCGGCGTCGCGGCCGGTAGTCGACATCGACGGCGCCACCGAGGCAGGCCGGGTCGCCGAGCACCGAGTGGATCGCCTCCAGCAGCGAGGGCGGCACGATCACGTCGGCGTCGACGAAGACCAGCACCTCGCCGTTGGCGTGGCGCGCGCCGGCGTTGCGGGACCGCGCGATTCCCTGCACCGGCTCGTGGATCACCGTCGCGCCCTGCATGAGGGCGACGGCGGCGGTCCGGTCGCCGCTGTTGTTGTCGACGACGATCATCTCGACCGACCCGCCGGCGCGGTCGAGCAGGCGCGTTGCGGCGGCCTCGATCGCCTCGAGGGTCGCGGCCAGCCAGGCCTCCTCGTTGTAGGCGGGGACGATGATCGAGAGCCTCACGGGGTCAGCGTACCGCGACGCCGAACTGTGCGGCACGTGCGCCAGACTGTGCGGGGTGGCCCTGCGGGGTGCAGGTGCTACGATTTCAGCGATGGCTGAGACGGTCCTCGCCGCGGTCGCGTGGCCCTATGCGAACAGCGCGCTGCACGCGGGCCAGATCGCCGGCGCATACCTGCCCGCCGACATCTTCTCCCGCTACCACCGCATGCGCGGCAACCGCACGCTCATGGTCTCCGGCTCCGACGTGCACGGCACGCCCGTCACGATCCGCGCCGAGGAGGAGGGCTCCACGCCCGAGGCGGTGATCGAGCGCGCCCACGCCTCCTTCCTCGACACGTTCGAGCGCTTCGGCATCGCGTTCGACCTCTTCACCTCGACCGGCACGGCGAACCACGCCGAGGTCACGCAGGACCTGTTCCTGCGCCTCCACGAGCAGGGCCACATCTACGAGGCCGAGATGACGATGCTGTTCGACCCGGAGGCCGAGCGCTTCCTGCCGGACCGCTACGTCGAAGGCGAGTGCCCCTACTGCGGCTACGACGGCGCGCGCGGCGACCAGTGCGACGAGTGCGGCCGCACGATGGACGCCCTCGATCTGATCGGGCCGCGCTCCCGGCTCTCCGAAGCAACTCCGGAGCCGCGTCGCACGAACCATTGCTTCCTCAAGCTCAGCGACTTCAACGACCAGCTGCTCGAGTGGGTCGATCCGCAGACGCACTGGCGGCCGGCGGTGCGCAACTTCACGCTCGGCCTGCTGCGCGAGGGGCTGCACGACCGCGCGATCACGCGCGACATCGAGTGGGGCGTGCCCGTACCCCTCGAGGGCTGGGACGAGAAGCGCATCTACGTCTGGTTCGAGGCGGTGATCGGCTACCTCTCGGCGACGAAGGAGTGGGCGCAGCAGTCGGGGCAGCCGGACGCCTGGGAGGCGTGGTGGAAGGATCCGGCGGCCCGCACCGTCTACTTCCAGGGCAAGGACAACGTCCCGTTCCACACGACGATCTGGCCGTCGATGCTGCTCGGCTACGGCGGCCTCAACCTGCCCTACGACGTGCCGGCCAACCAGTACGTCACCATCTCCGGCTCGAAGGCCTCGTCCTCGCGCAACTGGGCGATCTGGATGCCCGACTACCTCGATCGACACGACCCCGACCCGCTGCGCTACGGGCTGACCGCGATGATGCCGGAGACCTCCGACACCGACTTCACCTGGGCCGAGTACGTGCGCCGCAACAACGACGAGCTGGTGGCGCGCTGGGGCAACCTCGTGCACCGCGTGCTGACCCTGACGCGGCGGCACTTCGACGCCCGCGTGCCCGGCGCCGAGGCGCCGCCGGCGCCCGAGTCGGCGGCGCTGCTCGCGCGCGTCGACGCCGCCTTCGACGAGGTCGGCGCGGACATCGACGGGCTGCGCCTGCGCGCGGCGCTACAGGCGGCGATGGGCGTCGCGCAGGAGGCGAACCGCTACCTCGACGAGCGCGCGCCCTGGGCGGCCGTACGCGAGGACCGCGAGTCGGCCGCGGAGACGCTCTCGACGGCGATCCAGGCGATCGCCGGCCTCTCCTCGCTGCTGCAGCCCTTCCTGCCGTTCACCTCGCCGCGCGCCCGGGCGCTCGCCGGCTGCGAGGGCGAGATAGAGGCTGCGGGCTGGGCCCGCACGCCGGTCGCGCCGGGCACGCCCCTGCCCGAGCCCGCGCCGCTGTTCCGCAAGCTCGACGAGTCGCTGATCGACGAAGAAGAGGCGCGGCTCGGCCAGTAGGCCGGGCGACGGAGGACGATCACGCGATGAGCCCCCTCGACGCCCCGATCGTCGACGCGCACGCGCACACCTGGTCCGGCGCCTTCTCCGAGGACCACGACGAGGTGATGGATCGCGCCTGGGGCTCAGGCCTCACGGCGGTCGTCGAGGTCGGCGGCAGCGCGCCGAGCAGCGAGGAGGCGTACGCCCTCGCGGCCGCCGACGAGCGCGTGCATGCCGTCGCCGGGTTGCACCCGCACCGCGCGAAGGACCTGCCGGAGCAGCGCGAGCAGCTTCGGGAGCAGGCGCACAGCGGGCGCTTCGTCGGGCTCGGCGAGATGGGGCTCGACTTCTACCGCAACCTCTCGCCGCACGACATCCAGTACGAGGCGTTCCGCTACCAGCTGGACCTCGCGCGCGAGGCCTCGCTGCCCGTCGTGATCCACAGCCGCGACTCCGACGAGGAGTCGTACGCCGTGATCGAGGAGTGGGCGCGCCACTCCGGCCACTACCTGGGGCCGGACCGCGAGATCGGGATGATGCACTGCTATGCCGGCGACGCCGAGCTGGGCGAGCGCTACCGCGCGCTAGGCTTCCTGCTCTCGATCCCCGGCCCGGTCACCTACCCCGGGGGCACGCAGCGCCAGACCGTCGCGAGGACGGCGCCGCTCGAGCAGCTACTGGTCGAGACGGACGCGCCCGCGCTGACGCCGCAGTCGCACCGCGGGCGGCGCAACGAGCCCGCCTACATCCTCGAGACGATCGCCTTCATCGCGCAGCTGCGCGGCGACACGCCCGAGCATGTGGCGCGCGTGACGGCGGAGAACGCCGCGCGGCTCTTCGGCTTCGAGCTGCCCCGATGACCGCGCCGCCCAGCCAGTTCGAGGTCTACGGGCCGGTCGCCGACGATCTGCCGCGCGTGGACGAGCTGCTGGACTCGCTGCGCGACGTCGAGTTCCCGTGGCTGCGCGAGATGCTGGGCGCGGTGCTCGGCGGCGGCGGCAAGCGACTGCGGCCCGCGCTGACGCTGCTCGCGGGACGCCTCGGGCGCTACGACCTCGACCTGCTCGTGCCGATGGCGGCGAGCGTCGAGCTGCTGCACACAGCCACGCTGGTCCACGACGACGTGATCGATCAGGCGGAGGAGCGGCGCGGGCGCCCGACGGCGGCGGCGCAGTTCAACAACGGACCGAGCGTGATGCTGGGCGACTACATGTTCGCGCACGCAGCCCACTTCGTCGCGCTGACCGGCAACCTGCGCGTCGTGCGCAACTTCGCGGAGACGTTGCGCGTGATGGCGCGCGGCGAGTTGAGCCAGGACCTCGCGGCCTACGAGTACTCCTCGGACGTCCGCCGCTACCTCGACCGCATCCACGGCAAGACCGCCTCGCTCTTCGCCACCGCGGCCGAGGGAGGCGCAATCGTCTGCGGCGCACCGGAGCCGCTGGTCGAGCCGGTCCGCCGCTTCGGCGAGCAGCTCGGCATGGCCTTCCAGGTCGTCGACGACGTGCTCGACTTCAGCGCGACGGCCGAGGAGCTCGGCAAGCCCGTCGGCTCCGACCTGCTGGCCGGGACGCTGACGCTGCCCGCGCTGCTCTACCTGGACCGCTACCCGGACGACAACCCGATCCGGCGCGCCTTCGCCGGCGTGCGCCGCCGCGCCAACCTGCAGCGCGCGATCAACGAGATTCGCGAGTCCGGGCTCCTCGACGAGTCGCTGGAGACGGCGCAGCGCTTCGCCGCCGAGGCGGCGGCGGCGCTGAAGCCGCTGCCCCCCGGCGAGCCGCGCGAGACCTTCGAGTCCCTGACGGAGTACGTGCTGACACGCCGCAACTGAGTGCGGCGCGAGCGATCCTCGGACCTCGGGAGTCAGGCTACGAGGCGCCTTTGCCCTCGCCGCGCGCGCGGCGGCGGCCGCGTGAGCCGCTGCCCTTGACGCGCTCGCGGACCTGGACCGCCGCCTTCTTCGCGGCGATCTCCGCGGCGGAGAGCTTGGTGGACTCGGACACGACGCGCGGGTCCTTCACGAGGAAGGGCTCCATCTTGCGCACGTCGTTGGTCTGCATCGGCTTGGTGGACTGGCCCTTGGGCGTCCAGTAGAGGTTCTGGTCCGGGATGCGGCGAGGCATCCCGCCGCGCATCGTGAAGGCGTGCACCTCGGTCGGCATCAGCCGCCGACCGTCGCTGTCGCAGACGACGCAGGGCTGCGGGTCCGAAGACTCGCGCACCGGGCGAATCAACTCGAAAATGCCGTCACAGCCTTCGCAGTAGTACTCGTAGAGCGGCATGCCGCGACTCCTCGGTCCGTCCGTCAGGCGTTCGACTCGTCCGGCTCAGTATACGCGGCAGCACGCTCGGCGGATGCAGCCCCCGCGGCGGCCGCCTCCGAGGCGTCGCCGCCGGCCTCCGCCCGTGGGGTCTGCCGCACCTCGCTGAGGAAGCGTGCGCTGCCCAGGTCGCGCTCGGCCATGGCGCGCATCAGCTCGTGCATCACCCACTCCAGGCCGGAGGCGAGCTCGGGGGTGAGTCGCACCCGCGCGGCCTGCTCGTACGGTTCCTGCTGGATGAAGCGCAGCACCTTCAGCACCGTCTCGTCGATCGGGCCCGCCTCCGGGTGCGACGTGCGGCAGGCGGCGCAGATCACGCCGCCCGCGAGCGGCGACCAGGCCAGCGCGTCCGGCGCGACCTCCTCCGCGCAGGCGGCGCAGTCGCGCCACTCCGGCCGGAAGCCCGTCGCATCGAGCAGCGCAAGCTCGAACGACCTCGCGACGAGCTGCTCGCCGTCGCCTCGCGCGAGGCGCAGCAGCGCGACCAGCAGCAGGCGATAGACGGCGTCGGCCTCGGCGTGCTCGACGGTGAAGCGGTCGGCCAGCTCGAGCAGGTAGAGCGCGAGGCTGAGCCGGTCGAGGTCGTCGCGGATCGCGGCGAAGCCCTCGATGGTCTGGGCCTGCGTGATGATGTCGAGGTTGCGGCCGTGGGCGAGCAGCACCTCGGCGTGAGTCAGCGGCTCGAGGTGTCCGGCGAGCCTGCTGCGCGGGCGCAGCGCACCCTTGGCGATCGCGTCGATCTTCCCGCGGGTGGGGGTGAGCAGCGTGACGATGCGGTCGCTGTCGCCGAAGCGCCGGTGGCGGATCACCACCGCCTCGCTGCGGGTGACGCGGGGGGCGCGCGCGGGCATGCCTACAGGTTAAACGACGGGAGCCGGCCCGGAGGCCGGCTCCCGCATCTCTCGCCTGTGCGAGTCTAGCCGCGGTGGTCCACCGTGAGCGTCTGCTCCGGCGGGTCGGGGTCGATCCACGTCTTGTGCATGGCGTAGCCCCAGTCCCAGAAGGAGTGGATGCCGATGTACGGACCGTGGAAGCGCACGAAGCGCACTTCCGGCCGCACGATGAAGATGCCCGCCGAAGCCGGCACCTTGTCCAGCCAGTAGGCCTCCTCGTTCATCTGGTTGATGATCTGCTCGAACATCCCGCGCCGCACATCCGCGTCGAACTCGCCGAACTGCCTGTCGGCAAGGTCGTCGATGACCGGGTCCTCGATGTTGAAGTGCTGCGTCGAGGACTGCGAGTGGATGTTCTCCCAGAAGTACCCGTTCGCCGTCGGGGCGGCGGTCGACCAGCCCTGGATCATCTCCGAGTCCCGGACGTCCGGGTCGGAGAAGCCCTGGCTGTAGTACATCGTCGAGAAGGCGGCGCCGTCGGCCGGCAGCATCTCCGGATCGAAGCCGAGCGCCCGCATGTCCTCAAAGAGCAGCTCCGTCTCGACAGCGGGGTTCGTGAACCCGGCCGGCGAGCGGTGGCGGATCTTGTGGCCCTCCTCGACGCCGGCGGCGGCGAGCAGCTGCGCCGCCTGCTCCGGGTCGTACGCGCCGGTGCTGCCGAAGGCGCCGCGGCCGGGGTAGACGTCGGAGTAGAACGGCCAGCCGAAGGCGGGCAGCGAGTCCGGCCAGGTCTGGCCGGGGTAGCGGATCGCGAGGTAGCGGTCCACGTCCATGCCGAGCTTGAGGGCCCGGCGCACGCGCGTGTCGTTGAACGGCGCGACGTTGGAGTTGACCGCGAAGATGAGGATGCCCATCAGCGACGGGTTGTTCATCACGTTCATGCCCGGGACGCTCTCCCACATCGCGTCCAGCTCCTCGGTTCGCAGCCCCGGCAGCCCGTGGTGGGTCTGGCCGGTGCGGAACGCGGCCTTGCGCGTCTCCGAGTCCTGGATCGTGTCGAAGTGGAACGCGTCGAGCAGCGGCGCGCCGCCCCAGTAGTCGGGGTTGCCCACGAACACCATGCGCTGGTCCTGGACGGTGTTCTCCTTGTCCAGGATCCCGGCGCCCGTGCCGATCGGCGTGGTGTCCGCGATGCCCTGGTCGTAGACCTCGGGCGGGTAGATCGGCGTCTCGCGGTTGCCCGCGACGACGAGGATGTCCGCGTTCGGGCGCGACATGTTGAAGCGCACCGTGCGGTCGTCCACCGCCTCGGCGGACTCGAGCCCGAGCAGCAGGCCGGCCTGGCGGCCGTTCTGCATGCGCGTGTAGGCCTGCGCCACGTCGTCGGCGACCAGCGCGCGACCGTTGACCGGCGCCACGTTGTGGTAGTTCGCCTCACGCAGCGTGAAGGTCAGCGCGAGCCCGTCCGGGGCGACCTCCCAGCCGGTGGCCAGGCCGAAGTCCGGGTTGATCTCCATCTGGTAGACGTTGAAGTCCGGCCCGTGGTGATAGCCGATCAGCATGTCGCCGACCATCGTGTTGGCCGACTGCGTCAGGCCGCCACCGGAGGTGATGTTGTCGAAGCTCGAGTGGATCAGCGACGTGCCGTACGTGACGATGCCGCCGGGAACCGGGAGCTTGTCCGGCTCCTTCCAGCCGTAGGCAAAGGGCGCGCCGTCCGACGCGGCGTTGCCGATGTAGTCGTAGGCCGGCTCCAGCGCGTAGCCGGGGCCTTCCGGCGTCGGCTCCGCGGTAGGCGTGGCGGTAGGCGTGGCCGTACCGGCCGCCGCCGCCGCAGTCGCCGTCGCCGTCGGTGTCGGTGTCGGGGTGCCGCGCACCGCCACCTCAGTCGGGATCGGCGTCTGCGTCGCGGTCGCGGTGGCAGGCGGCGCCGTCGCGGCTGGGGGCGCTGGCGCCTCGTCATCGTCGTCGCCGCAGCCGATGAGCGCGGCGGCGGTCAGTCCGGCGGCGCCGATCACGCCCCCGCGGATGACGCTGCGCCGGCTGACGCGCGACCCGATGAGCCTCGTCCAGTTCCTGTCCGTGTGCTCGCTCGTCATGAGCCCCTCCCTGATCGCGGCGGCATGCGGCTGCAGACCGCCCTGATCCCGGTACGCTGGCGGCTACGGTACGGTTCTGTCAGGGGGGGCGCAAGCCCAGCCGGGACCCCGGATTACGGTTGCGCATCGAGATGCTGGAGGACCGAGCGAGCCGCGCCCGGACCCGTTCGCGGCTAGCGCGAGCCCCTCAGTCTCGGGTCGAGCACGTCTCGCACCACGTCACCGAGCAGGTTGAAGGCGAGCACCGTCACCATGATCGCAATGGCCGGGAAGATTGCCAGCCAGGGCGCGAGCTCCATGAACTGGCGTCCCTTGTCGCTCAGCATCAAGCCCCAGGACGGCGTCGGCGGCTGGGCGCCCATGCCGAGGAATGCGAGTCCCGCCTCGATCAGGATGGCCGCCCCCAGGACGGTCGACATCATGATCAGGATCGGCGCGACCACGTTCGGGAGGATGTGGCGCAGCATGATGCGCATGGGGCCGGCCCCGATCACCCGCGCCGCCTCCACGTAGACGTTCTCCTTGACGGCAAGCACGGCGCTGCGGATCACGCGCGCGTTGAAGGGGATGATGATCAGGATGATCGCGAAGATCCCCGTCGTCACGCCGGGGGTGAAGACCGCGGCGAAGATCAGCGCCAGCACGAGTCCGGGGATCGCCAGCATCGCGTCGACGAGGCGCTGAGAGAGCAGGTCCAGCCAGCTCCCGGCGAACCCCGAGAGCAAACCCCAGGCCGCGCCCACGATGCAGCCGCCGGCCGTGGCGAGGAACCCGACCCAGAGCGAGATCCGCGCGCCGTGCATCACGCGTGAGAGCTGGTCCCGTCCGAGATCGTCCGTACCGAAGGGGTGACTCGCGCTCGGCCCGACGAGGACGTCCCTCGAGGACTGGTACGGGTCCGCGCCAACGTCGGCGAAGACCGCGCCCAGAATCAAGACGACGAGCACCACCGTCGAGGTCGCGCCAACGGGCGACCTGAAGATGCGGATCGACGCATCCAGCGCCGGGTGACGTCCCGAACCGGCGAACTCACGGATTGCTGGAGCCGGGGCGGTCTGCTCAGCCACGCGATGCTCCCTACGAGTACCTGATTCGCGGGTCGATGATCCCGTACATGAGGTCGACCACGAGGTTCACCAGGATGAATACGACCGACATCAGCAGCACGGTGGCCTGGACGACCGGGTAGTCGCCGATCCGCACCGATTCGAGGGTGAGGCGGCCCAGGCCGGGCAGGCGGAAGATCTGCTCGACGATCACGGTGCCGCCGAAGAGGAACGTGATCTGCCCGGCCATGATCGTGAGCACGGGGATGACGGCATTCCGCAGCGCGTGTTTCAGAATCACCGGGCGCTCCGCGAGCCCCTTGGCCCGCGCCGTGCGCACGTAGTCCTCGCGCAGCACCTCGAGCATGGTCGAGCGCATCATGCGGGCGCTGATCGCGGAGAGCCGGTAGCCGATGATCAGGGCCGCGAGGATCAGCGCCTGGAAGTTGGCCCACGGATTATCGAAGAGCGGTTCGTAGAGCGGCGGCAGCCATGAGTGAATCGCCCCGAACGTCACGTCGTCGAGGTACACCGTCAGGAACAGGATCAGCAGGGTGCCCCACACGAAGTCGGGTCCCGAGAGCCCAAGGACGGTGAACAGCCTCGCGCCGTAGTCGATCGGGCTGTCCTGCTTCACGGCGGAGATGATCCCCAGCGGCACCGCCAGCGCAGGCGCGAGCAGCATCGCCATCACCACGAGCTCGATGCTCAGCGGCAGGCGCGCCTTGATCAGATCGTTGATCGAGGCACTCGTGCGCAGCGAGTCGCCGAGGTCGCCGCGCAGCAGGCCACCACCCTCGCAGCCGCCGATGGCCTCGATGTTGTTGAAGGCATCCCCGAGCGCCCAGCACTTGTACTGATGCGGCCACGAGCGATCGAGGCCCAGCTCCACACGGCGCTGGTCGAGGAATTCGTCGCTGGGCGCGCTGCCCCCGTCGGAGATGGCCAGCTTCTCCACCACGTCGCCCGGGATCAGGCGCATCAGGCAGAAGATGATGACCGAGACGAAGAAGATCGTCGGGATCGCCGCCAGCAGGCGTTTGATGATGTATTGCGTCATCCGCTCAGCGACCTCTTTCCACGCAGGCGCGTCCGCTCGTGCGGACGCGACTCGCGGCGGCGGCGAGTCTCCCAAGGGTAGTGCCGGATGTCAATCGCCATCCCGCTCCGCAGCCGTCCGGCGGAGGTTACTCGACCCGCTGGCGGTGCGCGAGGGCGCGCTCGAGCGTGACGTTGTCCGCGTACTCCAGGTCCGCCCCGGCTGGCAGGCCGCGCGCCAGCCGCGTGACGCGCACCCCCAGCGGCTCGATCAGCCGCGCGAGGTACATCGCCGTCGCCTCGCCCTCGAGGTTGGGGTTGGTGGCGACGATCACCTCGGAGACGGGGACGGGCGCGGGCTCGCCGGGCTGCTCGCTCGCTTCCTCCGTCGCGCCGCCCGCGGCGCCGAGGCGGCCGAGCAGCTCGCGGATGCGCAGGTCCTCGGGGCCGCCGCCGTCGGCGGGCGAGATGCCGCCGTGCAGAACGTGGTAGAGCTGTCGGGTAAACACAAATGACGCA
>VXMT01000078.1:0-1249 GCA_009840965.1 Chloroflexota bacterium
AGGGACGCCAGGCACCTCGACGCGCATCGCGCCCACGTAGCCGATCGAGCGCCCCGTACCCACCTGCTGGAACGCGACCCGGTGCTCGCCGCCCGCGCCGGGCGCGGCGGCTGCGGGCGCGGCGGCGGGGGCAGGCGTCGGGGCTGCGCGGAGCGCAGCGGCTGTGGGCACGGGGGCGGCGGTGGGCGCTGCAGTGGCCGCAGCGGCGGGCGCCCTCTGGACGCTCGCGAAGTCCTCGCTGGCGTCTTCGCCGTCGCTGCAGGCCGTGAGCAGCGCGGCCGCGAGCAGCAGCGTTACGATGGCCAGTCCCATCCACCTCGTCATCCCGGGACTCCTTAGCTGCTGCGACGTTCGCCTCTTCCGATCACAGTACGTACGAGGGCGGAGGATGGTTCCCCGGGCCGCTCAATCCTCCTGCGCAGGCCCGTAGTGCACGGCCGGGTCGCGGTAGTACGGCCCTTCGACCCGCCGCCGCGCGATGCGCCAGCGGCCGTCGGCGCGCACGAGGTCGTCGAGGTAGCGGCGCGCGCCCTCGCTCCAGTGGGTCGCCGCCCGCTCGCCGGCGCGCTGGTAGTTGACGAGGGCGTACGTCTCGGCGCTCGCGCGGTCGCCCTCGATCTCGAAACGCTGGTTGCCGAGCAGGTGGGTACTGCGCCGCCACGGCGCCAGCTCCTCGCGCAGCGAGGCGATCAGGCTCTCGGTATGCGCGCTGGCACCCGGCGCGAAGCAGGACCGCACGAGCTCGAAGTCGCGCCGGTCGAGCGCGATCGCGAAGGTCGCGATCAGGTCCTCGATCTCCGCGCGGTCGAGCAGCACGCGCACCTCCGGGTCGTCCGAGGTCGGCCGAGGCGGGTTCGCGCTCGGGACCGGGGCGGCGTCGGGAGCGCGCTCCGCAAACAGCCAGCGGCCCTCGTGACGCACGAGCCTGTCGGTGTAGCGCCGACCGGCGATCGCCCACTCCGACTCGCCGTCGGGCCGGTCGCGGTGGCTGATGATCGCGGCGGTCCGCATCCCCGCCTCGTCGCCGGCGATCTCGATCAGCTGCGTGCCGTAGAAGTGCGTGGTCGAGAGGAAGTGCTCGACGCCGTTGATGTACTCCATGAGCGGGTCGAGGTCGCGGAACTCGTGATCGCCGTAGACGGCGCGGAAGCCGGGGGCGAAGCAGGCGCGCACGCGGTCGTAGTCGCGCTGGTCGACTCTCAGCGCGTACGACGCCATGAGGTCGTGGATCTCGGCGCGGTCGAGCAGC
>VXMT01000078.1:1349-3713 GCA_009840965.1 Chloroflexota bacterium
AGGTCGTGGATCTCGGCGCGGTCGAGCAGCAGCTGCAGGGCGGGTTCGCGCGCGGGCGATGACGTCACGGTCGGGGCTCCTCGGACCCCGCCCCGCCGTCCTGCCGCACCTCGACGCCCGCGAGGCGCTCCATCGCCTTCACGATCGCCTGCGTGCCCTCCTCGCCGAGCCCCATCGCCTCGGCGGCCGTCAGGTACTGGCGCGCGACGCTCGTGACGGCGAGCGGCACGCTGCGCTCCTGCGCGGCCTCGAGGATCAGGCGCAGGTCCTTCTGCTGCAGCTTCACCATGAAGCCGGGCGCGAAGTCGCGCTGCGCCATGCGCGGTCCGAGGTTGGCGAGCTGCCATGAGCCGGCCGCCCCGCCCGAGACGGCCTCCACCGTCCTTAGCAGGTCCGCGCCCTGCGCGGCGGCGAAGACGAGCGCCTCCGCGACCGAGGCGCAGGTGCCGGCGACGAGGATCTGATTCACCAGCTTCGTCGTCTGGCCCATCCCGGACGGGCCCATCAGCGTGATGCTCGTGCCCATCGCCTCGAACACCGGCAGGCAACGCTCGAACGTCGCCTGCTCGCCGCCGACCATGATCGTGAGCGTGCCCTGCTCCGCGCCCCAGGAGCCGCCGCTGACCGGCGCGTCGAGCATCGCGATGCCGCGCTCGGCGAGCCGTCCCGCGAGGGCGCGCGTCTCGCCCGGCGAGATCGTGCTCATGTCGATCAGCACCGAGCCCGCGGCCATCGCGCCCGCGAGGCCGTCCTCGCCCTCGACGACGGCGAGCACGTCCGGCGTGTCCGGCACCATCGTGATGACGATGCCGGCGGCGCGCCCGACCTCTGCGGGCGAGGTGGCGACCTCGACGCCGTGCTCGCGCAGCGCCTCGGCCTTCGAGGGCGTGCGGTTATAGGCGACGACCTCGAAGCCCGCCTGGGCGAGGTTGCGCGCCATCGGCGCGCCCATGATGCCCGTCCCCACGACCCCGATCGTCTCCTGTTCGGACATCGCCGGCCCTCCTGCTCGCTCACGCGCTGTGTCGATTCGTCGCCCCCGAATCTAGACCGCTCGGCGCGATCGGCTCCACTTCGGCAGCCCGCCGGGCGCAATTCGAGGAAATCCGCTCGAGCAGGGAACGATCCGGGTCCCGCGCGCATATCTATTGTCAGGATGGTATTGGCGCGACCCGGGACGCGGCGCGGACACTACCTCGACGGAACCGTGGAGGACGAGGGGCGCATGACCGAGGACGAGGCCGTCCTGCGCTGCCAGGACGGGGACCGGGACGCCTTCCGCTACGTGGTGGAACGCTACAAGAACCCCCTCTTCGGCACCGCCTACCTCATGACCGGCAACGCCGCACAGGCCGAGGAGCACGTCCAGGAGGCGTTCCTGCTCGCCTGGCGCGGCATCCGCACCTTCCGTCGCGGCAGCGCGCTGAAGCCCTGGCTGATGCGCATCCTCGTCAACGCCGTGCTCTCCGAGCAACGCAAACGCTCCCTCGCGACCGTACCCCTCGAGGAGTCCGTGCCGATCGGCACGCCCGGGCGGCAGGAGGAGGCGATCGAGGCGAGCGAGGACCGCCAGGCCGTGCGGGAGGCCCTCGACCAGCTCAGCCCGGAGCACCGCCAGGTGGTCGTGCTCCGTTACTTCGCCGACCTGACGGTTCGGCAGGTCGCCGATTCCGCCGGGTTGCGGGAGGGCACCGTCAAGTCGCGGCTGCACCGAGCGCTCCGCCACATGCGTGAGCTGCTGGAGCAGTCGGGTGCGATGGAGGTGGCGGGCAATGGCGCGTAACGACACACCCGATCACGAGATGGAGCGCCGCCTGGTGGAGCACTTCTCCGAGGAGGCCCGCGAGCTGCGCGCCCCCGACGACCTCTGGGATCGGCTGGAGGGCCGCCTCGGCCCCCAGCAGGAGCCGCGCTTTGGCTTCCTGCGCCGCGGCCTGCCCGGCGGCCTTCCCGCGTTCGGCGGGACGGCCTGGGTCCCGGCGGCGGCAGCGGCGCTGGCGGCGCTCGCCGTTGGCATCGGTATCTGGGCCCTCGCCGCCGGCGGTGGCGGGCCCGAGGCGCCCCTGCCGGCGGCCCCCGCCACGGAGACGCCGGCCCCCGCGACGCCGGTAGTTGCTGCGGCAACGCCGACTGAAGCCGCGACCGCTCCGCCGGCCACGGAGACCCCCACGCCGTCCGTCGCCACGCCGACCGCTACGCCCGCGCGCGCTACGGCCACGCCCAGCCCGACCGCTGCGCGCGGCACGCCGACCCAGACTCCCACGCCGGTGAGGTCGACGCCGACCCCGACCCCCGCTGCCACTCCGACCGCGAAGCCCACTGCGACCGGGACTCCCTCCCCGGAGCCGGCCGCCACGCCGGTTC
>VXMT01000254.1:0-2333 GCA_009840965.1 Chloroflexota bacterium
CCCCCCCCCCGGCCCCGCCCCCCCCCCCCCACCTCACCCCGGGGCGCCCGTTCCCCGGGTCGGGCCCGCCGGCCCCCCCGGTGCCCGATCCGTTCGACGCGCCGCTCGCGGCACCGTTCCCCGAGCCGGCCGCCGGCAGCGACGCCTCCTCCTGCGCACGGAGCTCCAGGTCGTAGATCTGACGGTAGAAGCCACCCTCCGCCAGGAGCTCCTCGTGCCGTCCTCGCTCCACGATCTCACCCTCGCTCAGGACGAGGATCTGGTCGGCCTCGCGGACGGTGCGGAGCCTCTGCGCGATCACGAACGTGGTCCGGTTGCGCATCAGCTCCTGCAGCGCCTCCTGGATCTCGAACTCGGTGCGCATGTCCACGGAGGAGGTCGAGTCGTCGAGCACGAGGATGCGCGGGTCGAGCAGGAGCGTGCGGGCGATCGCCACGCGCTGGCGCTGGCCCCCGGAGAGCGTCGCGCCGCGCTCTCCGACCCAGGTGTCGTAGCCGGCGGGGAGGCTCTCGATGAAGTCGTGGATATGCGCGGCGCGCGCGGCGGCGCGCACCTCCTCGTCGCTCGCCTCCGGGCGGCCGTAGGCGATGTTCTCGCGGATGGTGGCTGCGAAGAGGAAGAGATCCTGCTGGACGATGCCGATCGCCCCGCGCAGTGAGGCGAGCGTGACCTCCCGGACGTCCTGACCGTCGATCGTCACGCGCCCCTCGCTCACGTCGTAGAAGCGCGGGAGCAGGTTGACGATGGAGCTCTTCCCGGAGCCGGTCGGGCCGAGCAGCGCCACGACCTCGCCGGGGCGAGCGACGATGTCGACCCCGCGCAGGACCGGGGCGGCGTCGGTGCGGCGACGCGGCCGGCCCGCCGACGTCGGGAGAGCCGGCGCGACGCCGGGAGGCAGCCCCTCGTAGTGGAAGGAGACCTGCTCGAAGCGCACCTCGCCCGACCCGGGCGTGAGCGCCGTGGCGCCGGGGCGCTCGGTGACGGGCGACTCGGCGTCGATGATCTCGAAGATGCGCTCGCCGGCCGAGCGCGCGCGCGACGCCATCATCACGATGAAGCCGACGGAGCGCACCGGGACCTGCAGCAGCGTCAGGTAGAGAAGGAACTCGATCAGCTGCCCCTCGGTGAGCCGGCCGGCGAGGATCTCCTGCCCCCCGACCCAGAAGACGATCGCGAGCGAGACGAGCCAGAGCGAGAGCAGCGCCGGCTCGTTGAAGGCCTGTATCTTGCTCGTGCGGAACGACTCGTCGTAGAGCTCCTTCGCGACGGCGTCGAACTTCCGCTGCTCGTGCCGCTCGCGCGCGAAGGCTTTCACGACGCGCTGTCCGGAGAGGTTCTCCTGCAGCACGACGCCGAGATGCCCCTGCAGCTGCTGCACGTGCAGCCACACCACGCGCAGGTGCATGGAGACCAGGATCGACTGCGTCGCGACGAGGGGGACGAAGGCGAGCGCTACCAGCCCAAGCTGCACGTGCGTCGTGAGCATCAGGGTTGCCGCGACCGCGAGCAGAACCAGGACGTAGGCGCTGCGAAGCAGCCCCATCGAGACGAAGAAGCGCACCCCCTCCACGTCCTGCGTCGCGCGCGACATCACGTCGCCGATCTGGGCCTGGTCGTGATAGGCGAAGGAGAGCCGCTGGAGCCGGTCGTAGATCTCGTTGCGCAGGTCGTAGGCGACCGACTGCGAGATGCGCTCGCCCAGGTAGGTCTGCCCGAACATGGAGCCGCCGCGGGCCAGCGCGGCAACGAGGAGGAAGACGCAGGCGATGCCGACCGAGGTGACGGTCCCGCGCGCCACGCCCTGCTCGCCGTCGATGGCGAGGCCGGTGTCGATCGCGATGCCGACGATGCGCGGCCCGATGAGGACGAGCACGCCCGAGGCGGCGAGCGAGAGCGCCGCGGCCGCCATCAGCTCGCGGTGGCGAAGGGCGCGGCCGGCGAGGCGGACGAGCGTCGGCGCCCGACGCCGCCCGCCGGGGCGGGTCGCCGCTTTCGGGCGGGCGGGCGCTGCGGCAGACATCCGGGTGCTCCTTGCGCAGGCTCCTCGGAAGCCTCACAAGGAGAGGCTACGGGGGAACGACCCCCACTCTAGCGTAACCCTCACGCGCACGGAAGACTGGCGGGAGCCGGCCCAGCCGCACGCGCCTCCCCGCGGCCCTCGGGTAGGATGGCGCCATGAGGCAGCTACCGGGCCGGCTCAACTGGCTGGTCACCGTCCGCCCCTCCCTCACGATCCTCGTCCTCGTCGCCATCACCGTCGTGCTCGCCGCGGGAGCGGCGCGGGGCGCGCCCCCCGGGGGTGGTGCGGCGCTCGGCGTCAAGCCACGCCGGAA
>VXMT01000254.1:2343-2819 GCA_009840965.1 Chloroflexota bacterium
GCTCACGCCGGCCGGGCTCCCCCAGATCGACTCGCTCATCGGCACCATCGCGAGCGACGCCCGCGTCGCGGAGCTGCTCGCGCCCGGGGACCCGGTCCTGGCGCCGCCGGCGCTGGTCGCGGCCGCCCTCGGCGTGGACGACGTCGCCTCCGTCACGCAGGCGGAGATCGACGACGCCCGCAGCGTCGCGGGGATCGGGGAGGCGCTCGAGGCTCTGACGGGAACCGACCGGGGCGGCACCCCCGTCGCGATCGCCACGCTGCGCCTGACCGACAGCGGCGACGAGCGGACCCCGGAGGCCGAGCGCTGGATCCACAAGCTGGCGACCCAGGACGAGGGCCCGCTCGCCGCGAGCAGCGTCTCGCCGGCGGTGGTGGAGGACGAGTACAAGCGGGCGACCGAGGAGGGGACGGCTCCCCTGATCGGCGTGGCGCTGCTCCTGATCGCGGCGCTCCTGGTCCTCATCCTGCGGACGG
>VXMT01000254.1:2829-3681 GCA_009840965.1 Chloroflexota bacterium
GGACGGGCTCCGACCTCGTTCTCACGCTGACGGGGCTGCTCTTCGCGCTGATCTGGGTGATCGGAGCGGAGGGGTGGCTCGGCCCGAACGCGCTCGGGCTCATCGGCCCGCCGAGCTCGGTGTCGGCGATGGTGCCGATCATCGTGATCAGCCTGACGGTCGACTACGCGATCCAGACCGTCTCGCACTACCGCGAGCAGCGCAGCGCCGGCGAGCCGGTGGTCCCGGCGGTGCGCGCCGGTCTCCGTCACGTCACGATACCGCTGACGCTCGCCGCCGCCACGACGATGGCGAGCCTGCTCGCGAACCTCTTCTCCCCGATCGGGGTGATCGGCGACTTCGGCATCGTCGCGGCGCTCGGCGTGGGGATGAGCCTCGTCGTCATGCTGACCCTGATCCCGGCCGGGCGGACGATCATCGACCGGAGGCGCGAGGCACGCGGCACGCTCACAACCCCGCGCCCGGTCGCGAACGCCCTCCCCGGCATCGGGCGGCTGGCGGCGCTGCTGGGGACCTCGGTTGCGCGGCGGCCGCTCCCCTACTTCGTGCTCGTGACCGCGGTGACCGTCGTGCTCGGCTCCGCCGCCACGGGTCTCCAGACGGGCTTCAACATCCGCGAGGTCCTTCCCCGGGGCGGGACGGTGCTGGAGGATCTGGACACGCTGGACTCGGCGGTCGGCGGCTCGACGGAGCTGGCGAGCGTGCTCGTGAGGGCGGAGGCGACCGAGGCCCGCACGCTCCTGAACCTGCGCGATCTCCGCACCGCCTTCGAGGACCCCGAGCGCCGACCCCAGGCGGCGGCGGGTCCGATCCAGACCTCGTACGAGCTGCTCGTGCACGACTGGACGGAGG
>VXMT01000226.1:0-1569 GCA_009840965.1 Chloroflexota bacterium
TAAAACCACACCCCGCCATCCCCCACTCCCTCTTGTCTCGTGGGCTCTCAGATCTTTATACGAGACAGGGAGCGATCAGAACAGCTCCGGGAGGCCCTCGCGGCGCGCGCGCCACTCGAGCAGGCGGCCGAGCGTGCGGGCGGCGCGCGGCAGCGAGGGGAAGACGGCGAGTCCGTGCGCGTAGGCCAGCTCCAGCACCTCGTCGGTCAGCCAGCGCTCGACGCCGCGGGCGCGGCGCACACCGATCACGGGGCGCTCGGCCTCGGCCTGGAGGTCGATCAGATCCTGCATGGACTGCTTCTCGGCGAGCAGGCGGCGCTCCGCGCGGCGCCGCTCACGCTCGGGGTCGGGCTTCTGGCCGGGCGCGGGCGGGTCGATCCAGCTCGGCGCGCTGCCGGTGGTGACGAACAGCGCGTCGATGTCCGGCGCGTGGGCGGCGACGCGCAGCACCTCGCGCAGCGAGTCCTCGCGGGCGTCGCCGGAGTGGAAGTGGCTGGCGTCGATCGGGTTGCGGATGCTGTTGCCGGCGACGGGCATGAGGCGGCGCAGCTCGGCCGTCGTCTGCTCGGCCAGCTCCGGGAGGTCGACGCCGACGTTGGCCATCGCGTCGGCGGCGAGGACGGAGAAGCCGCCGCCGCCGCCGACCATCATCGCGCGCGGGCCCTGGACGCGGCGCAGGTTGGTGCTGACGCCGATCAGCAGGTCGTGCAGCTCGGTCATCGTGGCCGCGCGGATCGCCCCGGTCTGGCGGCACATCGCCTCGAAGACGTCGCGCGAGCCGGCGAGCGAGCCGGTGTGCGAGCTGGCGGCGCGCGCGCCTGCGCTGGTGAGCCCGCCCTTGAGAATGATCGTCGGCTTGATGCGCGCGCAGCGGCGGACCGCCTCGAACAGCGCGCGCCCGCCGTCCGCGCCCTCGAGGTAGGAGATCACGTACTCGGTCTCGGGGTCCTCGGCGGCGTAGTCAAACAGCTCGGGCGCGGCCACGTCGGAGGCGTTGCCGAAGGAGACGAGCTTGGAGAAGCGCACGCCGCGCAGCGCGAGGCCGAAGACGATGTCCATGGCGTTGCCGCCGGACTGCGAGATCGCCATCACGTTGCCGGGCTCGGGGGGAAAGTTGTTCTGGAAGGCGATCTTCTCGCGAGGGACGTAGAGGCCCATGCAGTTGGGGCCGATCACGCGGATGCCGGCGTCGACGGCCCGCGCCATGAGCCGATCCTGCAGCGCCGCGAGCTCCGGGTCGCCGATCTCGGCGAAGCCGGCGGTATAGAAGTGGATCGAGCGCACGCCCTTCTCGATCGACTGCTCGATCAGGCCCTCGACGGCGCGTGCGGGGACGCTTGAGATCACGTGATCGACGGGGCCGGGCGTGTCAAGCAGCGAGGGGTAGCAGGTAAGGCCCTGGATCTCGTCGGCGTTGGGGTTGACGAGGTAGAGCGGCTTTTCCTGCTCGAAGCCCTGGTCGAGCAGGGCGAGCAGGAAGCCGCCCCCCCGCGGGTGTTTTGACAAGCCCCGGGCCCCCCGCCTACCCAAAGAACACGCGGTGAGCAAACCCGCAAGCCGGGTTAGGGC
>VXMT01000226.1:1579-1919 GCA_009840965.1 Chloroflexota bacterium
GGCCCGGGCTCGCGCGGGCGTGGGGGTGCACGCGGTAGAGCGGCTTTTCCGGCTCGACGCCCTGGGCGCGCTGGGCTAGCAGGAAGCCGCCGCCGCGCGGGTTGTTGACCTCGCGCGGGACGCCGACGATCGCGATCGATCGCGGGTGGAAGATCGGCTCCAGCGGGTGCTCGGCCGTGCTCGCGGGCGCGTCGCTCATCGGCTCACCTTCGCCTCTCGGCGTTCGCGTGTGCGGGAGGCGCACCGAGGCGCGCGCAACGCGGCAGATTGTAGCGCGAGGCCGCTTACGGGGGAGCGGGCCACGGATAAAGAAACACAGGAGGCGGGACCAAACACCCCC
>VXMT01000226.1:1929-36830 GCA_009840965.1 Chloroflexota bacterium
GGTCGCGGGCCCGTCAAACACAACCCCGGGCCGGCGCTGCCCGCCGGGCGTGCTGTTCGGATCCTCGCGGGGCCTAGCGGCCGTGGAAGATCGGCTGGCGCTTCTCGGCGAAGGCGGCGGCGGCCTCGCGCGTGTCGTCCAGCTTCATCAGCCCCTGCATGGCCTGCGGGAAGGCGATGCCGAACTGGTAGCTCTCCGGGCGCGGCCGCGCCATCATCAGCTGCTGCTTCGTGACCTGGACGTGGACCGGCGGCAGGCCGGCGATCTCCTGCGCCAGCTCCATCGCGGTGCCCATGATGTCCTCGGGCGCGACGACGTGGTTGACGAGGCCCAGCTCGTAGGCGCGCTGCGCCGTGATCTGGTGGCCGCGCAGCACGATCTCGGAGCCGGGCAGCCAGGGCAGGTTGTTGAGGATCGGCACGAAGGCCGGGCCGATGATGCCGGTCGGCAGCTCGGACATGGCGAAGCGGGCGTTGTCCGCGGAGACGACGATGTCGGAGCCGCAGCACATGTACCAGCCGGCGCCCCAGGCGCCGCCCTGCACGGCGGAGATGATCGGCTTGTCGGTCTCCGGCACCAGGTAGAGGCCGAAGATCTCGGCGCGGGAGGCGCCGCGCGCGCCCATGGTGTTACCGCCCCGCTCGGCCTGCTCGCGGATGTCGCGGCCGGCGCAGAAGATGCGGCCCTCGGCGCTGAGCACGACGCAGCGCACGTTGTCGTCGGCCATCGCCTCCATCCAGGCGCCGCCGAGCTCGTCGCCCATCTGCTCGCCGAAGGCGTTGAGCCGCTCGGGCCGGTTCATGATGATGTTGGCGACGTGACCGTCCACCTCGTACTTGACGTACTCTGCCTCGTAGGCCATCTGCGCTCCCTGTTCCTCGCTCCTGCGTCTGTCCGATGCTCGTTCGCTGCCGCTCGCCGCGGGTCCGGGCGCCGACCGAACCGGCGGCGTGCCCGAACACTCCGCGACCGGCCCGCACCCTACACGACGAGCCGGACAGCGGCAACGCGCGCGAGCGCCCGGCGCGCCGCGTTGCGCCGAGCCGTGCTATACCGGCTCGGGCCGCCGCCGCACTGATGCCGGCGCGCAGCGGCGCAGCGTGGACGGGAGCAGCGAGATGCAATCGAAAGCCGCGATCTTCACCGAGCCGGGCCAGCCACTTCTCGTCGAGGACGTCGAGTACGGCGAGCCGGGGCCGGGCGAGGTGCTGGTGCGCAACTTCGCCTCCGGCATCTGCCACTCGCAGTTGCACCAGATGCACGGCCCGCGCGCCGTGCCCGGCCCCTTCATGCTCGGCCACGAGGCGACGAGCGAGGTCGTCGCGGTCGGCGAGGGCGTCGAACACGTCGCTACGGGCGATATCGTCTTCCTCACCTGGATCCCGCGCGACGCCGCGCCCGGCGACGGCCAGCCACCGCAGCTCACCGGCGAGATTCGCTGGCGAGGCGAGAACATCGCGCGCATGATCTACACCTGGTCGGAGCACTCCCTCGCCCGCCAGGAGTACGTCGTGCGCGTGCCCGACGACGTGGCCCGCGACGTGACCAGCATCATCGGCTGCGCCGTGATGACGGGCGCGGGCGCCGTGCTCAACACGGCGAACGTGCAGCGCGGCCAGTCCGCCGCCGTCTTCGGCGTCGGCGGCGTCGGGCTGTCCGCGATCAGCGCGCTCGCCGTGCGCGAGGCGGACCCGATCATCGCCGTCGACCTCGACGACGAGAAGCTGGAGCTGGCGAGGCGCTTCGGCGCGACGGTCGGCGTGAACGCCGCCGATCGCGACGCGGTGACCGCGATCGGCGAGCTGACGGGGCCGGGCACGACGAACTGGTTCAACCAGCCGACGAGCGGGCTGGAGTTCGCCTTCGACTGCATCGGCAAGGAGATCACGATGCACCAGATCGCCGAGGCGGTGCGGCCCGGCGACATCACGAACACGCGCGGCGGCACGGCGGTGCTGGTCGGCGTGCCGGACGGCGAGGCCTCGCTCAACATGCTCGATATCCTGCGGGGCGAGAAGCGCTTCATCGGCTCCTACGGCGGCTCCTGCCGCCCCGATCGCGACTTCCCGGAGTTCATCCGCTGGCACAAGGAGGGAATGCTCGACCTCGACTTGCTGGTCAGCGAGCGCGTCGCCCTCGACGACATCAACGACGCCACGGAGCGCCTGCGCCGCGGCGAGATCGCCGGCCGCTCGATCATCGAGTTCTAGTGGCGAGGCGCTAGCGGCCCCGGAACACCGGCGTGCGCCGCTCGGCGAAGGCGGCCGCGGCCTCTCGCGTGTCCTCGAGCGTCATCAGGCCCTGGAAGGCCTGCGGGAACGCGATGTCGAACTGGTAGGTGGCGGGCCGGCGGCGCGCCATCATCAGCTGCTGCTTGGTCACCTGCACGTGCACCGGCGGCAGCCCCGCGATCTCCTCGGCGAGGTCGCGCGCGGTGCTCAGCACCGCGTCCGCGGGGACGACGTGGTTGACGAGGCCGAGTGCATGGGCCCGCTCTGCCGAGACCTGGTGGCCGCGCAGCACGATCTCCGAGCCGGGCAGCCAGGGGAGGTTGTTGAGGATCGGCACGAACGCCGGCCCGATGATGCCCGTCGGGAGGTGGGACATCGCGAAGCGGGCGTCGGCGGCGGCGACCACGATGTCGCTGCCGCAGCACATGAACCAGCCCGCGCCCCAGGCGCCGCCGCGCACGGCGGCGATGATCGGCTTGTCCGTCTCGGGCACGTGGAAGAAACCGAGGACGTCTGCGCGCGAGGCGGCGACGCGGCCGTCGGAGCGCCGCTGCCGCCCCTCGAGCTCTCGCTGCTCGCGGATGTCGCGACCGGCGCAGAAGACGCGGCCCTCGCCGGTGAGGATGACGCAGCGCACATCGTCGTCGCCCATCGCCTCGAGCCAGGCCCCGCCGAGCTCGTCGGCGGTCTGCTCGCCGAACGCGTTGAGCCGCTCCGGGCGGTTCATCGTGATCGTGGCGACGTGGCCGTCCAGCTCGTACCTGACGAACTCCGCCTCGTAAGCCATCGGGGGACCGCTCCTCCCGCTCGCTACGCCTCGCCGGTCAGGAACCTGCGGGGCACCTCGATCATCATCAGGTCGATCGTGTCCTGCGGGAGGCCGTCCCCCAGCAGCGCGGGGATCGCGGTGGTGGAGAGGAAGGTCCAGCCGTTCGGGCCCGTCGGGTCGTGCGGCACCTCGGTCTGGCCGACGCGCAGCAGCGGCGTCGTGCCGTCGTGGCCGAGCATGATCTTGTCCGCGTAGCCGCGCCGGATCAGCTCCTTCACGCTCGCGTTGCGCTCCTCCCAGCTGGCCCGCCCCGGGCGGCCGGGGTAGCGATCCATCGAGAGGTAGACGCCGGCCTTCAGCAGGTCCTCGAGGTAGTCGACATCCGTCGTGTCGGCGGAGTGGCCGATCGCGACGCGGTCCATCGGCACGCCCTCCTCCTGGAAGATCTCGACCTGGCGGCGGCCCACCTCGAGCAGCGCCCAGTGGTGCGTCGAGATCGGGGTGCCGGTCCGCTTGCAGGCGCGCGCCGCGCCCCGGATCGTCGTGTCGTACGCCTCGGTGACGCCCTCCATGTCGTTGGCGACCTTGATCGCGCCGGCCCTGATGTCGGTGTCGCCGATCCCGACTTCGATCTCGCGCACGAAGATCTCGGCGATCTCGTCCGGCTCGCGGTTGGTGAAGGACATCGGGGCGACGCGCCACATGCCGGTCGCGCAGACGACCTGCATGCCGGACAGCTCCGACATCTCGCGCATCAGCGCCACGTCGCGCCCGAGGTCCGGCGTCGTCAGGTCGATCAGCGTCTGCACGCCCACGGCCCGCGCGGCGGTGAGCCGCTCGAGCATCACGCGGCGGCTCGCGTCGAAGTCGTACATCCACGGATACCAGACGTTGTCCGCGCTCTGGCAGGTGAAGACGTGCTCGTGGCTGAGCGTGAACCCCAGCTCGCTGCCGTCAATCGGTCCAAGAACGGTCTCAACCTGCGCCATCTTGTCCTCCGCTTCTCGCCGCGTGCACCTGAGCGGCGGCGCCGTCAGGATATGCTCTCGGCGCGAATCTTGCGGGAGGCACGGCGATGGCGGTCGATCGGGTGCTCGTCGAGAAGCACGTCACGGTCACGATGCGCGACGGCGTCGAGACGCGCGGCGACCTCTACCGGCCCGCCGAGGGCGCGCCCGTCCCCGGTATCGTCTGCCGCACGCCCTACGACAAGGAGGCGATCGGCGCCACGCGCGTCCTGCCCGCGCCGCTCAAGTTCGCCGAGGCCGGCTACGCCGTGCTCGTCGTCGACGTACGCGGCCGCTACTCCTCGGACGGCGTGTTCGAGCCCTTCCACAACGAGGGCCGCGACGGCTACGACACGGTCGAGTGGCTGGCCGCGCAGCCGTTCTGCGACGGCAACGTCGGCATCTTCGGCCTCTCCTACTACGGCGCGACGACGCTGCTGGCGACACGCGAGCAGCCGCCCTCGCTGCGCTGCGCCGCCGCGATCATCACCGCCAGCGACTACTTCGACGACTGGACGCACTACGGCGGGGCGCTGCAGCTCGGCTTCAGCGGCACCTGGGGCATGGGCCTCGCCGCCGCCCAGTTGCTGCGCGAGGACAGCGCCGCCTCCGAGGCCGACGCGGAGGCGCTCGCCCTCGCGATGGCCTCGCCGCTGGAGACACTGGCCCACCGGCCGTTGAGCGAAATGCCGGGCATGTCGATCCCCGGCGTCGCGCCCTACTGGGCGGAGTGGCTGGAGCACGACCGCCGCGACGAGCACTGGGAGGCGCTGAGGCTCTCAAGAGACTACGCCGACTTCCGGGTGCCCGTGATGCACGTCGGTGGCTGGTTCGACCTCTTCACGCTCGGCACCGTGCGCAACTTCCAGGGCATGCACGCCGCGGGCGTCGCCGAGCAGCGGCTCTGGATGGGGCCCTGGTCGCACACCTCGTACGAGCGCTACCACGGCGAGGTCGATTTCGGCGGGACCGCGCCGGTCGGGCTCTGCGGCATCGACCTGGCCTACCTCGCCTTCTTCGACGAGCACCTGCGCGGGTTGGCCCCCGAGGAGCCGCAGCCGACCGTGCGCTACTTCCTGATGGGCTCGAACGAGTGGCGCGACGCCACCGCCTGGCCGCCCGCGGAGGCGCGCGAGCAGGCGCGCTACCTGCGCTCGGGCGGCGAGGCGCACGGCGCGCGCGGCGACGGCCGCCTCGAGGACGCACCTGCGGAAGGTGACGAGCCGGCCGACCGCTACCTCTACGACCCGGAGCGGCCCGTGCCGACCGAGGGCGGCTCGCTGCTCCAGCAGTCGGTCGGCCAGCCGGGCCCGCGTGATCAGTCGCAGATCGAGGCGCGCGACGACGTGCTTTGCTACACCACCGCGCCGCTCGAGCGGCCGCTCACGGTCGCCGGACCGGTCACGGTCGAGCTGTGGGCCGTCACCGACGCGCCGGACACGGACTGGACGGCCAAGCTCGTCGTCGTCGAGCCGGACGGGCGCACGATCTCGCTCTGCGACGGCATCCGCCGCGCCAGCTTCCGCGAGTCGCTCACGGACCCCTCGCCGGTGACGCCGGGCGAGGCCTACCGCTACGAGATCGAGCTGGGCAGCACGGCCTACCGCTTCGGTACGGGTGACCGCCTGCGCCTGCAGGTCTCAAGCTCGAACTTCCCGCGCTTCGACGCCAACCCGAACACCGGCGAGCCCTCGTGGAAGGCCGTCGGGACGCGTCCGGCCGTGCAACAGGTGCTGCACGACGCCGCGCACCCCTCGGCGCTGCGCCTCTGGCGGCTGGACGAGTAAGCCTCAACGTCACCGGCGGTCAAGGGGAGAACTCGGACACTCGACCGCGGCCTCGCAATGCGCGGGTTTGGGAACGGGATGCGACTCGGCGTTGATCGGAGTGCGCCTATGTGCGAGATTAGGATATCTGTTCGCCTCGCGGCTTGAGCGGCTGACGAACCGAAGGCGTGCTGCGCGGAGCGCGCTCATGGCGCGAATCTTCACGGTTAGGGGGGCTGGTCGGAATGGGCATCTCTGGAGGGGGCGCCTACCTGGGCCCGCAGGAGGTCAGATACCTCTTCGTCGACGGTGGCTATCTGAGGAAGGTCGCGGAGAAGTTCAGCCGCGAGTTCTTCGACGGGGCCGACCTACCCATCAACTACCAAGCGCTCGGCAGCCAATTCACGAGGTGCTTCTACTACGACTGTCTTCCCGCCCAGTCAGCGAACGGGGAATCGGTCACTAACGATGCGCGCCTGGAACGGCAGCGCGAGCAGCTGAGCGAGATTCGGTCGCTTCATGGGTGGCACGTCGTGGAGGGCGTCATGGCTGGCACCGGCAATCGGGCGCGCCAGAAACAAGTGGATGTCCACATAGCCGTCGACCTCTTGACGCACTCTTACCGGAAGAACATGCACCGGGCGGCGTTCATCGCTGGCGACCAGGACTTCAAGCCGCTCGTCGAGGCAGTCGTTCGCGACGGGATGCTCATCGAGATTTGGTTTGAGAGATCATCGGCGAGCCGCGACCTGCTCGATGCTGCGGACGGCCGGAAGCCTCTCGACTTGTACGAGTTCTATCGATACTTGGAGAGGCCATTCAAGGATGCGCATCCACTGCCGAAGCGGTGGGTCAATGAGTCGTGGAGGGTCATGGCGGGGGAACTCCAGCGGTCCGGGGAGTGCCGTGAAGGTTCTGTTGACCTGTACTGCCACGGTGGTGAGTACACGATCGTCGGCCCCAGCCAAGGCGGCGGAGGTCGCTACCGTTGCATGGGGTACGACAATCTTGATCTGCTCGAGCGAGTCTTCGCGTCGCAATTCGGCGAGATCACGTGGCGGAAGGCTCCCGTAGCCCCGACGGGCTAACGTCCAGGATCTCGGTAGTTGGCCGGTAGCCTCGGCGCTACGGCTCTGGCTGCTGGACGAGTAGCGCCCGCGCGGCGCTCGCGGTCAGGCCTTCGGCCGCATTCCGATCTCGCGCGGCGGCATGCCGAGGATGGCGCGCGCCTCGTCGGGCGTCGCCACCTCGCGGCCGGCCATGTGCGTCATCTCGACGGCCATCTCGACGTGCTCGACGTTCGTGTAGGCGTCGGCGCCGCGTTTGCCGTCGAGCATCGGGTTCTCGCCGATGCCGGTGCGGATATGGCCGCCGGTGGCGGCGGCGAGCAGGCTCGTGCGGCGCAGCGTCGGCTCGCCCGGAATGCCGTCGTAGACGGTGTTGAACCACTGGCAGGTCACCCCGGAGGGCACGAGGTCGAGGTACATCTTGAGGCCGTCGAGGCCGGCCGGCGGGCCGAGCGAGAACTCGTTCCAGAAGATCTTGAGGGCCAGCGTGTCGTCGATCAGGCCCTGCTCGCGGAGGCGTGCGATGTGCCGCATGTGGCCGACGTGCCGCACGCCGATGCTGTAGCTGACGTTGAGCGCCCGCAGATCCTCGATGAACTTCGCGACGAAGCTCACGTCGTGCCCGGTGATGCCTTCCTCCGGGAAGATGTCAACCGTCGCCAGCTCCAGGCCCTCTTCCTCGTTGCGCGCCAGCTCGAAGAGGTGCGAGGTGTTCTCCTCGTGGGCGCCGCGCTGCGTCGGGTAGACCAGCACGTCCGGGCACTCCTCGCGGATCAGGCGGTAGCACTCGAGGTACATCTCCGTCCCGTGCTGCCAGAGGTTCTCGCCCTCCTCGTCGCGCGGGTGGTAGTGGATGATCGCGGCGCCCGCCTTCGCGGCGGCGATGCCGTCGCGCGCGCCTTCCTCGGGCCCGTAGGGGACGTGCGGGTTGTCCTCCTTGCGCGCCGACTCGTTGATCGAAGCCTCGATGATCAGCTTGTCCATCGCCCGCTCCTCCCGCTCGCCCCGCGCCGCCCGGAACCGCTCAGCGCGCGGCGGTCACGCCCTTGTCGTGCAGTTGCTCGATGTCCGGCCAGTCGTAGCCGAGCTCGAGCAGGATCTCCTCGGTGTGCTGGCCCAGCTCCGGCGCGGGCGCGCGCACGCCGCCCGGCGTCTCGCTGAGCTGCACCGACATGCCGATCGTGCGGTGGCCGGGGAAGGTCGGGTGATCGAGGTCGATCAGGTAGCCGTTCTGCCAGTGCTGCGGCTCGGCGGACACGCCCGCGTAGTCGTAGACCGGACCGCAGGGAACCTCCGCCTCGACGAGGGCGGCCAGCCACTCCTCGCGCGGCTTCGTGGCGAAGACGGCGCTCAGCTCCCCGGCCAGCCACGCGCCGTTGTCGAAGCGCGCGAAGGGGTCCGCGGAGCGCGGATCGTCGATCAGGTCCTCGCGCTCCATCACGCGGCAGATCCTCGGCCAGAACTTCGGATCGAGGCCGGCGATGGTGAACCACTCGCCGTCGGAGGCCTGGTACCAGCTGAACGCGGCGTTGCGCGAGGCGCCGGGATTGCGCCGCTCCTGCTTGCCGGTGTGCAGGTAGGTGAGCAGCGAGAAGCCCTGCAGCGAGATCATCGCGCCGAGCTGGGAGACGTCCACCTTCTGGCCCACGCCGAAGCGCTCGCGGGCGAGCAGCGCCGTCATCACGCCGTAGGCGAGCGTCATCCCGCCGACCTGGTCGGCGAGCCCCCAGGCAACCGAGGTGGGCGTCGCTCCCGGTCCGCCGCCCTGCGCGACGAGGGCGCCGCTCATGCCCTGCGCGACGTGGTCGAAGGAGCCGCGGCTGCTCCACTCGCCGTCCGGGCCGAAGCCGCTGTTGACCGCGTAGATCAGCCGCGGGTTGAGCGGCGCCATCTCGTCGTAGCCGATCCTGAGGCGGTCGAGGACGCCGGGGCGGAAGTTCTCCACCACCACGTCGACCTTCGGCACCAGCTTGCGGATGACCTCACGGCCCTCCTCGGTGCGGAGCTCGAGCGTGATGCTGCGCTTGCCGCGGTTGAGCGCCTCGAAGTAGGCGGAGAAGCCGTCGGGCAGCCGCATGACGGAGCGGCCCGGGTCGCCGTCGCCGGGCAGCTCCACCTTGAGCACCTCGGCGCCCATGTCGGCGAGCAGTTGCGTGCCGTGTGGTCCGTTCTGGTAGCGGGTGAAGTCGAGGATGCGGATCCCCTCGAGGGGTGACGGCATGAGCTGCTCCTTCCGCGCCGCGATCGGCCACGATCGGGCGCGTGCCGTTCGTCGTTCTCCGGAGCAAGACTTAGCACAGACGGAGATCGCCTGTCGCGCCCGCAGGCCCGGCTGCCCTCGGGCATCGGAACAACGGGTGGATTCGCTACAATGCACGGCGGATCGCGCCGCAGACGCCGCGAACGCCGAGCGCCCGACGAAGGAGAGCAGCGCATGGTCGCCACAGACAAGCCGTACGAGGTGATCGGAACCCGCCCCGTCCGCCACGATGGAGCCGACAAGGTGACCGGACGCGCGCAGTACGGCGCCGACGTGCGGCTGCCGCGCATGCTCTACGGCCGCGTCAAGCGCAGCCCCGTCGCGCATGCGCGCCTGATCAGCATCGACACCTCGAAGGCGGAAGCCCTCGAGGGCGTACAGGCCGTGATCACGGCCGCCGACATGCCGGACCCCGGCGACCGCATCGTCTCGACGATCCGCGGCCTGACGCCGCTGCGCTGGCTGCGCGGCTTCCTGCTCGCCAACGAGAAGCTGCTCTTCCGCGGCCACCCGATCGCCGCCGTCTGCGCCACTGACCCGCACATCGCCGAGGACGCCATCGACCTGATCGAGGTCGAGTACGAGGAGCTGCCGCCCGTGCTCGACGTGCAGGAGGCGATGTCCGAGGCGGCCCCGGTGCTGCTCGAGGACCTGCGCACCGAAGTGCTGGCGCAGGCCGCCTACAACTCCCCGGGTGATGCGGCGACCGACCAGCAGACCAACATCGCCAAGCACCTCGTGATGGAGCTCGGCGACACCGGGGCGGGCTTCGCCGAGGCGGACATCGTCCTCGAGGGCGAGTACGGCACGACGATGGCCCACCAGGGCTACATCGAGCCGCACGCCTCGACGGCGATGTGGCAGCAGGACGGCGAGCTGATCGTCTGGACCTCGACGCAGGGCGCCTTCGGCATCCGTGACAACCTCTCGATGATCCTCGATCTGCCCGTCTCGCAGGTGAAGGTGATCCCGACGGAGATCGGCGGCGGCTTCGGCGGCAAGCTGAAGCTCTACTACGAGCCGCTCGCGGCGCTGCTCTCCCGCAAGACCGGCCACCCGGTCAAGATGCAGATGACCCGCACCGAGGTCCTCGAGGCGAGCGGCCCGACCTCCGGGACGCACCACCGCGTGAAGATCGGCGCGAAGAACGACGGCACGATCACCGCCGTCGAGGGCCACTTCGCCTACGAGGCCGGCGCCTACCCGGGCTCGCCCTACGTCGCCGGCGCGCGCTGCGCCTTCGGCCCCTACGACATCCCCAACCAGTTCGTCGAGGCCTGGGACGTCGTCCTCAACAAGCCGCAGGTCGCCGCCTATCGCGCGCCCGGCGCGCCCTCCTCGGAGTTCGCGGTCGAGTCGCTGCTCGACGATCTGGCCGAGCGGCTGGAAATGGACCCGATGGACCTCCGGCTCAAGAACTCCGCCGTCGACGGCACGCGCCGCACCGACGGCGCCACGTTCGGCTCGATCGGCGCCCGGGAGGTGATGGAGGAGATCAAGAACAGCGAGCACTACCGCTCCGAGCTGCAGGGCGAGAACCGCGGCCGCGGCGTCGCGATGGGCTTCTGGTTCAACGGCGGTAACGAGTCCAGCGCCTACGCCAACGTCAACGCCGACGGCACGGTCAGCCTCGTCACCGGCTCGGTGGACATCGGCGGCCAGCGCGCCGCGCTGGCGATGACGCTCGCGGAGACGCTCGGCCTCACGGCAGAGGACGTGCACCCCTCGGTGGCGTCGGACACGGACTCGATCGGCTTCACCGGCAACACCGGCGGCAGCCGCACCACCTTCGCGACCGGCTGGGCCGCCTACGAGGCGGCGATGGACATCCGCCGCCAGCTCGAGGAGCGCGCCGCACAGATTTGGGAGTGCGAGCGCGACGACGTGAGCTACGGCGACGACGGCGTGATTCGCGGCCCCGCGGACGACGACGGCAACGAGCGCTCCCTGACCTTCAAGGAGATCGCGGGGCAGCTCGGTATGACCGGCGGGATGATCCAGGGCCGCGCCAACGTCAAGCCCACGACCGTCGGGCCGGCCTTCGCCGGGCACATCGTCGACGTCGAGGTCGACCCGGAGACGGGCAAGGTCGACATCCTGCGCTACACCGCGGTGCAGGACGTGGGCACGGCCGTCCACCCCTCGTACGTCGAGGGCCAGATCCAGGGCGGCGTCCAGCAGGGCGTCGGCATGGCGCTGAGCGAGGGCTACGACTTCGACGAGACCGGCCGCATGCGCAACGCGAGCCTGCTCGACTACCGCATGCCGACCGCGCTCGACCTGCCGATGATCGAGACGATCCTCGTCGAGGTGCCGAATCCCGGCCACCCCTACGGCGTGCGCGGCGTCGGCGAGGTGCCGATCGTGCCGCCGCTGGCGGCCGTCGCCAACGCGATCGAGGACGCGATCGGCGTGCGCATGAGCAAGCTGCCCGCCACGCCCGACGCGATCCTCGCGGAGCTCTACCCGGAGGAGTAGGCCGGCCGGAGGGCCAGCCGCCTGGTCGCCGCTCGGCGGGAGTTGCGATGTACCTGAACGAGTTCGCGCCGGACCTTGACGCCCTCGACATGACGGGCGCCGAGGAGTTCGAGAGCCTGCTGCGGAGCGCGAGCGATCTCGGGATCCCGCATGACCGCGACGTGCGCTACGTCTCGCGTAACACCGTGGTGCAGCGGCAGCGCTTCCACTTCCTGGAGTGGGGCGACCCGGCCGGCCCGCCGCTGCTGCTGTTGCACGGCGGCAACCAGTCCTCGCACTCATGGGACCTCGTGAGCCTCCACCTCGCCGATCGCTACCGCGTGCTGGCGCTCGACCAGCGCGGGCACGGCGACAGCGAGTGGGCGCGCGACGCCGCCTACGGCATCGGCCACATGGCCGAGGACGCGATCGCCTTCATCGCGCAGCAGGGCCTCGATCAGCCGATCATGATGGGTCACTCGATGGGCGGACGCGTCACCATGGAAGTGCTGAAGCGCCGCCCGGGCATCGCCCGCGCCGCCGTCTTCGTCGATGTCGGCCCGGTGATCAGCGGCCCGGGCACGCAGGCGATCCGCAACTTCATCCAGCGCAACGTCGAGTTCGACGACCTTGAAGCGTTCATCGACCGGGTCGCGGAGTACGACCCGTACCGCACGCGCGAGCACATCACGCGCACGGTCCGCTACAACCTGATCCGGCGCGCCGACGGCCGCTACATCGCGAAGTCCGACCGCATCCTGCACGACCCCGGCTTCCGCCGCGTTCGCGAGGGCGACGGCGTCCCGCTGAGCATCGGCCTCGAGGTGGTGCGGGGCTTCGACCTCCCGGCGCTCGTGATCCGCGGGGGCGACTCGAACGTGCTGACCGAGCAGGGCGCGGAGGAGTTCGCGGCGGCGATGCCTCAGGGGCAACTGCAGACCGTGCCGGACTGCGGACATAACGTTCACTCCCAGAACACGCCCGGCTTCCTCGAAGCGGTGACGCCGTTCCTCGACGCGCTGACGTAGCGACCTCTGCGAAACCCCCTCCTCAGGGCAGCGAGCGCATCCCTTCCGGTCCCCTCTCCCCGAGGGAGAGGGTTAGGGTGAGGGAGGGTCGCCCTCCAGGATTGCGTTGTGCCATCGGGGCTCTCGGAGGTGCGCGGGAGTCCTCCCCCTCACCCCCGCCCTCTCCCCAGGGAGAGGGAGCCGGATCGGGCTTGTGGGAGCTTCGCAACGGTCCCGCGTTGCGACGCGGCCGGACGCCGGACAGCAAGAAGGCCGCCCGACGGGCGGCCTTCGTTGCGAGGTCTGCGAGGTGTCTAGCGCGCGTCCGGGTCGAACTCGGGAATGAGCTCGCCGGTGAGCCGGATGCTCTTCATGATCGCCTCGTGTGGAAGCGCGCCGACCTGGTGGAAGGACATCAGGCGGTCGATGCCGGCGTCCTGGTAGACCTTCATCCCTTCGCGAACCTGGTCCTGGCTGCCGACGATCAGCGAGTGCTGCTTGGAGAGCACCTCCCAGACCTCCTCGGGGGTGACTTCCTCACCCTCCATCACCTTGGCGACGATCAACTGCGCCTCGGTCACCGCGTCGTCGGCGTGCTCACGCAGGAACTGGCCGGTGAGGCCGCCGCCCGCCGGGTCGGCCGCCGCCGCCTCCAGCTCCCTGGCGGTGAGCACGAAGGACTCCTTCGCCTCGAAGAAGGTGAAGGCGCCGTTGGTGTACCAGGCGGCCGCGTCGGCGGCGCCGTTCTCCATCGCCTGCTGCTCGCTCTCGGCGGCGTGCACGAAGGTGAAGAAGGCAACTTGATCGTTGATCTCCTCGCCCACCGGCTCGCACTCCTTGATCGCGTCGCGGTAGAGGCCGATCCACTCAGCGACCTGGTCGAGCGAGGCCCAGAGCGTGACGCCGAGGGCGCCGACGCCGTTGCGGCCCGCCTGCTCGAACGAGGTCGGGCTGGAGCAGGCCTGCCAGAGCTTCGGGTGCGGCTTCTGGTAGGGCTTCGGGATGATCGAGACGTTGTTGATCTCGTAGAAGTCGCTCTTCCACGAGAAGTCGTCGCTGGTCCACATCTTCGGGATCATCTCGAAGGCTTGCTGCATCTGGTCGCGCGTGTCGTCGGGGTCGATGTTGAAGGTGCGCCACTCAGGGATGGTGGAGCGGGCGAGGCCGAGTTCGAAGCGGCCGTTGCTGACGTGGTCCAGGAAGGCGGCGCGCTCCGCAACCCGGATCGGGTGGTTGAAGCGGAAGGGGGAGAGCACGGCGGAGTGGCCGACGCGCAGGTTCTGCGTGTTGGCGGCGATGTTGGTGAGCATGATCTCCGGCGCCGAGCTGTAGCTGAACTCGACGGCGGTGTGGTGCTCCACCTCCCACCAGATGCCGTAACCCATCTCGTCGGCGAGCTTCGCCTGCGCGAGGGTCTCCTCAAACAGCCGATGCTCATGGTTCTCGACGTCGGGGCCCCAGAGCTCCTTCGGTTGCTGCATCTCGGAGAAGATGTCGACCTTCACTCGCTGCTCCTTCTTCGCTCTCGCCATCGCCGCCCGAGCGCGCCGGCGAGCCGTGTGCCGCAGGCCAGCATCGGGACGAATACCGCGAGTGTCAAACGGGGCGGGGAGGGCAGCGCACAGCAAGGGGGCTGCCACACCGGCAGCCCCCTGCGTTGTGGCCTCGGATGGCCTCGCGCGCTAGCGGCCCTTGAAGACCGGCTTGCGCTTCTCGGCGAAGGCGACGGCGGCCTCGCGGGTGTCCTCGAGCGACATGAGCCCGTCGAGGGCCTGCGGGAAGGCGATGTTGGACTGGTAGGTGTTCGGGCGCGGGCGCGCCATCATCAGCTGCTGCTTCGTGACCTGGACGTGCACCGGCGGCAGCGCCGCGATCTCCTCGGCGATGTCCATCGCCGTCGACATCAGCTCGGACTCCGGCACGACGTGGTTGATGATGCCCAGCTCGTAGGCGCGCTGCGCGTCGAACTGGTGACCTCGGATCACGATCTCGGAGCCCGGCAGCCAGTAGAGGTTCTGCAGGATCACGAACAGCGCAGGGCCAATGATCCCCGTCGGAATCTCCGACATCGCGAAGCGCGCGCCCTCGGCCGCGACGCAGATGTCGGAGCCGCAGACAATGTAGAAGCCCGCGCCCCAGGCGCCGCCCTGCACGGCGGTGATGATCGGCTTGTCGGTCTCGGGCACGCCGTAGAAGCCCATCTTGGCGACGGGGGCGTCCGGGTTGCTGATCTCGGGGCGGCCCCCGGCCTGCTCGCGGATGTCGCGGCCCGCCGAGAAGATGCGACCCTCGCCGCTAACGACGGCGATGCGCAGATCAGAGTCGTTCTCGAACTCGTACCACGCCTGGTTGAGGTCATGGCGGATCTGGGCGCCGATCGCGTTCAGGCGTTCCGGCCGGTTGAGGCGGATGTGATAGATGTGGCCGAGCTTCTCGACCTTGAGGAATTGCAGATCCACGTTGACTCCTCGAGTGCTAGATCCTCGCTGCGTGCGGACTCTAGCACATCGCCGCGCTTCGGGCGCAGCGAGGGCGCGCTTGCGTTATTCGCGGGTGTGCCGACAATAGGCGGCGCCGGTTCGACGGCGGACGCCGCGCCGGACGCCCGTACGGAAGCTGTTGGGCGCACGCGTGGTGCGCCCGCGAAGGGAGCCCAGACGTGCACCTCCTCTCCGACCTTTTGCGCCCTCGCCGCCTCGCCGAGGCCCACTGCGACGGCCCCTGCGGCATCTACGATCCGGCGTCGGCGCGCATCGCCGCCGAGGCCGTGCTCTCGATGGCGCAGAAGATCGTCGCCCTCGGCGACGCCGACGACGCGGCGACGAACAACACGCGCTCCCGCTTCACGGCGATCAAGGAGGAGCAGGCGGAGCTGGCCAAGCGCGAGCTGAACATCCTCTGGACGGACTACTTCAACCCGGAGCGCACCGCCGACTACCCGGACCTCTGGCAGACCTTTTGGAACGCCGCCAAGCTCTGCTCCCGCAACAAGACGGAGCTGAGCGTCGAGGCCGGCGAGCAACTGCTCGCGACCATCGAGGAGATCCACAACGTCTTCTGGGCCACCAAGGGCCGCGACGACGTTCCGTTCTACCTGGCGGTCTAGCCGGACCACTCGCCCGGCGACCCGAGGTCAACTGTGCGCGGCCTCGCGCTCGCCCTCGCCTGTGGCGCGGGGGCGGGCGCGCTCATGTGGTTCGTCCCGCACCTCGCGGGGCGCTTCACCCGCTACGCGATCGCGGGCGAGAGCATGCTGCCGACGCTGCAGCCGGGCGACTGGGTGATCGTCGACCGCCGCGCCTGGGCGCACGACGAGCCGCGCGAGGGCGAGATCGCGCTCGCCCGCGACCCGCGCGACCCTGGCCGCACGCTCGTGAAGCGCATCCGCGTGCGTGAGCCCGGGGGCGACCTCTGGCTGCTCGGCGACAACTCGCGGCGCAGCACGGACAGCCGCACGCTCGGCGCCTTCCCGCCGGAGGCCTTGCTCGGCCGCGTACGCTGGCGCTACTGGCCTCCGCCGCTGGGCGAGCCCGCGTCGGGGCCGCGGAGGGCGACGGCGGAGCGCGCGTGAAACTCGCCACCTGGAACGTCAACTCGGTGCGGGCGCGGATGCCGCGCCTGCTCGAGTTCCTCGCCGTGCACGAGCCGGACGTCGTCTGCCTGCAGGAGACGAAGACCGCCCCCGGAGACTTTCCCGCCGGCGCGCTGCGCGAGGCCGGCTACGAGGCCGCCGACGAGTCCGGCGGGCGCTGGGCGGGCGTCGCCATCCTCGCCCGCGAGGATCACGCGATCGAGGACGTGGCCCGCGGGCTGCCCGGCAGCCCGCTCCCGGAGGACGCCCGCTGGATCGAGGCGACCGTCGCCGGCGTGCGCGCCGTCAGCGTCTATGTCGTCAACGGCCGCGCCCTCGACGACCCGATGTACGAGGCGAAGCTCGCCTTCCTCGACGCGATGGCCGAGCGCGCCGAAGCGCTCGCGGACCATCCGCTCGTGATCGCCGGCGACTTCAACATCGCGCGGGCCGACATGGATGTCTGGGATCCCGCCGCCTTCGAGGGCGCGACGCACACGAGCGCGCCGGAGCGCGAGCGCCTCGAGGCGCTGCTCGGGGCTGGGCTGGCCGACGCCTTCCGCGTTGTCGAGCCGGAGACGGTGCAGCACACCTGGTGGGACTACCGGCAGGGGCACTTCCACCGCGGCATGGGGATGCGCATCGATCTCGCCCTCGTAAGCCAGCAGCTCGCCGGGCGGCTGCGCGCCGCGGGCATCGATCGCGACTTCCGCAAGGGCCCGAAGCCCTCCGACCACGCGCCGGTGCTGTTCGAGTTCGAGGACTGAGGACAGGCCGGATGGTCGCATCGCATCGGCGCCGCGCCGTATCCTGCGCCTCACCAGCCACCGGGTGTGTAGCGATCGGATGTGCACGATGAGCGAGGACGCGCTGCGCACGCGGCTCTGCGAGGAGTACGGCTGCGAGTACCCGATCGTCGCCTTCTGCCACACCAAGGAGGTCGTGGCCGCGGTCACGAACGCCGGCGGCATCGGCGTCCTCGGCACCACTCAGCTCAAGAAGGACGAGTTCCGGCGAGATGTGCGCTGGATCCGCGACCGGGTCGGCGACAGGCCGTGGGGCATCGACACCCTGCTGCCCGCCACCTTCCAGGAAGGCAACGTCGAGGACCTCGAGGGGATGATCCCGCAGGGGCACCGCGACTTCGTCGAGCGGATGCAGCACGACAACGAGATCCCGGACCCGTCCAGCCCGCCACCCTGGCAACCCTCCGTCGGCGCCGACTTGCTGCAGCGCGCCCGCGACCACATCGACGTGACTCTCGAGGAGCGCGTGCCGATCTTCGCCTCGGGCCTCGGCAACCCCGCCGTGATCCTCGAACGCGCGCACGAGGTCGGCACGAAGGTCTGGGGGCTGATCGGCATGACCCGGCAGGCGCGCCGCGAGCTGGAGGCGGGAGTCGACCTGATCATCGCGCAGGGCGGTGACTCCGGCGGTCATTCCGGCCGGATCGGCACGTTCTCGCTCGTCCCGGCCGTAGCGAGGATGGCGCGCGAGTACGACACGCCGGTGCTCGCCGCCGGGGGCGTGACCCGCGGCGAGCACCTCGTGGCTGCGCTTGCCCTCGGCGCCGTCGGCGTGTGGGCCGGCACGATCTGGCAGGCGACGACGGAGTCGCACATCGACCGCTACCTCAAGGAGAAGCTCGTCAGCGCCGCCACCGAGGACTCGACGAAGAGCCGCGCGCTCACGGGCAAGCCCGCGGCGCGGCTGCGCTCCAAGATGATCGACGCCTGGGAGCAGCCCGACGCGCCCGAGCCGCTCGGCATGCCGCTGCAGCCGATGCTGATGGCGAAGATCATGCAGGCGGTAGACGATCACAGGGTCGAGGAGTTCATGAACGTCGCGGCCGGGCAGGGCGTCGGCCTGATCGACGAGATCCGCCCGGCCGCCCGGGTGGTCGACGACATGGTCGCCGAGGCGCGCGCGATCCTCGAGGGCGAGCCGCTCCCGGCCTAGCCGCCGACCAGCGGCGGGCGGCGTGGCCAGCCGGTCGCCTGCTCGCAGGCGTGGGCGGCGCGGCAGACGGTCGCCTCCGCGAAGGGCCGCCCGGCAATCATCAGCCCGACCGGCAGCCCGTTGCCGTCGAGGCCGCAGGGCACGCTGACCGCCGGCAGGCCGGAGACGTTGTAGAGCCGCGTGTTGCTCGCGAGGATCGACTCGGGGTCGCCCTCGGCGACCGTCGGCACGGTCCGCCGAAGCGTCGGCGAGACCAGCAGATCGACGGTCTTGAGCACCGCGAGCACCTCGTGCTCGATCGCTGCGCGTGTCCGCAGGTCGCGGAAGTACTCGATCGCCAATCGATCGAGGCCCGCCGCGATCTTCCCGCGGACCTCGTCGCTGTAGAGCTCGGGATGGTCGCGCAGCCACTGCGCGTGGAACGCGGCGCCCTCGACCGGGCTGATCACCAGCCGCCGCGAGGCGCCGAAGCTCGGCAGCTCGACCTCGACCGTCTCGGCGCCGAGCGCGCGCAGCTCGTCGAGGGCCGGCTCGCAGACCGCTACGACCTCGTCATCGCAGTTCGCCCACAGCGGGTCGCGCGGCACGCCAAGGCGTAGCCCGGCCAGGTCGCGGCCGAGCTCGCGCGTGAAGTCCTCCGGCGGACGTTCCATGGACTGCGAGTCGGTCGGGTCGTAGCCGGCGATGGCGTTGAGGATCAGCGCGGAGTCCTCGACGGTCCTGGTGAGCGGCCCGGCGTGGTCGAGCGTGTGCGAGAGCGGGAAGACGCCGCTGCGGCTGACGAGTCCTCGCGTCGGCTTCAGCCCGGCGACGCCGCAGACGGCGGCGGGGATGCGGATCGAGCCGCCGGTATCGCTGCCGAGCGTGCCGAGCGCGGACCCGGCCGCCGCAGCCGCGCCGCTGCCGCCGCTGCTCCCGCCCGGCGTGTAGTCCCGGTTCCAGGGGTTGCGGATCGTCCCGAAGTGCGCGTTGTCGCTCGTCGTGCCGAACGCGAACTCGTGCATCCCGAGCTTGCCGGTGAGGACCATGCCCGCCTCGTGGAGCTTCGCGACGACGAACGCGTCCTCCTCCGGAACGCGATCCCGCAGGAAGCCGGAGCCCGCGGTCGTCACGATGCCGGCGGTGTCGAACAGGTCCTTGAGGGCGAACGGGATGCCGTGCAGCGGCCCGCGATCGAGGCCGCTCGCCAGCTCCTCGTCGGCGCGGGCCGCCCGCTCGCGGGCGAGGTCCGCCGTCACGAGCACGTAGGCGTTGAGTGCCGGCTCGGTCTCCTCGATGCGCGCGAGGACCGACTCGGTCAGCGCGACCGCGCTCAGCGAGCCGTCACGCAGCGCGGCCTCAGCCTCGGCGATCGTGAGGTCGCAGGGCTGGCCTTCGAGGGCCTCGGCGTCGATGTTGGGCGGCATGGTGCGATCCTCCCGGCGTCAGCGCAGGCGGCTGATCGGCGTGCGTGCGATGAACTGGGCGGCGGTGATGAGGAGCAGGGCCACGGCGGCGAGGCCGACGGCGATCTGCGGTCCGATCGCGTTGGCGATGAGGCTCACGAGCAGCGTGCCGAGCGACATCAGCCCGTACTGCATCATGTAGACGCTGAGCACGCGCCCCCGGAAGTCCTCGTCCACGTAGGCCTGCAGCAGCACGCTGCCGAGCGAGAGATAGCCGGCCTGCCCCATCCCGATCGCGACGGCGCAGACGAGGGCGACCCAGTAGAGCTCGTTGAAGGCGAAGACAAGCATCGCGACACCGATCAGCACGACGCTGAGCATCCAGACGCGCCCGCGCTGCCCTCCGGGAATCGAGGCGACGATCAGCGAGCCGCCGACGGCGCCGAGGCCGCCCATGCTGAGCATCACGCCGAGCGCCCCGGCGCCGGCGTTCAGGATCTCCTTGGCGTAGCCCGGCAGCAGCGTCATGTAGGTCATCCAGAAGAGCGCGACGGCGCCGTTGTAGATGAGCAGCGGGCGCATCACCTCGTCACGCCACACGTAGCGCAACCCCTCGGCGAGCTGTCCGATCGCACGCGAGGGTCCGGTGGCCGTCCTTGGGCCGATCTCGACGGGCAGCAGCAGGAGGAGCGCGCCGACGTAGAACGCGGCCATCATGTAGTAGACGTACTGGGTGCCCTCGATGCTGCCGGCGGGGCCGAGGGCGCCGATCATCCAGCCGGCGAGCGCGGGCATGAGCAGGAACGAGGCGTTCTGCCCGGTGGTGTAGAGCGCCATCGCGTTCGTGAGGTGCTTCATCCCCACCACCGAGGGCGTGAGCGCTTGCCGCGCGGGCATCGTCAGCGTGTGCGACCCGGCAATCAGCGAGGAGCCGACAGCGATCTGCCAGAACTGCACGTCGCCGCTCGCGACCAGCAGCGCCATCGCCAGCGAGGCGATCGCTCCTCCGGCCTGTCCCGTCTGGATGAAGCGCTTGCGATGCTTGACCTTGTCCGCGAGGACGCCCCCCGGCAGCGCTGTCAGCAGGCCGGTGATCCCCGCGGAGAGGTGCAGCACGCCCAGCGCCGCGAACGACCCCGTGAGCTCGAACGTCAGCCAGCCGCCAACGAACATCTGCACACCCATCGCCGCGAAGCCCGCGAACATCGAGGTGAAGAACCAGCGGAAGCTGACGATGCTGAACGAGTCGAGCGTCCGGAAGCGTCGCCTTCCCCCGGCGACCGCCTGGTCGACGGGGATCGGCGTTGCCGGCGTCGCGGCGCGCTCGCGCGTCTGGGTCATGCGCGCATCGTGACCGATCGAGGGCGAGCGGCATAGCGCCTTGTCACGCCTCGGGCGGCTCCCAGCTCACCACCGCGGTCTGCGCGAACGGCAGCGGGAACGCCACGAGGCCGTCGTCGCCGGCGTAGCGCTCCAACAACAGCTCCCGCATGCGCGCCTCCCGCGCCGAGCCGCGCGCGACGAAGTAGCGGTGCCGGTACGAGTCGATCACCTCGTCGAGCGGCTGTGCGGGCAGGGGCGGGGGTGGCGTCGTGGCGAGGTCGAACGCGCGCCCGCGGGCGCCGAGGATCGCGAGGAACTCGCGCAGCGCGGGCAACTCGGCGAGCGGCTCGTCGTGCAGGACGGACCAGAGCGGCTCGAGCGGCGTGCCCGGCATGTGGTCCATCAGCACGATCACGCACAGCCGCCGCGCGTGCGCCTCGAGCGCATCGAGGAAGGCGCCGACCTCCTCGACAAAGAAGAGCACGCTCGCCGAAAGCGCCACGTCGACGATCGGCGCGGCCTCGCCGGGCGCTCCCGCGGGCGGCCAGCCCGTGGTCGGCAGCACCTCGATGTTGTCGAGGCCGGAGGCGGCGGCCTCCTCGCGCAGCCGCGCCGTCATCCCCGGCGAGCGGTCGACGGCGGTCATGTGGCGCACGCGGCGTGCGAGCGGGATCGCGAGGCGTCCCGCGCCCGCGCCGACCTCGAGCCAGTGGTCCTCGGGGCGCGCGAGCGCCTCCAGCAGCGGCAGCTCGGGCGCCGGGTAGGCGTCCGGGCCGGGCGCGAAGATGTCGGCCATCGCGCCCCACTCGTCGTCGGGCGGGGCCTGCTCGCGCATCCGCTCCGCCTGCTCGTTGGCTGCACGGTGCAGCGCGCGCCAGGCGGCGAGCGCCTCGGCCTCGCTCGGGCGCAGCGTGCGGCGGGCTTCGTCGTGGGTGGGGTCCGTCATCGGGGCTACGGTACCACTAGGCCAGAGCGGCAAGATGGTGTCGGCACGGTCGTTCGGGTTGTCGATTACCCTCGGTGTATCGTCTCCAGTGGGAACCGAACATGCGACTGCTCAGGTCCGGGCTTCTGTCTGCCGTCGTCCTCGTCGTTCTTGCCTCGTTCGGCGAGGTTGCGCCCGCTGGGGCAACGTCGTCGGAGGAGGCGCCCGTCGTGCAGGAGATCACTACCCTCCTGCACCCCGGGCTGAATGAAGTCGGCTGGGTGAGCGAGGAAACTGCGTCGAGTGCGCTGTTCGACGCGCTCCCTGAGTTGATCGCTGTCTCGGCGTGGGACGCTTCGGAGCGACGAGCTCGACGAGCGCTCCGGGGCAAATACGAGGAACTGCCCACCTTGAAGCCCGGCATGGGGTTGTGGTTGCGGATCGGCGGATCGGTATCGGTCGAGTGGACGCGACCGGTGACCGCCGATGGCATCCTGCTGTCGCTGCAACGGGGGAGCAACCTTATCGCCTGGACAACGAGCGGTGAGGTCGCCAACGCCCTGAGCAAGTTCGAAGGCGCGGTGACTGGGGCTTGGCGATGGGATCCGGCCAGGCGGGCGTACGCTCGCTACGAGCTTGACTCCTCGACCGCGGCCGGGGGTCTGCCGCAGCCACAGCCGGGCGAAGCGCTGTGGGTATCCGCATCGAAGACCGTCCACTGGTGGCAGCCCGGCACGGACCGTCCGGAGTTGGTCTTCCTCGACGGTGTATCGGAGGGCAAGCAGGATGAACTGATCGAGGATATGGAGATCATCCGGGCCGCCTATGCCGAATACTTCGGCGTACAGACGTCAGCGTTCACGGCGTACATCGGGGGATCGGTGGAGGCGATCGCACCTGCGTACCGGCAGGTCACCGGAAGGGAGCTCCCGGATGTAATCACGCGGGCTGACCCACCCGAGACCTGCGGGACCGTGAGCAGCGGCGCGGTGTTCGTACTCACCTACTGCGCAGGTATCCCCAGCTTCACGGGCAAGGGAGCGACTCACATTCTCGCGCACGAATACTTCCACGTCCTGCAGCAGCAGCTCGCTTCCGATCGCGGTACCGAGGGGCCAACATGGCTCCTGGAAGGCACGGCGCTGTACGCCGAGCATCTCGCCAGCGAGACATTCGATCCCTACTCGGCACGCCAGGCGGCGAGCTGGGGCGATGGGATGCTTGGCAACGCCATCCGCCGCGCCGCAACGCACTGGAGTGAGTTCCCCATCTCTCTCCCCGACATCGAAACCTACTCGGCGTTCCATACTGCAGAGGGGATCTTTGGGACCTACGATCACTACCAGGTCGCACTCCTGGGGGCGAAGTGGCTCGCCGACCGCGCGGGAGAGCAGGCTCTCGCCGACTACTACCGCCTGCTGCCGTCCGTCGACCACTGGCACGACGCGTTTGAGAGCGCATTTGGCATTTCCATTGCCGACTTCTACGAGGCATTCGCGACGTACCCCGACGAACTCGGTCCTCGCAATCGCGTGCGGGGCGTCGTAAATGGTCCGGACGGAGGTCCACTCGAGGGCGTCAGGGTGACCGCGCATCGGCTCAGCCTTCATGGCTACCGTGACTACGATGCGAGGAGCTTCAGGGAAGCGCCCATCGACGTTGAGACCTGGACGGATGAGCATGGAGCGTTCGAGATGTGGGTGCGGCCCGGAAGGTACTTCTTCGTGGTGTCCCGCGCGGATCCGAAGCCCGCGATTGTCGACGGAGCACTCCCCGACACGCACGTAAGCGAGCGGGAGTGCGATCTCGCGATACGCACCGACCGAGGTCTGACGGGCTGGTCGGGCCCCCGGGAATCCTCGGATCTGTACGAGTTGGTCGGCACTACCAATATCTGGGCGGCGATCACTATCCCGAGCAACGTGGCGAGCTTCGGCCGCTCGTTCTGCGCCGAACCCTGATCCCTCGCCACTCCTCGCGTTGACCGCCACTGCGCCCGTGCCTACGCTCGCGACGCAGCGAGGAGGCGCCCGTGGACTTCGAGCCCGCCTACACGCCAGAGCAACGCGCCTTCCGAGCCGAGGTGCGCGCCTGGCTCGAGGATCACGTCCCGCAGATCGAGGGCGACCAGGACTCCGACGAGAACTACGCGAAGTACCGCCAGCTCGGCCGCGACCTCGGGGCACGCGGCTGGCTGCGCCCGACCGCGCCGCTCGAGTACGGTGGCGGCGGCCTCTCCGTCGACCACGCGATCGTGCTCGCCGAGGAGATGGACCGCCACGATCTGACGAGCCCGCCCTACTACGACAGCGGCGGCAGCCTCGGCGGGGCGAGCATCCTCGTCTGGGGCAGCGAGGAGCAGAAGCGCCGTCTGCTGCCACCGATCTTCCGTGGCGAGACCGTCACCTGGCAGCTCCTCACCGGCCCCGAGGCCGGCTCCGACCTCGCCTCGACCGAGACCGACGCCATGCGCGACGGCGACGAGTACGTGATCAACGGCACGAAGGTCTTCATCGGCGGCTCGCACGGCGCCGACTCGTTCTGGACGATCTGCCGCACCGACCGCGAGGGCGCGCGCCACCAGAACGTCAGCTGGTTCATGATCCCCTCGGACCTGCCGGGCATCACCGTCGAGCGCATGTACCTGCTCAGCGACGGCCGCGAGGGCATCGGCCGCGGCTACAAGAACACGATCTACTTCGACAACGTGCGCGTGCCCGCGGAGAACCTCGTGGGCGGCGAGAACAACGGCTGGCGGGTGGCCAGCACGCACCTCGAGCTGGAGCACGGCTCCGGCGGACGCATCGCCCGCAACGTCTGGTTCGAGCGCACGCGCGACCGCCTGCGCTCGCTGCCCGCTAACGGCGCCAACCCGCTCGACGACGCGGAGACGCGGGGGCTGCTCGCCGACCTGTTCATGGAAACCGAGGTGCAGCGGCTGTTCGAGCTGCGCAACTTCTGGATGAACCGCACGCACCAGGACATGAGCTACGAGGGCCCGCAGGCCTCCTACTACCGCAAGATGAGCGGCCTCCGCGCCTCGCAGATCATGCTCGAGCTGCTTGGCCCGTACGCGCAGCTCAACGACGCCGAGTTCGACCCCACGGGCGGGCGCTTCGACTCCTACCTGCGCAACGCGATCGTCTCGCTCCATCCGGGCGGCACGGCGGACATCCAGAAGGTGATCATGGCCCGCCGCATCGGCATCGGGCGCGGCGAGAGCGAGCGCGAGCGCGCCGGCCGCACGGTCGAGTAGGCGGCGCGGCGTGGACCTCTCACTCAGCGAAGAGCAGCAACTCCTGAAGCAGGGCGTCGAGGACTTCGTCGCCCGCGAAGCGCCGCTCGAGGCGGTGATCGAGCTTTCGGGCAGCGAGCTTGGCTACTCGCCCGAGCACTACGCGCGCGTCGCCGATCTCGGCTGGCTGGGCGCGGCGATCCCCGAGCAGTACGGGGGCGCGGGCCTCGGCCTGACGGACGCCGCCGTGCTCTTCGAGGCCTTCGGCTACGCGGCCCTGCCGGGTCCGTTCATCTCCTCGGGAGTCGTCTCGGCGCTGATCGTCGAGGAGGCTGGCGGCGAGGAGCAGCGCGCCGAGCTGCTCCCGCGCATCGCGAGCGGCCAGGCGATCGCCGTGCTCGCGCTGACCGAGCCGGGCTACGGCTGGGGCCCCGAAGGGGTGCACATGCGGGCCGCTTCGAGCAATGGCGACTACGTGCTGGACGGCGTCAAGCTGTTCGTGCACGACGCGATCGGCGCGACGCACCTGATCACCCCCGTGCGCACCGGCGACGAAGGCGCGCTCGCACTCCTCGTCGTCGACGCCTCGGCGCCCGGCGTCTCTGTACGGCGACTGGAGGGCTTCACCGGCTCCGAGTGCGTCGTGCGCTTCGAGGGCGTGCGCGTGCCGGTCTCGGCGGCGCTCGGTGACGGCGGCGCGGTCGAGGAGGCGCTCGACCGGGCGCTGACGAAGGCGGCGCCGGTGCTCTCCGCCTACCAGGTGGGCGGCGGGCAGGCGGCGTTCGAGATGGCGGTGGACTACAGCAGGGAACGCCGCCAGTTCGGCCAGCCGATCGGGCGCTTCCAGCACGTGCAGAACCACATCATCCAGCTCGTCAACCACGTCGACGCCTCACGTTGGACCACCTACGAGGCGCTGTGGCGGCACGACTCCGACAAGCCCGGCTTCGAGGTCGCCTCACATCTCGCGAAGGCGGTGACGAGCGAGGGCTTCGTGCACGCGGTGAACTACTCGCACGAGGTGCACGCGGGTGTCGGGGTGATGCACGAGTACGGGCTCACGCTCTACACGACGCTCTCCCGCTCGCTCTACCACCAGCTCGGGAGCCCTCGCTACCACCGGGGCCGGCTCGCCGACCTGCTGGTCGACCACGACCTGGGGCCAGATCCGCTCGATTAGCTGTCTCTGGACTAGCTGTCGCTGGACTCGGGAGCGCTCGCCGGGTCACCCCGAGGCGCCCTCGCGGCGGGGAGGTCCGCCCAGGGCGGGCGGCGGATCAGCATCACCGCCGCCATGCCCGCGAACGTGCCGAACGCGAAGACGGTGAACGCCGTGTGGTAGCTGCCCGTCACGTCGAAGGACCAGCCCGCGAGCAGCGGGGCGGCCACGTTCATCGGCATCTGCAGCATCGAGACCAGCCCCCGCACCGTCGCGAAGCGGCGCGTCCCGAAGTAGTCGGCGATCACGGCCATCTGCAGCACCAGCCAGGCGGCGTGGCCGAAGCCGAAGCACAAGTAGTAGACGGGCAGCAACCAGATCCGGTCCGGGCTCACGTTCGTGAACGCGAGGAACCCGACTCCCATGGCGGCGAACGAGAGCGTGAAGACGCGGCGACGCCCGAAGCGGTCGCCAACCCAGCCCGCGGAGACCCGCAGCACCAACTGACACGCGCCGTAGGCGCCGGTGATGATCGCCGCCGCGCGCAGCGAGAATCCAACGGCCTGGAGGTGCGGGACCAGGAAGATCGTCCAGATGATGAGCACTGCCACACCAAGCGCCGAAGCGACGGCCAGCAGGTAGAGCGCGGGTGTGCGCAGCGCCTCGCCCGCGCTCAGCCCGCCCTCGGAGATCGCGAGGCTGGACTGCGAACGCCGCTCGTCCGTCCCGTCGACCGTCATCCCGAGGTCCTCGGGGCGATCGCGCACGACCCACGCGCTGATCATGCCGGCGATGAAGATCGCGATCGCGCCGAGCGTGACGGTCGAGCGCCATCCGACCGACTCGACGAGGAGCGCGAGCACCGGCGCGGCGAACCAGGCGGCGGCGTTGCCGGCGTTCATCACGCCGGTGGCCCGGCCGCGCTTGGCCTCGAACCACTTCATGATCGCCGCGGGGAAGGCCGCGCCCGATCCGATGCTGAGGCCGAACGACATCACGAGGCTCGCCACGTAGTAATGCCAGAGCTCTTGCGACTGGGCGAACACCAGCATGCCTGCAGAGATGAAGACCGCCCCGGCGAAGGCCATCCGCCGCGCGCCGACGATGTCGATCACCATCCCGGTGAGCGGCGCCAGCAGCCCCTGCTCGAAGCTGCGCAGCGAGAACCCGAAGGCGATCGCCGAGACGCTCCAGCCAAGCTCGTCGCGGATCGGCTCGATGAAGATGCTCGCTCCGATCATGACGAAGCCGAGCACCAGGAAGTTGTTCGCCGACCCGGCGATGGCGATATACCAGCCGTAGAAAAGGCGCGGCATCGACGCATCGTGCCACGCCGGACGCGCATCCGCCTCGTGCCTGAGCGCGCACGGCCCTAGAATCAGGCCGCGGCGCTGGAGGCCGCCCCGGCTGACCGCCGCGGACTACGAAGTGGAGTACCGCATCCCGTGAGCGACCGCGACGGACCCGACGGCGCCGGCCCGGCCCCGCACCCCCTCGACGCGATGTTCCACCCTCGTGGCGTCGCCGTCGTCGGGGTGTCCACGCAACCCGGTCCGGACGGGCGCATGGGCGGGAACTTCCTCAACGCCCTGCTCGAGCTGGGCTACGACCGCGATCACGCCCTCTACGCCGTCAACCCGAAGATGAGCGAGGTGCGCGGCGTCGCCTGCTACCCCTCCGTCCTCGACATCCCGGACCCGCTCGACCATGTGATCTCGCAGATCCCGTCCGAGGGCGTGCAGGAGCTCGTCGAGCACTGCATCAAGCGCGGCGTGCGATCGCTGCACTTCTTCACCGCGGGCCTCTCCGAGACCGGCGAGGAGGACCTGATCCAGCAGGAGCGCGAGCTGGTCGAGCGGGCTCGCGCCGCCGGGCTGCGGCTGATCGGCCCCAACTGCATGGGCCTCTACGCCCCCGGCCCCGGCCTCGCCTTCAACTCCGAATCGCCCAAGGAGGAGGGCAACGTCTTCCTGCTCTCGCAGTCGGGGGCGAACGCCACCGGGATCATCAACGGGCTGGGCGCGCGCGGCCTGCGCTTTTCCAAGGGCGTCTCCTACGGCAACGCCGCCGATCTCAAGTCCCATGACTTCCTCGACTACGCGCTGCACGACCCGCAGACCGAGCTGGTCGTCGCCTACATCGAGGGGCCACGCGACGGGCGGGCCTTCTTCGAGGCGATGAAGGCCGTGGCTCGCGCGAAGCCGACGATCGTGCTCAAGGGCGGGATCACCCATGACGGCGCGCGCGCCGCGCGCTCGCACACCGGCTCGCTCGCCGGATCGATCGATGTCTTCGACGCGCTCTGCCGGCAGGCCGGCGCGATGCGCGTGCGCACGCTCGACGACCTGCTCGACCTCGCCGTGGCGGCGACCACGGAGCTGCGCCACACGCGAGGGCGCAATGTCACGCTCGTCGGCGCCGGCGGCGGCTACGCGGTCCTCTCCTCGGATCAGATGGCGATGGAGGGCCTGTCCGTTCCGCCGCTGCCGGACGAGGTGCAGGACAGGCTGCACGAGTTCATCCCGATTGCCGGCACCAGCGTGCGCAACCCGGTCGACGCCAACTTCGGGCGCGACCACCCGATGGACTTTCGCAGCGACACCGGCCTCACGCGCCGCGCCTTCGAACTGATCGCCGGCTCACCGACGACGGACCTGATCTTCACCACCGTCGGTACGCGCTGGCACCCGGGGCAGGACCACTCGCGCGACGCCAGGCGGCGGCAGCTGGAGCTGACCGCGGACGAACTCGACCGCATCGCGAAGGAGTACCACGTCCCGATCGCGCTGATCCTGCGCGAGGCCAACATCGAGGACGCCGGCCAGCCCGCCTACGAGCGTGGCGTTGGCGTCTTCCCGACCCTCGAGCGGGCGGCGCGCGCCGTGGCCACGCTGCTCGAGTGGCGCAGGCGGCGCGAGGGCCTGCCGGAGCTGTTCGAGCGCCCGGAGGCGTAATGCCGAGGATCGACGTCGTCATGCACGGCTCCGGCCTCAGTACCGACATCGGCGTCGTCGGCTTCTGCGCCGTCGTACTGATCGAGGGCGAGCAGCGCATCCTCTTCGACTCCGCGCACGTGGGGCGGCGGGTCTACCTCGAGGAGCAGCTCGCCGAGCGGGGGCTGACGACGCGCGACATCGACGCGCAGGTGATGAGCCACGCGCACTGGGACCACGTGCAGAACGCCGACCTCTTCGACCACGCGCCGCTGCTCGCCCACCCCTCGGAGGTCGCGTACGCGCACCAGCCGCACCGCAACGACTGGGCGACGCCGCCCTGGACGGGCGCGATCCTCGACCTGATGCGCATCGAGGAGGTGGCCGAGGGTTCGGATCTGATGCCCGGCTGTCGCGTGATCGAGCTGCCCGGGCACTCACCGGGCAGCATCGGGCTCGAGGTGGAGACGGACGACGGCCTCTGCCTGATCACCGGCGACGCGGTGCATCACGCGGGAGTCGCCGTGGCGGGTCAGAACCCGCTCGTCTTCTGGAACGCCGAGCAGGCGGACGCCTCGGTGCGTCGTGTCGCCGAGGCGAGCGAGCGCGACGGCGCGCTGATCTACCCGGGCCACGACCGGCCGTTTCGCCTGAGCGGCGGCGAGGTGGCCTACACGATCGAGGAGCGCATCACGATCCTCAACGCGGGCCCCGGCCGCCCCGGCCAGAGCTTCGACGAGTACGCCCCGCGCCGCGGCCAGTGGGTGATGCCGGGCATCGAGGAGCAGCGCCTGCCCGGCGAGGCGTCGGCGTAGCACGCGTAGCACGACTGGAGGAGAACGACATGAGAACGAGAGAGGCCCGAAGTACAGTAGATGCTGCGGCTGCTGATGCTGAAAGAGCAATAGGTGTTGTACTTGACATGGCTTTCAGCGTGGATGAGTTCGAGAGCGAAGGTACCGCTGAGGTTGAGAAGAAGGCTCTGAGGGGCCACATAATGGAGAAGCTGCGCCACATCGAGAGAAGGGCAAAGGACGCGGCTGGCGTACTTGACTAGGTCTGGCTCCCAGTAGTCTGCAGAGTGACGATTGAGGTAGCCCGGCGCGGTGTACCCCAAGCCGGACTACTCGACGACGCCGTCCGCGAAGAGCTCGGCGACCTCGTCGGTGCTGAAACCGCACTCGAGCAGCACCTCGGCCGTGTGCTCGCCCGTCGCGGGCGAGGGGCGCGCGGGGGTTGGCGGGGTCTCCGACATCTCGATCAGCGGGCCGGCGTGGAGCTGCGGACCGGTGATCGGGTGCTCCAGCTCCACGATCATCCCCGTCTCGCGGGCGTGGGGGATGTCCGCGATCTCCTCGGGCAGGTAGAACGGCGAGGTCGGCACGCCCGCCTCGTCGAAGATCTCGATCCACTCGGCCACGGTCTTCTCCGCGAGCTTCTCGCGCATGAACTGCTGCCACTGCTCGACCAGCTCCCAGTTGTTCGGGTCGGCGGCGTCGAAGTCGGGCGAGTCGGAGCGCTCCTCGTGCATGTCGAACAGGTCGCGCACGATGCCGCGCGTCTGCCGGGTGAGCGCGCCGAGGACGAGCGGGCCGTCCTTGGCGTTGTAGGCGCCGTAGTAGATGCGCCCGGAGGCGCGCAGTCGAAAGTGGTCCTTGCGCAGCTCGACCACCTCGGTCCACGGCGCGCCGCGCTCGCGCGCCTCGGCGATGTTCGCGCGAATCACGTCGGCGACGCTGGCGTCGGTCACCGGCTCACGCATCACCGTGTAGCCCTGCAGGAAGATCGAGGAGCGCAGCAGCGAGGCGCCGATGTACTGGCCCTGGCCCGTCCGCTCGCGGTGGAAGAGCGCCGCGCAGACGCCCATCGCGCCCGCGATCGCCGTCGAGTAGTCCGCGAGCGGCGTCGCGCCGATGATGATCGGCGCACCGTGCTCGTCGCTCTGGCCGTCGCCGCCCGAGATGCCGGAGTAGGCGCGGATCACGCCGTCGTTGCCGCCCTGCTGGGCCTCCGGGCCCGTCGTGCCGAAGCCCGTCGCCTCGAGGTAGATGAGGTCCTCGCGCAGCTTGCGCAGCGTCTCGTAGTCGATCCCCAGCCGCTGCACGACGCCCGGGCGGTAGTTCGTGACCACGACGTCCATGTGGGGGATCAGGCGGTAGGCCGTCTGGAGGCCCTTCGGGTTGTGCAGGTCGAGCACGATGCCGCGCTTGCCGCGGTTGTAGCTCTGGAAGGCCTTGCTCTCGCCGGGCACGACGGAGCCCGAGGCGCGCAGCGGCTCGCCGCCGGGCTGCTCGACCTTGACCACGTCCGCTCCGAGGTCGGAGAGGCTGATGCCGACCACGGGCCCGGCGATGATCTGCGAGAACTCGAGCACGCGGATGCCGTCGAGCGCGCCGCCGCTCATCGCGGCCCCCTCCCGTACGCGGGCATTATGCGACAGCCACGCCTGGCGCACCTCTGCACTGTGCGACAGGGCGCGCCAGCGCTCGACACGGGCGGATTGACCCGCTCAGCGGGCGGTGTAGCCGCCGTCGACCGGCAGCGCCACGCCGGTCAGGAACGAGGACTCGTCGCTCGCGAGGAACGTGGCGGCGGCGGCGATCTCCTCCGGCTTCCCGAGTCGGCCGATCGGATGCAGCCCGACGAGCCGCGCAACGTCCTCGGGCGTCTCGCGGATCGAGGCCGTCATTGGCGTCTCGATGTAGCCGGGGCAGATCGCGTTGACGCGCACGCCGAGGCGGCCGTAGCGGACCGCGAAGCTGCGCGTCAGGCCGACCACGCCGTGCTTGCTGGCGACGTAGGCGCCAGCGGCGGGCGGGCCCTCGACGCCCTGGTCCTCGCGCGGCACCGAGGCGACAAGCCCGAGGATCGAGGCGGTGTTGATGATCGAGCCGCCGCCGCGCTCGGCCAGCAGCCGCGCTCCGTGCAGCAGCCCGTAGTAGACACCACTGAGGTTGACGCCGAGCGTCGCCTCCCAGTCGCCGCCCCCGCCAACGCCGGCGTTGTTGAAGAGCACGTCGAGCGTCCCGAACTCGGCCACGGATCGTGCGAGCGCGTCTTGCACCTCTTCCTCGGCGGTCACGTCGAGCCGGATCGCCAGGCTCGAGCCGCCGGATTCGGCGATGCGCGCGGCCGTGTCCTCCACGCCGTCGCCGTCGAGGTCGGCGCAGGCGACCGCGGCGCCCTCGGCGGCGAAGCGCAATGCCGTCGCGCGGCCGATGCCAGACGCCGCGCCGGTGATCAGCGCCGCCTTGCCCTCGAGCGTGCCTTCGCTCATTGCTCCCACCTGTCGTAGCGCACCGTCTCCTCGACGGGGAGGCGCGTGACGGGGCCGAAGTTACCCATCGGGTAGCCGACCGGGATCAGCACGTACGGCTCGACGGTGTCCGGCACGCCGAGTACCTCGCGCACGGCGGGCTTGTCGACGAGCCCCAACGTGGTCGCGGTGGCGCCGAGGCCGAGCGCGCGCGCCGCGAGCAGCGCGTTCTGCACGGCCGGCCAGACCGAGCCGCCCGCACCGGCGCGCGCGGCGTCGTCGGCGGGCGCCTCCAGCCACTGGTGGCAGGCGAGGATCAGCGCGGGCACCTCGCCCATGTGCTCGGCCTGCCAGAGCACGGCGTCGAGCATCCGCTGCCGCTTCGCCGGATCGTGGTGAGGCACGTCGACACGCCGGGTGTCGACGTAGTTGAGGACGCTCTTCCTGTTCAGTTCAGCGAGGCGGGTGCGCTGCTCCGGATCGCGCACGATGATCCAGCGCACGCCCTGCATGTTGGAGCCGGTCGGGGCCTGGTTGCCGGCCTCGCAGATGCGCAGCAGCAGCTCCTCGGGGACGGGGTCGGGCTTGAGGCGACGCATCGAGCGGCAGTGGTAGATCACGTCGAAGATGCCCATCTGCTCACTCAACGCGCTGCTCCCTCTCACGATCCGCAAAGACTCTCGGGCTCGTGGCCGTATGCTATCAGGCGGCCCGCGCAGGCACGGGCGTACGCGAGGGGAGCACAGGCTCGATGAAGGTCGACGACGCGATCGCGGAAATCCTCAAGCGCGAGGGGGTCGAGTTCATCACCGCCTACCCCGTGAACCCGCTCATCGAGGCGGCGGCGAAGGTCGACATCCGCACGATCATCGTGCGCCAGGAGCGGACCGGCATCCACATCGCCGACGGCTACAGCCGCATCAACTCCGGCAACAAGATCGGCGTCTTCGCCTCGCAGGCCGGGCCGGGCACGGAGAACTCCTTCGGCGGCCTCGCGCAGGCCTACGGCGACTCCGCGCCGATCGTCGTGCTGCCCGGCGGCTACCCGCGAGGCGTGACGAACGTGCCCCCGCACTTCAGCGCCCTCGTCAACTTCCAGCACGTCGGGAAGTCGGTCGAGCAGGTCACGGTGCCGGGCGCGGTGGCCCCCGCGCTGCGGCGCGCCTTCAACGCCGCTCGCAACGGCCGCCCGAGGCCCGCGATCGTCGAGATCCCCGGCGACCTCTTCGGCGAGGACGTCGGCGAGCTCGACTACCGGCCCGTCGTCTCCGCGCGCTCCGCGCCCGACCCGCAGGCGGTCGACGAGGCGGCGCAGGTGCTCTTCGACGCGGAGCGCCCGCTGATCTACGCCGGGCAGGGCGTCCACTACGCCGAAGCCTGGCCCGAGTTGCGCGAGCTTGCGGAGCTCCTCGAGGCGCCCGTCACCACGAGCCTGCAAGGCAAGAGCGCCTTCCCCGAGGATCACCGGCTCTCGCTCGGCTCCGGCGGGCGCTCGCTGACCGGCGAGTTGCACCACTTCCTCCAGCAGGCCGACGTGATCTTCGGCATCGGCTGCTCCTTCGCGGCGACCAACTACGGCATCCAATTCCCCGCCGGCCGCACCGTGATCCACGCCACGCTCGACCCCGCGGACCTCAACAACACCGTCGAGGTCCAGCACGCCCTCGTCGGCGACGCGAAGCTCACCCTGCAGGCCGTCATCGAGGCCGTGCGCGAGCGGGTCGGCAGCGGCGGACGCGGGCGCGCCGACGCGGTGGCGGCGGAGATCGAGGAGCACCACTCCGCGTGGATGCAGCAGTGGCAGCCGTTCCTCGACGACGAGAGCGTCCCGCTCTCGCCGTACCGTGTGATCCGCGACCTGCTCGCGACGGTCGACGGGAAGAACACGATCATCACCCACGACGCGGGCAGCCCGCGCGACCAGCTCTCGCCGTTCTGGCGCTCGACCGAGCCGCTCAGCTACATCGGCTGGGGCAAGACGACGCAGCTCGGCTACGGCCTCGGGCTGGCGATGGGTGCGAAGATCGCGCGGCCGGAGAAGCTCTGCATCAACGTCTGGGGCGATGCCGCGATCGGCATGACCGGCATGGACTTCGAGACCGCCGTGCGCGAGCGCATCCCCATCCTCTCGGTGCTGTTCAACAACTTCTCGATGGCGATCGAGATCCCGGTCATGCCGGTCTCGCAGGAGAAGTACAACTCGACCGACATCTCCGGGCACTACGCGGACTTCGCGACCGCCCTCGGCGGCTACGGTGAGCGCGTCGAGCAGCCGGGCGACATCATCCCGGCGATCAAGCGCGGCATCGAGGCTACCGAGGCGGGCAGGCCGGCGCTGCTCGAGTTCATCACGCAGCAGAGCTACACCTACTCGCGCTTCTAGCGACCTTTGCGGCGGGGCAGCGAGCGATCCTCTCCGGTCCCCTCTCCCCGAGGGAGAGGGTGAGGGAGCCAGATCGGTCTCTTCCGTCATTCCGGCGAAAGCCGGAATCCAGGGTCGTCGGCGGTGCTGTCGCCTCGATATGGAGATATTAAAAATCTACCCACCCACCAGACAACAGGCAAAGAAGGTTTCCCGGAGGATGGTGGAA
>VXMT01000233.1 GCA_009840965.1 Chloroflexota bacterium
CTGCGGGCGGCCCGCCGCCCCCCCCACCCCGGCCGCGCCCGGCCCGCCCCCCCCCCCCCCGGCGCCCCCCCTCCCGCCCCCCCCGCGGCGCGCCGGCGAGGCCGGCGCGAAGGAGTTCGCGGTCGTCGACGCCCGCGAGGACTTCCTGCGCTACTTCGCCTTCCCCGCGCTGGCGGCCAACGCCGTCTACGAGGGCGCCTACCCGCTCGCGACCGCCCTCGGGAGACCGCTGATCGCGAAGCTGCTCGTCGACAAGGCGCGCGAAACCGGGGCGGCCGCCGTCGCGCACGGCTGCACCGGCAAGGGCAACGACCAGGTGCGCTTCGACGTCGCGCTGCGCGCGCTGGCGCCGGACCTCGCGATCGTCGGTACGGCGCGCGAGAACGAGTGGACACGCGACGAGGCGCTCGCCTACTGCCGGGAGCACGGCATCTCCGTCGAGAGCGGCGAGGCCTCACCGTTCTCGATCGACGAGAACATGTGGGGCCGCGCGATCGAGGCGGGCGTACTCGAGGACCCGTGGGTGGAGCCACCGGAGGACGCTTACGCCTGGACGCGGCCGATCGAGGACACACCCGCGGAGCCGGCGACGGTCGAGCTGCGCTTCGAGCAGGGCGTTCCGGTGGCCCTCGAGGGCGAGGCGATCGCGCCGGTCGCCCTCGTGGAGCGGCTCAACGAGATCGCGGGCGCGCATGGCGTCGGTCGCATCGACATGGTCGAGAACCGCCTGGTGGGCATCAAGTCGCGCGAGGTGTACGAGGCGCCGGCGGCCGTCGCGCTGCTCGCCGCGCACCGCAAGCTGGAGACGCTGACGCTGAGCAAGCAGCAGCTGCGCATGAAGGAACGGATCGCGCAGGACTACGCGGACCTCGTCTACGAGGGCCTCTGGTTCAGCGCGCACCACCAGGACCTTGCTGCCTACGTGCACTCCACCCAGCGCCACGTCACCGGCGAGGTGCGGCTGCGGCTCTGGCGAGGCCACGCCGAGGCCGTCGGCGTCGCGTCGGACCGCAGCCTCTACCACTTCGAGCTGGCGACCTACGGCTCCGACGACGCCTTCGACCAGCAGGCGGCGCTCGGCTTCATCAAGCTCTGGGGCCTGCCGCTCGAGGTGCAGGCGCGCCAGCAGCTGCTGCGAGAGTCCCCGGACCCGCTCCGCCTCGCCTCGCCGGGCGAGGAGTAGGGGACTCGCGCGCTGCGGGCGCTGGGTGCTAACCTTGTGTCATGACAGCCATCGATCCCGTCGAGGTGGCCGACCACGCCGCGCAGGCGCGTGAGTTCCTGTCGAAGGCCCGGGAGTACCTGGCCTCGGATGACCTGCATCAGGCCTCCGAGAAGGGCTGGGGGGCGGCCTCGCACATGGCGAAGGCCGTGGCTGCGGCCCAGGGCTGGGAATACGAGACCCACGCAGACTTCAGCGTTGTGCTCAACCGTGCCTGGCGGCTCACCGACGACGACCTCCTGCCGGGTCTGCGCGCCATCGCCAACGACCTGCACGGCAACTACTACCGCCGCAAGCGGCATCTCGACGCCGCAGCCGTTGGCCGCGACATCGAGAGCATGGCGGAGCTCCTCGACTTGCTGGCGCCGCTCGCTGCCTGAGCGGCCCTCGCTCGCACCTGACGCTCGCGCGGTGCTAGCCTCGAACGATGGCGGACGAGGACGGACAGCCGGGTAGCGACAAGCTCTGGGGCGGGCGCTTCAGCGCACCTACCGACGCGCTCGTCGAGGCCTACACCGCGTCCATCGCCTTCGACCGGCGGCTGTATCGCGAGGACATCGCCGGCTCGATCGCGCACGCGCGGATGCTCGCCAGGCAGGGCATCATCGAGGACGCCGACCGCGACGCGATCGTCGAGGGCCTGCGCGCCATCGAGGCGGAGATCGAGGCGGGGAGCTTCGAGTTCCGCGACGATCGCGAGGACATTCACCTCAACATCGAGGTCGCCCTCGCCGAGCGCATCGGCGAACCGGCGCGGCGGCTGCACACGGCCCGCTCGCGTAACGACCAGGTGGCGACCGACCTGCGGATGTTCGTGCGCGCCGCCTGCGACGAGGGCGCCGCGCGCCTGCGGGCGCTGCGGGGCGCGCTGATCGACCTCGCCGAGCGCGAGGCGGAGACGGTCGTGCCCGGCTACACGCACCTGCAACGCGCGCAGCCCGTGCTGCTCGCGCACCACCTGCTCGCCTACGAGGAGATGTTCGCGCGCGACGCGGAGCGGCTACGGCAGGCCCGAGGGCGCGCCAACGTGCTACCGCTCGGCTCGGGCGCCCTCGCCGGCGTCGGCTACCCGATCGATCGCGAGTTCGTCGCGCGCGAGCTCGGCTTCGAGGCGGTCTCGGCGAACTCGCTCGACGCGGTCTCCGACCGCGACTTCGTGGTCGACTTCCACGCGGCGGCGGCGCTGGCGATGACGCACCTCTCGCGGCTATCCGAGGAGATCGTGCTCTGGGCCTCGGCCGAGTTCGGCCTCATCAGCCTCGACGACGCCTTCTCGACCGGGTCGAGCATCATGCCGCAGAAGCGCAACCCGGACGTCGCCGAGCTGGCGAGGGGCAAGAGCGCGCGCGTGATCGGCAATCTCGTGCAGGCGCTGACCCTGCTCAAGGGCCAGCCGCTCGCCTACAACCGCGACTTGCAGGAGGACAAGCAGCCGCTCTTCGACAGCGTGGACACGCTGCTCGACTCCCTTGCCGTGGTGGCCGCGATGCTGCCCTCGCTGCGCTTCGATGCGGAGCGCGGGCGCGCGGCGGCCGTCGCCAACTTCGCGCTCGCGACCGACCTCGCCGACCAGCTCGTGCGCAACGGCGTGCCCTTCCGCGAGGCGCACGAGGTGATCGGCGCGCTCGTCGCGCGCTGCGAGCAGGAGGGCCGCACCTTCGAGGACCTCACGCCCGATGAGTTCGCCGAAGCGCACCCGGTCTTCACCGAGCAGCCGCCCGCGCTCGGCCTCGAAGCGGCGCTGGCCGCGCGGAGCGCGACCGGTGGCACCGCGCCGCAGGCGGTGGCGGGGGCGCGCGAAGCCGCCCGGGCGCGGCGCGCGGCCGAGGAGGCGGAGTGAGCGGCGAGCCGGCGGCACGGCGCGTCGGCATCGCGCCCTCGATCCTCACGGCAGACCTCGGGCGCCTCGCCGACGCGGTTGCGGCCGCCGAGGCAGGCGGCGCCGACGTGATGCACATCGACGTGATGGACGGGCAGTTCGTCCCGCAGATCAGCTTCGGCCCGCTGATCGTCGAGGCCGTGCGCGAGGCGGTCTCGCTGCCGATCGAGGCGCACATGATGGTCGCCGACCCGCTCGAGCAACTGGAGCCGCTGGCCGAGGCGGGCGCCGGGCGGCTGATCTTCCACCTCGAGGCCACGGACGAGCCGCAGCGCGAGATCGCGAGGGCGCGCGAGCTGTCCTGCGAGGTGGGCATCGCGATCAGCCCGCTCACGCCGGTGGCGGCGCTGGAGCCGTGGCTGCCGCAGCTCGACGAGGTGACGGTGATGCTCGTCTACCCCGGGCGCGGCGGGCAGGAGCTGATCCCCGAGCTGCTCGACAAGGTCCGCGAGTTGCGGGCCGCCCTCGACGCGCTGGGCTCGGAGGCGGTGATCGAGGTGGACGGCGGCGTGAAAGCGCACAACGCGCTGCAGTGCGCCGAGGCCGGCGCGTCGAGGGC
>VXMT01000061.1 GCA_009840965.1 Chloroflexota bacterium
TAATCTCCCGCCCCTTGCCGCCCCCCCCCTCCCGCAGGGGCACAGTGCCCGACCCGCGCCCGCCCGGGGGGGGTGGGGGGCCCGGGGGGCGGGGGGCGCGGGGGGCGTCCAGCCGCCACCCGCGATTACGGCCGCTACGCGGGAGCAGATCATGCGCATCGAACGACACTTCACCACCGCCGGGCAGGACCCGCTCGAGGGGGTCGCCTTCGCCCCAAGGGACTCGCGCATCGTCAACCCCGACGGCTCGGTCGTCTTCGAGGCGGCCGGCGTGCGCATGCCCGCCGACTGGTCGCAGGTCGCCGTCGACATCATGGCGCAGAAGTACTTCCGCAAGACCGGCGTCGCCGACGAGCTCGTCGCCGTCGAGGAAGACGGCGTCCCCGCGTGGCTGTGGCGCTCCGAGCCCGCCGAGGGCGCCGACGACTCCGGCGGCGAGATCGACGCGCGCCAGGTCTTCGGCCGCCTCGCCGGCACCTGGACCTACTGGGGCTGGAAGCACGGCTACTTCGACGCCGAGGAGGACGCACGCGCCTTCCACGACGAGCTGGTGCTGATGATGGCGACGCAGCGCGCCGCGCCCAACTCGCCGCAGTGGTTCAACACCGGCCTGCACTGGGCCTACGGCATCGCCGGACCCTCGCAGGGGCACTCCTACTTCGACCCGGAGTTCGGCGCGGTGCGCCAGTCGACGAGCGCCTACGAGCGCCCGCAGCCGCACGCCTGCTTCATCCAGTCCGTCGCCGACGACCTCGTCAACGAGGGCGGCATCATGGACCTCTGGACCCGCGAGGCGCTGATCTTCAAGTACGGCTCCGGCACGGGCTCCAACTTCTCGAAGATCCGGGGGGAGAACGAGTTCCTCTCCGGCGGCGGCAAGTCCTCCGGCCTGATGTCCTTCCTCAAGATCGGCGACCGCGCCGCGGGCGCGATCAAGTCCGGCGGCACCACCCGCCGCGCGGCCAAGATGGTGATCGTCGACGTCGACCACCCGGACATCGAGGAGTTCATCGACTGGAAGGTGGCCGAGGAGCAGAAGGTCGCCGCGCTCGTCGCCGGCTCGCGCGTCATCCGCCGCCGCCTGAGCGCCGTCCTCGACGCCACCGAGGGCGGCTTCGACCCCTCGCAGAACCGCAAGCTGCGCCGCGCCATCGGCCGCGCGCGCCGCGACGGCGTGCCGGACGGCTGCGTGCAGCGCGTGCTCCAGCTCGCCGAGGCCGGCGAGGCGCCGATCGACCTGCGCGAGTTCGACACGGACTGGCAGGGCGAGGCCTACCAGACCGTCTCCGGCCAGAACGCCAACAACTCCGTGCGCGTCAGCGCCGACTTCCTCGAGGCCGTCGAGCAGGACCGCGAGTGGACGCTCTACCGTCGCGTCGACGGCGAGCCTTCGAAGACCGTGCGCGCCCGCGACCTCTGGGAGCGCGTCGCGCGCGCCGCCTGGCAGTCGGCGGACCCGGGCGTGCAGTACGACACGACGATCAACGAGTGGCACACCTCGCCGGCGGGCGGGCCAATCCGCGGCTCGAACCCCTGCTCCGAGTACATGTTCCTCGACGACACGGCGTGCAACCTCGCCTCGCTGAACCTGCTGCGCTTCCACGACGAGGAGCGCGGCGAGTTCGACGTGCCGGCCTTCGAGCACGCCACCCGGCTGTGGACGATCGTGCTCGAGATCTCGGTGCTGATGGCGCAGTACCCGAGCCCCGTGATCGCGCAGCTCTCCCACGAGTACCGCACGCTCGGCCTCGGCTACGCCAACCTCGGCGCGCTGCTGATGCAGCAGGGCGTGCCCTACGACTCGCCCGAGGCGCTGGCCCAGACCGGCGGCTACAGCGCGCTGCTGACCGGCGTCTCCTACGCCACCTCCGCCGAGATCGCCGCCGAGCTCGGCCCGTTCCCCGCCTGGGAGCCCAACCGCGAGCCGATGCTGCGCGTGATCCGCAACCACCGCCGCGCCGCCTACAACGCACCGGCCGAGGACTACGAGGGCCTGACGACGCTGCCGGTGGGCCTCGACGCCGCACACTGCCCGCAGGTGCTGCTCAAGGCCGCGCAGGTCTCCTGGGACCGCGCGCTCGCCCTCGGCGAGGAGCACGGCTTCCGCAACGCCCAGACCACGCTGATCGCGCCCACCGGCACGATCGGCCTGCTGATGGACTGCGACACCACCGGCGTCGAGCCGGACTTCGCGCTCGTCAAGTTCAAGAAGCTGGCCGGCGGCGGCTACTTCCGCATCATCAACCAGTCCGTGCCCGGCGCCCTGCGCACGCTCGGCTACAGCGCGAAGCAGGCCGAGGAGATCGTCGCCTACTGCGCGGGCAGCGGCCGCCTCGAGGGCGCCCCGCACATCAACCGCCACACGCTCGCCCAGCACGGCTTCAACCGCCGCGCCCTCGACGCGGTCGACGAGGCGCTCGGCTCGGCGTTCGACATCACCTTCGCCTTCAACCGCTTCGTGCTCGGCGACGAGTTCTGCCGCGACGTGCTCGGCCTCACTGACGAGCAACTCGCCGGAGCGAACCTGCTCGAGGCGATCGGCTTCACCCGCGAGCAGATCGAGGAGGCCAACGACCACATCGTCGGCCGCATGACGATCGAGGGCGCCCCGCACCTGCGCGAGGAGGACTACGCGGTCTTCGACTGCGCCAACCGCTGCGGGCGCTACGGCACGCGCTACATCGAGCCGATGGCGCACGTGCGCATCATGGCCGCCGCGCAGCCGTTCTTCTCCGGCGCGATCAGCAAGACGATCAACCTCCCGGAGGACGCCAGCGTCGCCGACGTCGCCGCGGTCTACGAGGCCGGGGCCGACTCCATGCTCAAGGCGCTCGCGCTCTACCGCGACGGCTCCAAGCTCTCGCAGCCCCTCGCCGCCACCGTGCTCGGCGACGACTTCGAGGACCTCGACGAGCTCGAGGACGAGCCCGAGGCGGTCGAGCTCGACCCGAAGCGGGCGCTCGACGAGGTGGAGCGCATCATCCACGCGCTGCCTCGCGAGGACGCGCGCGCGCTGGCGCGACGGCTGGTCGGCCTGCAGCGCGGCGAGCGCGAGCCGCTGCCCTCGCGGCGGCCGGGCTTCGCGCAGAAGGCCAAGGTCGGCGGCCACACGATCTACCTGCACACGGGCGAGTTCGAGGACTCGCGCCTGGGCGAGATCTTCATCTCGATGTCCAAGGATGGGGCGGCGTTCCGCTCGCTGATGAACTGCTTCGCGATCGCCGTCTCGATCGGCCTGCAGCACGGCGTGCCGCTCGACGCCTACGTGGATTCCTTCCTGTTCACGAAGTTCGAGCCGAACGGCATCGTCACCGGCAACGACCGCGTCCGCATGGCGACCTCGATCATCGACTACGTCTTCCGCGAGCTGGCGGTCAGCTACCTCGGCCGCAGCGACCTCGCGCACCTCGGGGCGGTCGACCTCTCGAGCACCTCGACGGCCGAGGACGAGGACGAGAACGGCGCGTGGCCGACGCCGGAGCCGCTGCCCGCGCCGAACCAGCAGGACTACGTGCTGGCCCCGATCGCGGGCGGATCGAACGGCCACGGCAACGGCAGTGGCGCCGGCGAGGCCTCGGGCGCGGCGGCCCCTGCCCCCCCCCCAACCCCCGCGGCGCCCACGGGCGCGGCCGCCGTTGCGGGCG
>VXMT01000012.1 GCA_009840965.1 Chloroflexota bacterium
GGTGCTGACCGCGCGCAGCGCGTGCTCGTCCGGGATGGGGGTGTGGGGGGCGCAGCCCCCCACAGGCAACGCGCGCCTGGCTTCGAAGTCCGAGGGCGCGGCGGCCTCTTGCCGGCGGGCTAGATCGCGCCGCGCTCGGCCAGGCCGGGGAGGTCCTCGGCGGGTACGCCCAGCTCCTCGTGGTAGACGGCGTGGTTGTGCTCGCCGAGCAGGGGAGCGCGGCAGGGCCGCACGCGCTCGACGCCCTCGAAGCGGTACGGCGCGATGGGGAGCCGCGCCTGCTGCCCGCCGGGCAGCTCGATCGGGGCGAACGAATCGCGGTCCGTCCAGTGCGGGTCGTCGAGGTTTTCCTCGGGCCGCCGCACGATGCCCCAGGGCAGGTGCATCCCCTGGCCGCCGCGATAGGCCTCCTCCGTCGTGAGCATCGCGACGAAGCGCTTGGTCACCTCGGAGAAGCGCTGACGCTCTTCCTCCGCCTCATTGCGGGCGGCGAAGATGGCCGCGCGGTAGCGCGGCTCGCGCAGGTCCTCGGCGGCGTCGTAGCGGTCCATCCACTCGAGCATGTCGTCGAGGTAGCGCGCGGAGCGCGGCTGTCCGCCGCCGATCACGTTCATGTGACGCCCGTCGACGGTGGGGAACTGGATCTCCGGCGTCGGGCCCGGCGCCGAGTGGCGTCCGGTGGCGCGCTGGTTGATCTCGCGGCGGTACTCCCAGCTCGGGAACGCGCCCTCGGTCGTCGCGCTCACCGCGTCGTGGATCGCCATGTCCACCAGCTCCGGTCCCTCGACCGCTCCGGCGCCCAGCCCGAACAGCGCGCCGAGGATGCCGACCACCGCGTACTCGCCGCCGATCCAGTAGGAGTGGTCGAAGCCGCCGCGGATTGGCGGCAGGTCGTGGTCCGTGTAGCCGGTGCTCATCATCGGGCCGCCCAGCGCGAGCTGGACGAGGTCGCTCGAGGCCCAGTCCGCCCACGGCCCCTCGCGTCCGAACGGGGTGATCGAGCACCACACGCGCGGGCCCGCCCAGCCGTCCGCGAGCCGCGCCTCCCAGCCCGCCCCGAGTCCGTCGAGCACGCCGTGGCCGGAGCCGTCGATCACCACGTCGGCGCTCTCGCAGAGCCGCCGCCACAGCGCGCGGCCCTCGGCGTGCTCGAGGTCGAGCGTGACGCCGCGCTTGTTCGCGTTGTGCGCCGCGAAGCGCAGCGACGTCTCGATGCCGGGCTCGTCGCCGGGGTAGGGCCCGATGTGGCGGGAGTCCGTGCCCGAGGGCGGCTCGACGCGGATCACGTCCGCGCCCACGTCGGCCAGCAGCCGCCCGGCGACCTCGCCGAGGTCGCCGACCTCGACGATGCGCACGCGATCGAGGATCGGCGCGCCGTCGAGGCTCGCCGCGAACTCCGGCAGCGGGGGCCGCTCGCTCATACGGCGGCCTCCGCGCGCAGTTGGGCGATCTCCTCGGGCGTGCAGCCCAGCTCCGTCAGCACCTCGTCGATGTGCTCGCCGATGCCGGGACCGCCGCGATGCACGTCCCAGCCGAGCTGGCGGAAGAGGAAGGGCAGGCCCTCGTAGAAGCGATCGCCGACGTAGGGGCTGGGCGCCGCTCGGTAGAAGCCGCGGGCGGCGAGCTGCTCGTCCTGCATCTTGTCCGGCATGTTCTGGGCCAGGCCGGCGGGGACGCCGCGCGCCTGCAGCGCGAACATCAGCGCGCGCGGCTCGCGCTCGCGCGTGCACGCGGTGATCGCCGCGTCCAGCTCGTCCTGCGCCGCGAGGCGCGCCTCGAGGCTGGCGAAGCGCTCGTCCTCGGCGAGCGCGGGGTGGCCGAGCTCCTCGCAGAGCTCGCGCCAGTGCTCCTCGGTCTCGACGGCGATCGTGATCCAGCGGTCGTCGCCGGCGCAGCGGTAGGCGCCGTGCGGCGCCAGCGCCGGGTGCCGCGAGCGGTTACCGATGCGCTCGGATGGACGGCCGTTGATCTGGCAGTCGAGCATGGTCACGCCGGTCATCACCATGCCCGTCTCCACCTGCGAGATGTCGATGCGCTGTGCGCCCTCGATGCGCTCGCGGCGGCGCAGGGCGAGCAGCATCGCGATCGCGCCGTAGTAGCCGGCCGAGTGATCGAGGTAGGAGTAGCCCCACCCGGCGGGGTCCTGATCGGGCAGGCCGGAGATGTAGGTGAGCCCGGAGACGGCCTGCGCCGTCGGACCCCACGTTACGTAGGAGCTGTCGCGGCCGTAGTGGCCGTAGCCGGAGAGCGAGAGGTAGATGATCTTCGGGTTCAGCTCGCGCAGGCGCTCGAAGCCGAAGCCCATGCGAGCGAAGGCGCCGGGGCTGAAGTTCTCGGTCACCGCGTCGGCCCCGGCGATCAGTTGCTCGATCAGCTCGCGGGTGCGCGGGTGGTAGATGTTGGCGGTGATGCCGCGCTTGTTGCGGTTGAAGTTGTTGAAGATCCCCGAGCGGTCCGGGTGCGGATCCCCGTCGGGCGGCAGACCCCCGCGCAGCGAGTCCATGTGCCCCTCGTTCTCGACGCGGATCACGTCGGCCCCGAGGTCGGCGATGATCCGCGTCGCCTGCGGTCCGGCGACGATCCAGGTGAAGTCCACCACCCGCACCCCCGCGAGGGGTCGCGGTCGCTCGTCGTAGGCGCGGTCGCTGTTCGCGTCGCTCTTCGCCATCGCCTCGCTCCACCGGGGGCCCGTCCGGGCCCTGCTCTCGCGTGAGCCTCGGCAAGCCTCGCGAGGTTGTCAAGCCGGGCGGGGCGCCCCTCCGCGGGTCTCGCGCGCCGGGCTCCGCGCTGCGGGCTCGGTGGACACCCTTGAGCCCTTGTTACGTCGCGTGCCGGGCGGGACAATGACTCCCTGAAGGCAGCGCTCGGCCCGCGCCGGCGTCCCGCGGATCGCCGGTCGGGTGACCGGGCGTGCGCGGGGGTCAGGCCGATGCTCCCTGTCCTGCGCAAACTCTCGTTGCTGGTTGTCTCGTTGGTCGTCGCGCTGACCATGGTGCTGCGCGGCGTGGGTCAGGTCATAGACGCCGCGAGCACACCGGTCCCCGAGCCTGTGGCCATGATCTGGCGCGTGGCTCCGCCAACCGAGCCCGACGATGACGATGACGACGGCGACGACCCGCCCCCCACCGACGACGACGGCTACGACACGCCGGAGACCGACTACGACGGCATCGACACGCCCTCGACCGACGGCGACGGCGTGGACACGCCGTACACGGACTACGATGGCTTCAGCACCCCGCCCACCGACGGCGACGGCGTTGACACCCCGACACCGAACGACAACGACGGCAACTCCACCCCCACCCCGGACCCCGCCGGCAACGACACCCCGTACAGCGACGGGGATGGAGTCGATACGCCGGGCACCGACAACGACGGGTTCGACACGCCGTACACCGACTACGATGACGTCGACACCTCGCTGACCGACAACGACGGCGTCACCACGCCGTACACCGACTACGACGGCGTCGACACCCCGCTGACCGACAACGACGGCGTGACCACCCCGTACACGGACTACGACGGCATCGACACGCCCACGCCGACGGACAACGACGGCACGGACTCCGACGGCATCGACACGACGGGGCTGCTGACGTCGAACGACGGTACCGACT
>VXMT01000122.1 GCA_009840965.1 Chloroflexota bacterium
CCCCCACCACTTTTTTAAAACCCCTACCCGGTAAACCCTTCTTGCCCCTTGCCCCGGGGGCTGGGATATGTTTATAACAGCCAGCCCTGAGGGAGAGGGCTAGGGTGAGGGCCCCCGACCAGGGGCGCGACTAGCCGCGGAGGTCCTCGACGCTGCCGAGCGGGCGGCCGTTGCGGTCGGCGATGACCGTGGTGACGGGGCTGGTTCGCTGGCCGAAGGTCGGCAGCCACGAGGAGTGCTTACCCGGCCCGCCGGCGACGATCAGATGCAGCTGTTCCGGCTCGTTGACGATCGGCAGCAGCGCGTCCGGCGGGAAGGGGTCGATCCCCAGCTCCGGCTCGATGCGCACGTTTACCGACTCGAGGAACTCGGGCGAGAGCCGCGAGGCGGGGTAGCGGGCGTGCTCGTAGAGGTACTGCTGCACGCCCTCGCGGGTCCAGCCCTCGTCGGCAATCGTCTCGGCATGCTCCGGACCCAGCGCGAGCATCGGCTCGCCGCGGCTGAGGATGTTGTTGCTGCCCGCCTGCCCGAGGGCGCCGGCGACGGTCTGCAGCACGCCGAGCGCTGTGTTGCTGCCGTGCTCCTGGATGTTGTGCGGGCCCTCGCTGGCCGAGACGGTGACGGTGCTGTGCTCCGGCTCGAAGCCGCGCGTGGTGTGGAACTGCGGCCAGGGGCTCGCCTCCTCGTTCTCCGCGATGCAGAGCGCGAACTTGGCGGGCGTGCCCTGCGTGGCGCGGTCGCCGTGTCCCGGCGAGGCGCCCGCGACGTTGAGTAGCAGCAGCCGGATCGCGCGGCCGATGGTCGCGTTCGCGCGGAAGCCGGGCCCGTAGCAGCCGGGACCGCTGTTGACGCCCAGCTCGCGCCCGATCGGCCCGTTCACGAGCACCAGCACCGCGCAGGGGTGCGTGGTGGCGTTGATGCCGCTGAGGTTGAACTGCGGCTGCACCAGGCCCTGCACGGCCGCCAGCAGCACCGGCAGCGCGCGCGGCTCGCAGCCCGCGAGCACCGCGTTGATCGCGACCGCCTCGACGGTCGCCACGCCACGGCGGGGCGGCAGCACGCCCAGCACCTCGCGCCGGTCGCGGTCACTGTAGGCGAGCATCGCCTCGACGCGCTCCTCGGTGGGCGGGATGACCGGCAGACCGTCCGACCAGCCGCGCTCGGCGAAGACCTCGTGCAGCTCGGCGGGATCGGCGGGCAGCTCGACCAGCGCCGCCGCGTCGCCGAGGCCGGGCCGTTCGCTCGTGGTCATCGATCGCCGCCGGCGATCGGCACGGGCTCGGGCGTGAGGGCGGCGAGCAGGTCCGGCAGCGAGGCGCGCGCCTTCTGGGCCACGGCGTCGTGCTGGATGCCGCCGATCGGGTGCGGGACCACGATGTAGCGCAGGTCCGGCATGCCGCGCTGCTCGGCCTCGAGCTCGAACAGGCTGACGAAGGCCTCGGTCGTGATGTTGACGGTCGGGATGCCCTGGCGCTCGAAGAGGATGGAGGCGTGGACACTCCACGCCGTGCAGGAGCCTCAGTCGCTCGATCCGACGAGGGCGAAGTCGGCTCCTTCCACGAGCTTGCGCTCGTTGCTCTTCGTCGGCGGCCCGGCGCTGGGCTTGCCGATCGTCGTGAGCTCGCCGAGGTCCACGTGCTCACGCAGGCCCTCGACCATCAGGCGCATCAGCAGGCCGGCGTTGGCCTTGCGGTTCTCCACGATGCCCGGCCGCAGGCCGTCCAGCGAGGCGGGCAGCGACGCGAGCGGATGGCGCTCGACGGGAGCGTGCCCGGTGGGGTCGTAGACGCGGATGGTGTCGCTCATGGTTCGCTCCTCGATGCGTGCGGGCTCGCGATCAGACGCGCGAGTAGATCAGTTCCTTCAGTTCCTCGATCTCCGGGAAGCGCCCGCTCTGCTTCTTGCTGAAGACCAGCTCGCCGTTCACGGACCACTCGAAGCAGCCGCCGTCGCCGGTGCGCATCTCCAGTTTCCGGACGTCGTCCTGGATGTCGTACATGATCTCGCCGATCATCCACTGCGCCCGGGCGAGGTAGCTGCAGGGCACGCAGTACTCGACCGTGATTTCGACTCCCTGGTCATCGCTCATGGGCAGTCCCCCTCGGCTCTCGATTCTAGCGCTGCCGCGCGCCCCGATCGCGCCCGCGCGAGCCGATTCCCCGGTCGGCTTCGATTTCATAGCGTTATGTAGCATTGGAGTTAGGTCAAGGGTTCGCCCGCCTGCCCGCGGGCTGTTAGATTCACTCCAAGGACGCGGAGCACCGGACGAAGGCGCCGGATCCGCGCAACGCACGCACACGCGAGCGGGAGGAGCTGCCGATGAGCCTGCGCGGAGCGGCATCGATCATCGGAATCGGCGAATTGAAGCCGGAGCGGCGCAAGCCCGGCCGCACCGGCCCCGGACTGGCGCAGGAGGCGGCCCGCCTCTGCATCGAGGATTCCGGCCTCCTCAAGGAGGAAGTCGACGGGCTGATCACGGAGATCCCGTTCCTCAACACCTGTGAGTTCGCCGAGACGCTCGGCATCGAGCCGACCTGGGCGCACGGCGTGAACATGATGGGCTCGTCCGGCCCCACGTCCGTCGCCATCGCGGCGATGGCGGTCAACGCCGGGCTCGCCAACAACATCCTCTGTCTGGTGACCTCGGGCGAGTTCGGCGGCTTCGGCGGCGGTGGCGGCGGCGCCATCGGCGGGCAGTTCCCGCAGTTCGCCGGCCCGTTCGGACCGGGCCCCGGCGCGAACTTCTGGTACGCGCTCGTCGCCAACCGCTACAAGCACGAGTTCGGCCTCACCGACGAGGAGCGCGTCGCGATCGCGGTGCAGCAGCGTGAGAACGCGCAGGCCAACCCGGACGCCGCCTTCTACGGCACCCCGGCGACCACCGACGACGTCCTCAACTCGCGCATGGTCGCCAACCCGCTGACCCTGCTCGAGTGCGTGATGCCTACCCTCGGCGCGGCGGCGCTGATGGTGAGCCGCCCGGAGGCCGTCGAGTCCTCCCCGCACGACCCGGTCTACATCCTCGGCGTGGGTCACTCGATGGACCGCGGCGTGCCGGGCATCACCTACGTGGACCGCATGACGAAGTCGCCGGTCGAGGTTTCGGCGCGCGCCGCCTACAAGATGGCCGGCGTCGGGCCGCAAGACATGGACATGGCCTCGCTCTACGACTGCTACACGATCACGGTGATCATCGAGTTCGAGGACGCCGGCTTCGCCCCGAAGGGCGAGGGCGGCACCTACTTCGCGAACGAGGACGTCACCTACAAGAGCGACGGCATCGCCGTGAACACGCACGGCGGCCAGCTCTCCTTCGGCCAGCCCGGCACCGCCGGCGGCATGTCGCACGCCACCGAGGCGGTGCGCCAGCTGATGGGCCGCGGCGAGGCGCGGCAGAAGGAGAAGATGGACTACTGCTTCGTCAACGGCTGAGGCGGCGGACTGAGCGTGATGTGCTCACTGGTCCTCGGGAAGGACCAAGGCTAGCCACCTCGAACGAAGCGCCAGAGCCCCCGCCGCGCCGGGGGCGGGGGGGGGGGGGGCCGCCGCGGGGGGAGTATATAAAATCCAACCCCCCGAGAAGAGACGCGAGAT
>VXMT01000222.1 GCA_009840965.1 Chloroflexota bacterium
GAGGCCGCGGCGTTTCGTGAACCTCACCCCCGCCGCCCGGCGCCCTCCAACAGCGAGGCGCCGGCGCCCCCAGCAATCGACCTTAGCGCCTGAACACCCTCGCGCCTAGCGCGCTCAACCGCTCCTCGATGCGCGGGTAGCCGCGATCGAGGTGCGCGAGGTCGCGCACGACCGTCTCATCGCTGGCGCAGAGCCCGCCGAGCACGACGGCTGCCGCCGCCCGCACGTCGAGCGCGCGAACGGCGCTGCCGACGAGCGGCGTGGGGCCCTCGATGATCACGGACTGGCCGCCCGCGGTCATGCGCGCGCCCATCGCGCGCAGCTCGCCGAGGTAGAGCAGGCGGTTCTCGAAGACGCGCTCGTGGATGGTCGAGACGCCCTCCGCCTGGGTGAGCGCGGCCGCCATCGGCGCGTGCAGGTCCGTGGGGAAGCCGGGGTACGGCACCGCCTGGAGCTGCACGGCGCGCAGCGGCCCCCCATCCGCGGGCGCGCACGCGCGCACGTAGTCCGGCGTGACCTCGACGCCCGCGCCCGCCTCGCCGAGCTTCGTCAGCAACGAGTCCAGGTGGTCTGCCCGCGCGCCCTCGATGGCGACGTCGCCGCCGGTGGCGACGCCGGAGAGCAGGTAGGTCCCGCTCTCGATGCGGTCGGGGATGATCGCGAAGTCCACGCCGTGCAGGCGCTCGACGCCCTCGACGGTGATCGTGTTCGAGCCGTGCCCGCTGATGCGCGCCCCCATCGCGACCAGCATCTCGGCGGCCATCGCCACCTCCGGCTCGGCGGCGGCGTTGACGATCACCGTCTCGCCCTCCGCGAGAGCGGCGGCGAAGAGCACGTTCACCGTGCCGAGCACGCTGGGGTAGTCGAGGAAGATGCGCGTCCCGCGCAGGCGGCCGCGCGCGACGAAGTGCTGGCCCTCGCGGCGGACGTCCGCGCCCAGCGCGCGGAAGCCGGCGAGGTGCACGTCCAGAGGGCGCACGCCGATCACGTCGCCGCCCGGGGGCGGGCAGGCCGCCTCGCCGAAGCGGGCGAGTAGCGGACCCATGACGAGGAAGGAGGCGCGCAGCGCGATCGCGAGATCCTGCGGCGCGGCGGTCTTCGTCACTCCCGAGGCGTCGATCGAGACGTCTTCGCCGTCGACCTCGAAGGTTGCGCCGAGGGCGCGCAGGACACGGCCCATGCCCTCGATGTCGGCGATCTCGGGCACGTTGTGCAAGGTGACGGGGTCGGAGGTGAGGAGTGGGGCTGCGAGTGCGTAGAGCGCGGCGTTCTTGGAGCCGGACGCGGGGAGGCGGCCCCGCAGAGGCCGCCCGCCGTGAATGACCAGTTGCTCACCCATGGGGCCTCCGGCCCCCGCCACCTCCAAGGATACGACGCATCCCGCCCGGCCCGCGAGGCGCTGCGGCCGGCAGTAGGTGTCATAGCAACGATGTACTAGACTCTGGCCACGAAGGACGGGTGGCGATGACCGTGACCTCCGAGAGCCTTGGCGAGCGCGTCGCACGCATCGAGGGCCCCTACGAACACCTCGCCACCAAGGCCGACATCGAGCGGCTGAAGTTCCAACTCTTCGCCGGCATGTTCGCCGCGACGGGCATCATCCTCGCCGCGATCCGGCTGTGGGCGTAGCCCGACTCCTGATGCCACGACTACGGACCCGCTAGTTCCCCCAGCAACCGCAGCACGGTGAACAGCACGATCAACGCCAACGCGAGGCGCAGGACGAGGCCGTAGCCACCCCTCCGCCGCCGTCCTCGCCAGCGTCGCGGGAATCGGCGCCACTCGCCGCGCGACTCAAGCCTGCTTCTGTAGCGCCGGTAGTCCCAGGGACGCATTGGTTCGTCGCTGCCGGCCCAGACTCCTCGGCGCTCGCGGCGCGCGAGCGCCTGTGCGTCCCGCAGCACCCGGGCGCGCGGCGCGTACTGCTCGTAGTGGTAGGCCCAGCCTGCCTCGACCATCGCCCGGTTCAGCGACGGGCCGTCCGCGCGCGCCTTGCGCAGCACGCCCAGCACCCGCCCGTACTGGTCGACCCCCGTCACGAGCAGCACCAACCGCCCGCGCGCCAGCCGCTCCAGGTACCGCCTCGATGATTGCGAGTGCCGCTGACCGATCTCCGGCGCGTCGATGCCCTCAAGCCGCACTTCGAGGTCCCGCCGCGAGCGGATGTCCCGGACCCGGAGGGAGTCGCCGTCCATGACGCGCAGCACACGGACCGGGATCTCGTCGCCTTCCCGGTACTGCTCGGGCACGGGTCTCGGGCTCCGGACAGCCTAGCGCGGGGCGGGCGGGGCTCCCGCGCCGCGCCGGCGGCGGCGGATGCGGATGCGCGCCTCCGCGCGCAGCAGCGAGAGGCGTGCTCGCGCGAGGTCGACGATCTCGTCGGCCGCCACGTCGCCCTCGAGGCGGTGGCGAGCACGCTCGCGGGCTTCCTCGGCCCGCTCCTCGTCGATCTCGTCGACTCGCTCGGCGGCGTCGGCGAGCACGGTCACCTCGTCGCGCAGCACCTGGATGAAGCCCCCGTGGACGACGATGTCCTCCTCGCCCTCGCTACCGATGGCGATCAGCTCGCCGATGTCGAGGCTGGCCATGAGTGCGGCGTGACTCGGCAGCACGGTGATCTGGCCCTCGGTGGTGGGCACGATCACGCGCTGCACGTCGTCCCGGTCGAGGACGGGCTGCTCCGCCGTGACGATTGAGAGCCTGAGCGGGGCCAAGCGCTAGTCCTCCTCGGCCATCTCGCGGGCGTTCTCGACCGCCTCGTCGATGGTGCCGACCATGTAGAAGGCATTCTCCGGCAGCTCGTCGTGCTTGCCCTCGAGGATCTCGGTGAAGCCGCGCACCGTCTCCGCGACGGGCACGTAGCGGCCGCCGCGGCCGGTGAACTGCTCGGCGACGAAGAAGGGCTGCGTGAGGAAGCGCTGGATGCGGCGCGCCCGCGCCACCGCCTGCTTGTCGTCCTCGGTCAGCTCCTCGATGCCGAGGATGGCGATGATGTCCTGCAGGTCCTTGTAGCGCTGCAGCGTGCGCAGCACGCCGGAGGCGGCGTCGTAGTGCTCCTGGCCCACCACGTTCGGGTCCAGGATGCGACTGTTCGAGGTCAGCGGATCCATCGCCGGGTAGAGCCCCTGCTCGGCCAGCGCGCGCTCCAGCGCCACCACGGCGTCGAGGTGGCCGAACGTCGTCGAGACGCCGGGGTCGGTGTAGTCGTCGGCGGGCACGTAGATCGCCTGGAAGGAGGTGATCGAGCCCTGCTTCGTCGAGGTGATGCGCTCCTCGAGCTCGCCGATCTCGGTGGCCAGCGTCGGCTGGTAGCCGACCGCCGAGGGCATCCGGCCGAGCAGTGCCGAGACCTCCATACCGGCGAGCGTGTAGCGGTAGATGTTGTCGATGAAGAGCAGCACATCGCGGCCCTCGTCGTCGCGGAAGTACTCCGCCATCGTCAGGCCGGTGAGGCCGATGCGCAGCCGCACGCCGGGCGGCTCGTTCATCTGGCCGAAGACCAGCGCCGTCTTGTCGAGGACGCCGGACTCCTCCATCTCGTGCCAGAGGTCGTTGCCCTCGCGCGAGCGCT
>VXMT01000145.1 GCA_009840965.1 Chloroflexota bacterium
GACGATCAGCAGCGTCGGCACCTCGAAGCCGTCGAGGTCGGCGCGGGTGGCCGGGCCGCGCGGCACGGCGCGGGCGCTCGCCGCGGCGTCCGGCGGGTTGAGGCCGGAGATCTGGCGGTAGAGGAAGGCGCGCTCCGCATCGCGCTGCTGGAACTTCTCGCCCAGCGCCCGCACCACCAGCGGCCCCTCCGCCAGCCCGATCGCGGCGCGCTCCCGCTCAAGCTCCTCGTTGAACTCGGGCCAGTCGATCGAGGCCGAGGTGTCGGCCAGCACGAGCGCGCTCACGCGCTGCGGGTGGCGGACGGCGAAGCCGAGCGCCGTGCGCCCGCCCATCGACTGCGAGACGAGCGCGGTGCGCTCGATGCCGAGCGCGTCGAGCAGCGCCTCGAGGTCGTCGACGAAGCGCGCGGCGCTCTCGCCCGCGGGGTCCGTCGAGCGGCCGAAGCCGCGGTGGTCGATGGAGATGCAGCGGAAGCGATCGCGGAAGGCGGGCAGCTGCTGCCACCAGATGATGTGGTTGCCGGCGGCGCCGTGCAGGAAGACGAGGCCCGGGCCCTCGCCCTGCTCCTCGTAGTACAGCTCGATGCCGTTGACCTCGGCGACGGGCATCTCCCGGTCCTCCTGCATCCGGTCGCGGATGATACACGCGCGACCACTCGGCGCGGACGGGCGAACCTCATGCGCCGAGGCCAGGGACGATCGCGTGGATGGCGTCCGGTCCCCTCTCCGCGAGGGAGAGGGTTAGGGTGAGGGAGAGTCCGCCCTCCGGAATCGCGTTGCACCATCGGGGCTCTCGGAGGCGCGCGGGAGTCTTCCCTCACCCCCGCCCTCTCCCCAGGGAGAGGGAGCCGGATCGGGCTTGTGGGAGTTTCGCAACGGTCTCACCCGCGCCTATCCGGCGTGGTAGGCCTCGTGGAAGGCGCGCAGCGCCTCGAGGTGCTCGTCGAGCTCCGTCAGGCCGGCGCGGGTGGTGCGCAGCGCCAGGTGCGTGGCCCCTCGCGCCTCCCACTGGCGCGCCAGCGTGACCTGCTGCTCCAGCGTGTTGCCGACTACGTCGATCGCCGCGCCGAGGTCGATCTCCGAGGGGTCCCGGCCCACCGAGCGCGCAGCCGCGTGCACCGTCTCCAGCCGCTCGGCGAAGTGCGCGTCGGCGTCCTCGGGCGAGAGCTCGGTGTAGAAGGTGCGCTGGATGCTCCAGCCGTCGCAGACGCGGCCGATGCGGTCGAGCACCGGCTCGCTCATGCCGCCGGCCCAGATCGGGATCGAGGCAGCCGGGCGCGGGTTGAGGCCGCCGCCCGCGATGCGGTGGAAGCGGCCCTCGAACTCGACGAGCGGCTCGGTCCAGAGCCGCCGCATCAGCTCGATCTGCTCCTCGGCGCGCCGCCCGCGCGTGCGGAAGTCCTCGTTCATCGCCTCGAACTCCAGCCCGCTCCAGCCGACGCCGATGCCGAGGATGAGGCGGCCGCCGGAGAGCACGTCCACCTCGGCGGCCTGCTTCGCGAGCAGCGTGGCCTGGCGCAGCGGCAGCACCAGTACGCTGGGCATGAACTTGATGCGCTCGGTGACCGCCGCGAGGTAGCCGAACAGCACCATCGGCTCGTGCCACACCCAGTCGGGGGTGTAGGGCCGGGGCTCCTCGCGCGTCTGGGGCGCCTGCGTCGAGGCATCGTGGCTGAGGATGTGCTCGCCCATGATCATGTAGTCGTAGCCGATCGCCTCGGCGCCGACGATGTAGTCGCGCAGCGCGGGTACGTCGTCGCCGAACTCGTTCTGCGGAAGGTGCGCGCCAAGCTGCAGCATCGTCTCGCCTCCGTCCCTCGTCCGCCCTCGCGCCGCGCGGCGGGCCTGCGTCGGGGCCGATGGTAGCGGCGGCGCAGGCTATGATGCGCGCCGGAGCACGAACCGGGAGGCGGGCGGCCATGGCGTACCGGCCCGAGCACATGAAGTTCGGCATCTTCCTCGCCCCCTTCCACCGGGTCGGCGAGAACCTCACGCTCGGCCTGCAGCGCAACCTGCGGCTGATCGAGCACCTCGACGAGCTGGGCTTCGACGAGGCCTGGATCGGCGAGCACCACAGCGGCGCGCGCGAGACGATCGCGGACCCCGTCGCCTTCATCGCCGCCGCCGCCGAGCGCACCCGCCGCATCCGCCTCGGCACGGGCGTGCTGAGCCTCCCCTACCACCACCCGCTGATGGTCGCCGACCGGATGCAGATGCTGGACCACCTGACCCACGGGCGCGCGATGCTCGGCGTCGGCCCCGGCGCGCTCACCTCCGACGCCTACATGCTGGGCATCGACCCGACCGAGCAGCGGCGCATGATGTACGAGTCGATCGAGGCGATCCTCGCGCTGCTGCGCGGCGACGAGCCGGTCACGATGGAGACCGACTGGTTCACGCTCAACGAGGCCCGCCTGCAGATGTCCAACTTCACGAAGCCGCACCTGGAGGTGGCCGTGACCACCACCTTCACGCCCTCGGGCGCGACCGCCGCGGGCCGCTACGGCATCGGTCTGCTCTCGGTCGCCGGGGCCAGCCACGACGGCTTCACCCGCACCTGGGGCTGGGTCGAGGAGGCCGCCGAGGCGGCGCGGCGACCGACCGATCGCGGAACCTGGCGCGTGGTCCTGCCGATCCACATCGCGACGACCCGCGAGCAGGCGATAGCCGAGGTCGAGGACGGCTACAGCCGCCGCGCCTACATCGGCGACCTTGCCGAGGAGCACCAGAGCAAGGCGTTCGGCGAGGCATTCGGCGCCACCGGGCTCGACGTCAGCGCGGCGGTCGACGAGGGCGGCCTCGCGATCGGCACGCCGGACGACGTGATCGAGCAGATCGAGGGCGTGCTGGAGCGCTCGGGCGGCCTCGGCGGCATCCTCTGCCTCGCGCACGAGTGGGCGGACACGCAGGCGACGTTCCGCAGCTACGAGCTGCTGGCGCGGTACGTGATGCCGCGCTTCCAGGGCCAATTGCCGCGCGTGCTGCAGAGCCGCGACTGGTTCGAGGGCAGCTTCGAGCACGCCTTCGGCCGCGGCGGCGCGGCCACCCGCCGCGCCTTCGCCGACGCCGGGCAGGAGCTCCCCGAGGAGCTGCGCCCGCGCGCCGACCGCTTCGAGGACTCAAAGGCCCCGGTGAGCGCGGACGGCAGCTCGTCGTGACCGGCTGGACGCGATGAGCGAGACCGTCGGCGCACGCCTCGCGCGCATCCTCGCCGACGGCGGCGTCGGCGCGGTCTTCGGCGTCCCGGGCGGGCAAACCCTGCCCTTCTACGCCGCCGTCGAGGACGCGGGCCTGCAGCATGTGCTGATGCGCGACGAGCGCGCCGCCGCCGGCGCCGCCGACGCCCACGCCCGGCTCTCGGGCAGCGTCGGCTTCTGCGACGCCACGGTCGGACCGGGCGCGACGAACCTCGTCTCGGGGCTCGCCGAGGCGCACGGCTCCTCGATTCCCGTGATCGCGATCGTCGCCGACATCCGGCGCGATCGCGCACACCTGCGGCGGGGGGCCGCCGCCGCGCTCGCGCGAGACCAGGCCGCGCTGGGCGCGCCCGAGCCGCAATGGGTGGG
>VXMT01000029.1 GCA_009840965.1 Chloroflexota bacterium
GTCGAGGTCGATGGTCAGCGCCGCGTCTCGCGGGGACTCACACCGGAGCGGGCGGCGGATCGCATCCGCGAGTGGACGCGGACGCGCGCCCAGGACGCCGCCGCTCGCATGCTCGAACGCTTCGCGGGCGAGCCCGATCTCTCGCTGCCCCTCGCCGCGCTCTCCCGCGAGTTCGGGGCAGCGGCGCGGGACGCGCTGGGGGTGCTGCGGGAGGAGGGCCTGCTCACGGTCGAGGAAGTGCTCGACCGCCGCGATCCGCTGCGCAGCCTCGAGGTCGCTGTGCGCCCGCCAGCCGAGCTAGTTGGCGAACAGCGCGGGGCAGCGCGCGCGATCATCGAGGCGATCGACCTCGGCAACGGCGAGTCCTTGCTCCTCGCGGGCGTCGCCGGCAGCGGCAAGACCGAGGTCTATCTCGCGGCCCTGCAGCACGCGGTGCAGCAGGGCAAGCGCGGGATCGTGCTGGTCCCCGAGATCGCGCTGACCGTGCCCACCGTCTCGCGCTTCGCCGAGCGCTTCCCCGGCCGCGTCGGCGTGCTGCACTCCGGTCTCAGCGAGGGCGAGCGCTACGACGAGTGGCATGCGATCGCCGCCGGCGCCTACGACGTGGTGATCGGTTCGCGCTCGGCGATCTTCGCGCCTCAGCCGGACCTTGGGCTGATCGTGATCGACGAGGCGCACGAGTGGACCTACAAGCAGGCGGACCCGGCGCCTCGCTACGACGCGCGCACGGTCGCCGGGCAGATCGCAGCGCTGAGCGGCGCGGCGCTCGTCTTCGGCACAGCCACCCCGGACGCCGAGCGCTGGCACGCCGCCCAGGAGGGCCGCATCCAGCGGCTCGATCTGCCGCGGCGTGTGCGCGCCGTCCGCCAGCCCGACGGCACGACGCAGGTCTGGCCGGACGAGGGCCTGCCCGAGGTGGAGATCGTCGACGTGCGGGGGCAGCGCTCGCTCTTCTCGGGCGAGCTCGCGCAAGCCCTCGGCGAGACGCTGGACCGCGAGGAGCAGGCGCTGCTCTTCCTCAATCGCCGAGGCCTCGCCGGCTTCCTGCTCTGCCCGCGCGGGCATTCGCCCGCCTGCCCCGGCTGCGATGTCTCGCTGACGCTGCACGACCCGCCCGGGCGGCTGGTCTGCCACCAGTGCAACCGCAGCCGGCGCGTGCCCGCGCGCTGTCCCGAGTGCGAGGGGCCGCTGCGGCGGGCGCGCGCCGGAACCCAGGCCGTGCAGCGCGAGGTGCGCAACCTCTACCCGACCGCGCGCGTCGAGCGCTGGGACCGCGACACCGCGCGCCGTCGCGAGCAGCACGAGGAGATCTTCGGCCGCATGCAGCGCCACGAGGTCGACGTGCTCGTCGGCACCCAGATGATCGCCAAGGGCCTCGACCTCCCGCTGATCACGCTGGTCGGCGTCGTGCTGGCGGACTACGGGCTTCACGACGCCGACTTCCGCGCGCGCGAGCGCACCTTCCAGCTGCTGGAGCAGGTCGCGGGCCGCGCGGGGCGCGCCGACCGCCACGGCCGCGTGATCGTGCAGACACTCTCCCCGGAGGACCCGGCGATCGAGGCCCTCGAGCGCCACGACGTGGACGGCTTCTTCGAGGAGGAGCTGCCGTGGCGTGCGGAGTACCGCTATCCGCCGTTCCAGCGCCTCGCCCGGCTCGTCTTCGCGCACACGCGCGGCGACTACGCCGCCGAGGAGGCGCGGCGCATGAGCGCCGAGCTGGAGCGCCGCGCCGCCGGCCTCCCGAGCATCGAGGTGCTCGGCCCGGCCCCGCCGCCGCTCGCGCGCATCCGCGGGCGGCACCGCTGGGCGCTGCTGGTGCGCGCGCCCGACCCCGCCGAGCTGCTGCGCGAGATCGACTTCCCGGCGGGCTGGGTCGTCGACATTGATCCGCTCACCCTCGGGTAGTCGCGTGGCGCGGACGCTGCGCACGCGGTGGGCTACACTCGACGCTCACGAGCGCGCGAGGGCGCGCGCCGGCGAGCGATGCCGCGGCGGGAGCGCACCCTGACCGTCCGACCGATCCGCTACCTCGGCGACCCCGTCCTGCGCCGCCAGGCGAAGAAGGTGCGCCGCCCCGACGACTCCATCCGGCGGCTCGTCGACGACATGATCGAGTCGATGGTGGCGGCGCAGGGCGTCGGCCTCGCAGCTCCGCAAATCGGCGTCGGCCTGCGGGTCGTCGTGATTGGCATGCCGGACGAGGAGCCGTTCGCGCTGCTCAACCCGGTGGTGGTGAAACGCTCCGGCGAGCGGCGCATGGAGGGCGAGGGCTGCCTCTCCGTGCCCGGCTACCGGGGCACGCTCACCCGTTCCGAGCGGGTGGTCGTGAAGGCGATGAACCTCGAGGGCAAAGAGGTGCGGATCCGCGCCGCGGACAACCTGCTCGCGCAGGCGCTCGAGCACGAGGTGGATCACGTCAACGGCATCCTCTACGTCGACCGGCTCGACAGCATGGACGATCTGATGAAGCTCGAGGGCGACAGCTGGGTTCCCGCGCAGGCCGCGGATGCTCCCCAGCCGGCGGCGGACGCGGGCTAGGGGGCGGCGTGGAACTGCTCTGGCCGCTGCTCTTCGTCGTCGTTGCCTTCTACCTGATCCTGCTGCGTCCCGTGCTCAACCAGCAGCGCCGCCGGCGCCGCGACCTCAGCAAGCTCGCCGTCGGCGACGAGGTGCTGACCACGGGCGGCTTCTTCGCCACCGTGCGCGCGATCCGCACGCGCGAGGACGGCCCGCTCGAGATCCTGCTCGAGGTCGCCCCGGGCGTGGAGCTACGCGCCACGGCCGACGCGATCCAGGTCGTCACCGCCCCGGCCGCGGACGCCGAGCCGGATGCCCCGCATGACGCCGCCGACGAGACGGACGCGCGCTAGATGAGGCGCGTGCTGCCGCTGCTCGGCGTGCTGCTGCTGACGGTCGCCTCGATCTACACGATCTGGCCCTCCGAGCCGGACAAGTGGCTCCCCGAGTCGGTCCCCTGGCCGGAAGGGCAGGGCGTCTCGATCGGCGGCTTCGAGCGCGACACGATGCGGCTCGGCCTCGATCTCCAGGGCGGCACGCGCCTGCTCCTGCAGGGCAGCCTGCCCGAAGGCGCCGAGGGTGACCTCGACGACGCGCTCGAGGGCTCCGTCCGCGTCCTCGAGCGCCGCGTCAACGCTGCCGGCCTCTCCGAGGCCGAGGTCACGCGCCAGGGCGTCGACAGCATCACGATCCAGATCCCCGGCTTGGCGCCGGACGAGGCGCGCCAGCTGCTCGGCCGCACGGCGCTGCTGCAGTTCTGCGAGGCGCCGACGGGGCTGGGCGGCGGCGCGCCCTGCGGCGACGGCGGGCAGTGGGTCCAGTCGCGGGGCGGCGGGGGGCGCGGGGCGGGGGGGGTGGGCGGGGGCGGGAGACGGGGGGAAGGCGTGGTGGGGGAGTTGTTTGCCTCCGTTGGCGCGCCGAGGATCTCAGATGCTCTACCTGCCGCGGGGTCTGGGCGAATGCCGGTTCCCCACTTCGTCCCTGTTAATCACGCCGCGGTAGCGACCGGTACGGCCACAGC
>VXMT01000257.1 GCA_009840965.1 Chloroflexota bacterium
GCACCCTACTCTTGCTCAACCCACTCGCCGGAGGCGTCGTGGGCGGAGCTGCTACGAGAGACGGATCGAGGAGAGCACGCGGCCCTGGACCTCGACGTTCTCCGGCGAGGTGTAGATCGGGTCCATCGCCGAGTTCATCGGCTGCAGGCGGATGCGGCTGCCCTCGTGGAAGAACTTCTTGAGCGTCGTCTCGTTCTCGTCGCGCAGCCAGACCGCCACCATGTCGCCGTCGTCGCAGCTCTGCGTCGGCTCGAGGATCACGATGTCCCCGTCGTCGATCAGCGCGTCGATCATCGAGGTGCCCTGAACCTTCAGCGCGAAGGCGTTGGAGCGCCCTCGGGTCTGCGCCTCGGTGACGGCGACTTCGTCGTAGCCGGGGGGCAGGGTGTCGGGGGGCATCGGGATCGGTGAGCCGGCGGCGATCGCGCCGACGAGCGGGACGGTCAGGGAGCCGCGCCGGCGGCCGGTGCCGTCGAGCAGCTCGATCGCGCGCGAGACCTCGCGGTCGCGCCGGATGTAGCCGCGCTCCTCGAGGCGCTTGAGGTTGTAATCCACGACCGAGGTGGAGGAGATCTCGCAGCCCTGCTGGATGTCGCGGATCGAGGGCGGGTAGTCCTTCTCGAGCAGGAAGGAGCGGAGGAAGTCGAGGATGCGCTGTTGCTTGTCCGACAGCCCGGAGCTGCGGTCGCGCGCCGGCTCCCCTCCAGTGTCCGTGTTCGCCATCGAAGCCACCTCGCTCCCGCCCGGCAGGACGGCCCCCGCCCGCCTGCCGGGTACATATGTTCGCAACAAACGTATCCCGCCCCTCGCGCTTCCGTCAAGCGCCCGCCGTCACGCGAGTGCGGGTCGGAGTGGGGCGCTGATGGGCCTGCGGGTTACGCGGGCGGCCTCGAGGCCTCGTCGCCGTCGCCCGGGTCCGGCGCCGCGTCATCGCGGGCGGCCGGGCCTTCCTTGCGCTGCAGCTCGCGCTCGAAGGCGTCGACGGCGGGGCGCAGCGGCCCGGGGGTCGCGCCGCGGGCGGCCGTACGCGCGGCCGTGCGCGCGGCGCTGCCGGCCGCGCTGCGCAGTTCGTCCTCGTGCTCGCGCGCGAACTCCGCGGCGTCCTCCGCGACGCGCGAGACCTGCGGCTTCAGCGCCTTGCCGAGGACCTCGCCCTTGCGGGCTGCCTCGCGTGCGAGGCGTTCCGCCTCGGGCTTCGCGCGCTCGGCCGCATCGCGCACCCGCTCGAGCGCGTCCTTCGCGGCCTGCTCGGCGGCGGGGCGGCGCTGCTCCGCCTGCTCGCGCACGTTGGCGGCGCCCTCGCTGGCCAGGCGCTGCGCCTGGTCGGCGAGCGCGCGCATGTGCGGCGCGGCGTCGGCCGCCGCCGCCTCGGCGCGGCGCTTGAGCTGCTCGGCGAGGCCACCCGCGCCGAGCGCCGAGCCGCGACCGCGCAGCTTCTTCCCGCCGCCGGGCTTCTTTTCGCGACGTTCAGACGGGGTCATGAGCCGCCTCCGAGGCGCGCCCGCGTCTCGCGGATGGCGAAGGCGACCATCCCCGCCGTGGGCAGGCGCCTCCAGCCCTCGGGCGTGCTGTAGTAGCGATCGCCGGAGGTGGTCTCCGGCGGCTCGCGCTCGCCGTACTCGATGTCCAGGCCCTCGACGCGGATCGTCGGCGAGCCGAGGCAGCGCAGCGCGCGCGCCTCGTCGTCCGAGGCGACCTCGATCGTCTCGATGGCGGCATCGTCGAGCCCGGCGCTGGAGGCGCCCTCGGCGATCACGGTCAGCGCGTCCTCGGCGATTGCGTCGCCGCGGGCGATGTAGAGATCGATCTTCATCTTCACTCCCTGCGCCTCAGGCTACGGATAGCCTACGGCTCGCGCCCCGCCCGCGCACGCCGCCACGCCTCGATGAACGTCAGTCGGCGAGCTCGTCGATCGCTTCAAGCGCCTTCCGCACGTATACGGGCAACAGCGGTCGCCGGTACGGCACGACGAGCAGGCGGCGCCGTTCGGGGTGCGAGAGATGTGGTGGCTCCCTTTAGTGCGGACGAGCGTGAAGCCCGCGGATTCGAGCACCGCTCGCAGTTCTTCCGGCCGGACGCCGTGCTGGCTCCGACGAAGTCGCTCGATCCGCTTTGCGTCTCTCACGGCAGAAGTAGTACCATATGCAGTATCACCTTAGGGGCGAACAATGGACGTGCACGACTACGTAAGGCTGCCGTACCACATCGGGATGATGCGCAGCGAGACCGTTGACGGCAACGTGGGCTGGGTTTCCTGGGTGGAGGAGCTCGAAGGCTGCATCTCCCAGGGTGAGACGCCCGCTGAGGCGGCGTCGATGATCTATGAGGCGATGGAACTGTGGATCGAGACCGCGCTTGAGAGTGGTGAGGCGGTCCCCTTCCCGCGACCGGAGCCGGCGCACAGCGGCCGCTTCCAGGTGCGGTTGCCGTCGTCGCTGCACACGGCCCTCGTCCGGGCGGCGGAGCGCGAGGGCGTGAGCCTCAACCAGTACGTCAGCAACTCGCTTGCGGCGGCGTCCGGCTGGTGGGAAGTGGACGAAGGCATTCCCGCGCGCGTGTCCTGACGCGCGTAGCGCGTGCGGGACCCAACTACGGCTCGCGCCCCGCCCGCGCACGCCGCCACGCCTCGATGATCTCCGGGTCGTGGGCGAAGGCGAGGTCCGGCAGCTCGTCGGGCGGGAAGAAGCCGACCTCCAGCGCCTCGGGGCCGGGACGCGGCGTCCCGCCGCTGATGCGGCCCGCCCAGGCGATGAAGACGACCGGGTCGCCCGACGTGCTGTAGACGCCCAGCAGGCGCTCGATCTCGACATCGACCGAGGCTTCCTCGAGGGCCTCGCGGCGCGCCGCCTCCTCCACCGATTCGCCGCGGTCGACGAAGCCGGAGGGGAAGGACCAGTAGCCGTACATCGGGTCGTGGTTGCGGCGCACGAGCAGGATCGCCCCGTCCTGCTCAATCACGATGCCGGTGGCGAGCTTGGGGTTCTCCCAGCGCACGAAGTCGCAGCTCGGGCAGGCCGGCGGGCGGCGGCCGGATGCCGCAGCGGGCGCGGTGGTCGACGAGGCCTCGAGGGCCGTGCCGCAGTTCGGGCAGTAACCGGGCCCCTCGACCGTCTCGTGGCCGTGACCGTGATCGTCCGTCATCGCCGGGCTGTCACCGGAGCGCCGTCACCGGAAGAGGCCGACGCGGCGGAAGCGCTCGAGGTAGCGCCCGTCCTCCTCGCGCCAGCGCTCGCGCACCATCTCGACAAAGTCCTCGCGCCCGCCGAACTGGCTGACGTGCGCGACCAGCGCCTCGAGCTTCGTCTCGGCCACGCTCGAGATGTCGACCTCGACGGTCGGCTCGTTGGCGCCCCAGAGGAACAGCTCCCGCACCTTGTGCGTTGGGAGGCCGTCCGCGATCTGCTCGGGGAAGTTGAGGCGGTCGCGGGCGGGGGGGTTGGCGGCCGCGTCGGCGGCGAGGCGCGGGATGGGGGGGTGGGTTTGGTTTGCGGACGAGTTGTTGATTTTAACCCGGAGCGGGGCGTGG
>VXMT01000138.1 GCA_009840965.1 Chloroflexota bacterium
CCGGGGGGGGGGGGCGGCCCCCGCGCGGCCGAGCCTGTGGGGGTCGCGGCCGCTGGCTAACACGCCCGCGGGCGCGCCGGGCACGGGGTCGTCGCCGAGCGGGCCGGCGACGCGGCCGTTCAGCTCGCAGTCGAGCAGCGGTGTCGCGAGCGCCGCCACCATCGCCTCCCACATCGAGACGTCGATGTAGGCGCCCTCGCCGGTGAGGCGGCGTCGTTCGAGGGCGCTCAGGGCGAGCAGCGCGGAGTGCAGCCCGACGTTGGGGTCGGCGTAGGCGTGGCCCATGCCGAGCGGCGCCTCGCCCTGGTAGCCGACGAGGCTGTCGAGGCCGGTAATGCCGCCCACCGTGGGGCCGTAGGCGCGCAGCCGGGCGTCGATGCCGTCCTGCCCGGCGAGCGTCTGCGAGATCATGATGATGTCCGGCCGCAGCTTGCGCAGTTCCTCGTAGCCGAAGCCGAGTCGGGGCAGCGCCCCGGGCCGCCAGTTCTCGATCAGGATGTCGGCGTGCGGGACGATGCGGCGCAGCACGTCGCGGCCCTGCTCCGTCTTGAGGTCGAGCGCGAGGCTGCGCTTGTTGCGCGCCGTGTTGTGGAAGAGCGGGTTCTGGTTCGGGTCGTACTCCGTCCCGATGATCGGCCGCCCGCGGCGAGCGATGTCGAGGTTCGAGCGCGACTCGATCTTGACCACGTCCGCCCCGAAGTCGGACAGCACCTGCCCGCAGATCGAGCCGGCCCAGACCATGCCGAGGTCGAGCACGCGCACGCCCTCGAGGATGTCGAGGGTGTCGCGACGCTCGCCGTCAGATGACGTCATCGCCTCGCAGCCTTTCGATCTCCGCGTCGCCGAGGCCGAGCAGGCCGCCGTAGACCTCGTCGTTGTGCTCACCGAGGCGCGGAGCGCGCAGCAGCGCAGCCCCGGTCGGGTCGGTCTCGGGTGGCTCGTCGTCCTCGGCGTTGCGCCAGCGGAAAGGGGAGCCGGCGGCGGTGAACTGCTCGCCGTTGGGGTGGGCGAGCTCGCGGAAGAGGCCGAGGTGCAGCAGCTGCTCCTCCTCCAGCACCTCGTGCATCTGGCGCACGGGCGAGAACGGCAGCTGGCGCTCGCGCGTCTGCTCGAACAGCTCGTTCTTCGTGTGCTGCAGCAGGTAGCTCTCGATGTAGGTGTCGAGCAGGTCGGCGTACTTGTCGCCGTTGACGATGCGGTCCTGGTACTCCGGGTCGTCACCCCAGGCGGGGCTGCCCATCATCTCGAGCAGGCCGCGCCACTCCTTCTGCGACATCGCGTGGATGCGGAAGAAGCCGTCCTTGCAGCGCAGCATCGCGTTGGGGTAGAGCCCGCCCTGGCTGCGCCGCCCGTGACGCTGGAACTGGCGGCTGTCGAACACCCAGTGCGTCGCCGCCAGCCCCGTGTGCACCGAGGACAGCACGTCCGCGATCGAGATGTCGGCCACCTGCCCCCGTCCGAGCGGGCCGTTCCTCCCGAGGACCGTCAGCAGCGTCGCGATCGCCACCGCGAGGCCGCCCTGCGTCAGCGCGAGATCCTGCGGCGGCGGGATCGGCGCGCGGTCCTCCTCGCCGAAGTAGAGCGTCAGGCCGCCGTAGGCGCTGATCGTGGCCGGGCTGCCGCGCCAGTGGGCGCGAGGGCCGGTGAGCCCAAAGGGCGTGATCGCGATCACGCTCAGCGGCCGCTCGCCCTCGGCGTGCTCGTTGCCGAGGGCGATCAGCTCGTCGTGGCTCGCGCCGAAGCGCTCGTCGACGATCAGCACGTCGCTCTGTTCGAGCAGCCGCCCAAGCAGCGCCCGGCCGTCCGGCTGCGTCCAGTCGAGGGTGACCGAGCGCTTGCCGCGGTTGAAGTAGCTGAAGAGCCCGCTCGCCTCGGGGTCCGCCTCGTCGTCCCGGAAGGGTCCGGACTGCCTCGACGAGTCGCCGCTGCCGGGGCGTTCGACCTTGGTGACCGCCGCGCCGAGGTCGTGCAGCAGCCGTCCGGCGAAGGGGCCCGGCACTTGCTCCGCGATCTCGAGGATGCGCAGGTGCGAGAGCGGTCCCGTGAACGTCGGCTGCAGCGCCGTGCGCGCTTCGGTCACCGGCGACCCCCGGCTACTGGTCCGGGACGCCGACGTGCTTGTAGCCGTGCGCCTGCGGGCCGGGCTCGACGGGCGGCAGGCCGAGCGGCTCGAGCACCGTCTCCGGCCCCCACGTCGGGTACGCCGGCTGGCCGCTTGCCGGCAGCTTCGGCATCCCGCCCTCGCGAGAGGGCAGCACGACGATCGCCTGGCCGGGCGCGGTGATCTCGCCGATCTGGTTCGTCGCCCAGAAGTCGCAGACGACCTGGTGCTCGCCGTCCTCGACGCGCTTGTCGATGACGCGGCCCTGGTAGGTCTGGAGGTCGCCGATGATGCCGAACCTGCGGATCTGGACCCAGAGGCGCTTCAGCCAGGCGTCGTCGCCCATCCAGTTGGTCATGAAGCTGGCGCTCCAGGCGATGCGCTGCGCGCCGTAGTCGTAGGCGGCCGGGACGCCGACCTCGCGCGCGAAGTCGTCCTCCCAGTGCACGCGCTCGACGATGTCCCAGACGCGCTGCTTGTCGCGGGCGTAGGCGCCGAAGTGGCGCTGGCGGAACTCGTAGTCGGAGCGGCCGGTGCGCGCGTACGGGCCGCCCGCGCCGGTCTCCCAGGAGACGGCGTCGGTGATGCGGAAGGGCCCGCGCACCATCTCGCCCATCTCGTCGCCGACGTTCACGTCCTCCCAGTAGCGCGGCTCGGCGCCGCGCGGGATCTCGTTCGCGTACGCCTCGTCGATGCGGGCGAGCTCCTCGTCGGACCAGACGGTCGGCTCGCGGAAGACGCTCTTGCGCCGGGCGGCGGTGTTGCGCTCGGTGCGGAAGCGCCAGTGCACGGCCTTGCAGACCACCTCGTGGTGCTGGTTGCGGTAGAGCGTCTCCATGTGCTGGAGCACCTGGCGTCCGGCAAACTGGCCCTGCTTGAGGGAGAAGCCGGCCTCGTATTGCACGCGGTAGATGCGGTCGCCCTCGACCATCGGCTGGTACCACTCCCAGTCGTGGCCGGAGTACATGCCGTGGACGCCGGGGAGTCCGCCGCCGCGTCCCGACTCGCGCTCGGCGGCGGTCAGCTCGCGGCCCTCCTGGATGCCGGCGCCGAGGAGGATGCAGGGCGGGGCGACGATCGTGCCCCAGCTCGAGTTCCGGGCGTAGTCCTCGTTCGTGTAGAGGGGGTTGGTGTCGCCGGCGCCGAGCGAGAAGCCGCGCACGGCGTCGGCGTTGATCTGCGTGTACTTCTGGCGGTCGCCGCGCATCGCGGGGATGCCCCGCCGGGCGCGCAGCCCCGCGAGGCCCTCGTCGGTGATCTTGGGAAACTGCCGTTCCTCGGTAGTCGTCATTGCTGGTGGGATCCCCTTTCGGCGGGCGCGCGCCCCGCGCGCCCCCCAGGTCATCGACAGAGCGATTTAAAAATCTGACGCAGCCCACCCTCTTTCGCGTGTTGTTATGAGTGGTGG
>VXMT01000197.1 GCA_009840965.1 Chloroflexota bacterium
GCGACGGGGGCGCTGGGGCCCGCGCGGCCTGGCGCCCCGGGTGGATTCCGGCTTTCGCCGGAATGACGGGGAGAGGGGTGGCGGAAGCGGGGGGGCGGCGAGGGCCGGGAGGGCGCTCGCGTGCTAGTCTCGCCGAGGCGGGATGGAGCGGGCGCGAACCGACCCTTGGCGGCTCAACGACAGGACGTGGCCGACGCCGTTCCGGACCTCGTCCGGCGGGCGCAGCGCGGCGAGATCGCCGCGTTCAACACGCTCGTGATCCGCCACCAGAACGCCGCCTATTCGCTCGCCTTCCGCTTCCTGCGCTCGCGCGAGGCCGCCGAGGACGTCACGCAGGAGTCGTTCGTCCGCGCCTGGCGCGCCATCGAGACCTTCCGCGGCGAGCGCTTCCGCTCGTGGCTGCTGCGCATCGTCGCCAACGCCGCGCGCGACGAGCTGCGCCGCCGCAAGCGCCGACCCCAGCGCTCGCTCGACGAGGCGCGGGACGACCCCGACATGGCCTCGATCGACCCGGCCGAACCGGGCCTCGGACCGCAGGAGCGCGTCGAGCAGTCCGAGTTGCGCGCGGTGCTGGAGCGCGCGCTCGCCGAGTTGCCGGAGGAGTGGCGGATGGCGGTGCTGCTCTCCGACGTGCACGGCATGTCGTACGAGGAAGTATCGGAGGCGACGGGCGTGCCGCTGGGCACCGTCAAGTCGCGCCTGAGCCGTGCGCGGGCCCGCCTGCGCGACCTGCTGAGCGAGTCCGGGGAACTTTCCGGGCTCGTGCAACGTCGGAACACGTAAGGTGGTGGCGTAATGCGCCTCTGGGGTTTCCGTCGGCGTCACAGGACCGGGGAGGACGAGTTCCCGGCGGGCACGGCCACGGCCTGGGACGAGCAGCTCTCCGCCAGCCTCGACGACGAGCTCGACGAGCACGAGGCCGTCGCGCTCGAGGACGCCCTCGCGGCCGACCCGGCGCTCGCCGTGCGGCTCGACGAGCTGGCGGCGGTCCGGGGCGCCCTCGGAGCGCTGGGCGAGCTGCGCGCGCCGCGCCCGTTCACCATCGAGGCGCCGGCCGCGCCCGCGCGCCGCGCGCCGGGCGGGCTGGAGATGGTCTTCCGCATGGGCGCCGTGGCCGCCGCGGTCGCCTTCGCCGTCGTCTTCGCGGGCGACATCGCCGGCCTCGGAGGCCGGGGCGTCGAGGGCTGGGGCATCGCCAGCCCCTTCGGCGGCGGCGAGAGCGAGCAGGCGAGCGACGCACCGCAGGCCGCCGCCCCGGTCGCCTTCCGCGAGGCCGCGACCGCCGTCGCCACGCAGGCCGCGATCGCCACGCCGACGCTCCAGCCGGTCGACACGCAGGCCTCCCAGCCGGCCGCCGCCCTCGAGGCGACGCCCGAGCCGACGGCCGCTCTCGCTGCGGCCGCGGAGACGCCGGCCCCGACGCCCGAGCCGCCCGCCGTGGCGGAAGACGGCGAAGCCTCGCCGACATCCACGACCGACTCCGCCGTGGCGGCCCGCACCTCGGACGATAGGGCCGCCGACGAAGCCCCCGCGGCCTCGGAGGCCGAGCCAGAGGCGACGCCGTCGGCGGAGCCGGCGGCCGCCGAGGAGACCGCGGACGACAGCCCGGCGGCGCCCGAAGACGCCAGTGAGGCGGCTACGCCTGCGCCGGAGGAAGGTGAGGCAGCGCCGGCCGCTGCCGCCGCGCCGACCGCCGAGGCTACCGCTCCGCCGGCGGTGCAGGAGCAGCCGATGCAAGTCGATCCCGCGGACGGCGACGAGGCCGGGCGCGCGCTGCGCCGCGCCGAGCAGTGGCTGCTCGTGGCGGCCGTCGCCCTCGCCGGCCTCGCGCTCGCCCTCGGTCTGCGGCGGCGCGGCGATGCCGCCTAGTTCGTCGGCACGACGTAGTTGAATGGAACCGTACGGCGCGCGATCGCGTTTAATCAGATGAGCCGTGCGATCGAGCAGGGGAGGACCTCCATGCGACGAGCGATCACGATCCTGGGCCTCGCGGCCTTCGCGCTGCTGAGCCTGGCGGCTGCCGCCTGCTACGACGTCACGGTCGAGCCTGCCCCCGCGCCGGAGGACGGCAGCGACGCCGCTGCGGCCGTTGCGGCAGTCGAGGCCGTGCTCGAGCAGTTCGAGCCCGGCGATGGCGGCGGTATCTCGGTCAACGGGACCGGCAGCGTCACCGTCACCCCCGACATCGGCGTCTTCGATGTCGGCGTCGAGGTGACCGAGGAGACCGTGGCCCTTGCCCGCGCCGGCGCAGCCGAGGCGATGCAGCGGGTCCGCGACGCCGTGGCCGCGAGCGGCGTCGAGGATCGGGACGTCTCGACCCGCTCCTTCAACATCTACCCGCAGTACGACTACAGCGGGGAAGAGGGCCCGCCCGAGATCATCGGCTACACCGTCAACAACTGGATCGAGGTCAAGGTCCGCGACATCGACAGCCTCTCGGACATCCTCGACGACGCGGTGACGGCCGGCGGCGACGCGATCCGCGTCGGCGGGATCTCCTTCCGCGTCGACGAGCCGGAGCAGTACAGCGAGGAGGCGCGCATGCTGGCCGTCGAGGACGCGCGAGCGCGAGCGCAGCAGCTCGCCGACCTCGCGGGCGTCACGCTCGGCGACGCGCTCTCGATCTCCGAGTCGTCCGGCGGCTTCGCGCGGCAGACCTTCGCGGTGGCCGAGGCGGGCGTAGCCCCCCACCCCACAACCCCCCTAAAGCCCCGCCAGAGGCCAGTAGAGGGCACGGGACACCAAGACTTCGCCATCGAGTAGGGGCGCGGGCGCGGTACCATCTGCGCCCAGCGCTCAGACCCGAAGGCGAGGCGCCGCCGTGGCGATCTCCGAGCAGATGCAACTCGCCCTCGAGGAGGGACGCCGCGCCCTCGGCTGGAGCTCGCCCAATCCCGCCGTCGGCGCCGTGGTCGTGCGCGACGGCGAGGTCGTCGGCACGGGGCGCCCGCCGCCGCCCCGCGGCGCCCACGCCGAGGTCGGCGCGCTGCGGGCCGCCGGCGATCGGGCGCGCGGCGCCACCGTCGTCGTCACGCTCGAGCCCTGCGCGCACACCGGCCGCACCCCGCCCTGCACCGCGGCGCTGATCGATGCCGGCGTCGCCGCGGTCCGCTACGCCATCGGCGACCCGGACCCGAACGTAAGCGGTGCGGGGCGTCGCGCCCTCGAGGCCGCCGGCATCGCCGTCGAGGCGGGCGACGGCGCCGAGGAGGTGGCGACGCAACTGGAGGGCTACCTGCACCAGCGGCGCACGGGCCGGCCCTTCGTGATCGTCAAGTACGCGGCCTCGCTCGACGGCCGCATCGCAGCCTCCTCCGGCGACTCGCGCTGGGTCTCCGGCCCGGAGACGCTCGCCTGGGCACACGAGCAGCGTCAGGGCCTCGACGCGATCGTCGTCGGGGCCGGCGCGGTGGTCGTCGACGACCCGGAGCTGACGGCGCGGCCGGGTGGCAGCGCCGCGGGTGCGCCCCAGCCGCTGCGCG
>VXMT01000280.1 GCA_009840965.1 Chloroflexota bacterium
CTCGACCGGCTCGAGGTGCCCTCGGTCTTCATCGACGGGCTGCGCTCGACGAGCGAGGAGGCGCTCGACGTGGTGATCGGCGTGCTGCGCGGCGTGATCAACACGCGCTTCGTGGCGGCCATCGAACGCCTCGGCGGCCTCGCGACGGGCGTCTCCGGCGTGGACGGCGGGCTCGTGCGGGCGCGCCGCGGCGACGAACGGCTCGGCTTCGTGGGCCGGGTGACCGGCGTCGACGCCTACGCGCTGGAGGCGCTGATCGAGGGCGAGGCGACGCCGGTGATCGCGCCAATCGGGCTCGAGCCGCCCGGGCAGCCACTGAACATCAACGCCGACACCGTCGCCGGGGAGATCGCGCGCGCCGCCCGGGCGAGCAGCCTGGTCTTCCTCACCGACGTCGACGGCGTCCTCGATGGCAACGGCGGGCTGATCGAGGAACTCGATGCGGGACGTGCGGCCTCGCTGCGCGAGGAGGGCGTCCTGGACGGTGGTATGATCCCGAAGATCGACGCCGCCCTGCGTGCGGCGGAGCGCGGCGTCGTGGCGCACGTGGCCAACGGCCGCCTTCCGCACACACTGGAACGGATCGCCTCCGGGGAGGCCCCCGGGACGCGGGTGAGGTAGGAACGTGGGCTTCTTCGACGACCGCGACGACCGTGGGGACCGCGGCGACCTGGGTCCGCCGCCCGAGCCCTTCCGCCTCGGCGGATCGGGCTTCCGTTCCCCCGTACCGCTGCGCTGGCTCGCCGTCGCGGCCGCCGCCGTCGTGCTGTTCGTCGTCGCCAGCTGGGCGAAGTCGATCTACGTCGACTTCCTCTGGTTCGAATCCGTCGAGTACGAGGGCAACTTCCGGCGCGTCCTGACGGCGCGGATCGTGCTGCTCCTGATCGGCATCGTGGTCTCCGGACTCGTGCTCGGCTTCAATGTCTGGCTCGCCCGCCGCCTGGCGCCGCAGGGCATCGAAGAGTCGTTCATCGAGGATGTCGATGCGACCGCGATCCGGCGCGTCGTCACGGTCGCCCTCGCGGCGTTGACGATCTTCCTCGCGATCATCTTCGGCGGGGTCCTCGCCGGCTCCTGGGAGACGATCCTGATCTGGCTCAACGCCGTCGACTTCGGCGTCGAGGAGCCGGCGTTCGGCCGGGACGTCTCGTTCTACCTCTTCACGCTCCCGGCCTATCACCTGATCCAGGGCTGGGTGCTCTCGCTGCTGGTGATCTCCACGCTCGGCGCGGGCGCGGTCTACGGGCTCACGTTCTCGTTGCAGCGTTTCGAGGTGCGGATGACGCGCGGCATGCGCATCCACCTCTCGCTGCTCGGCGGGCTGATCCTGCTCGTCATCGCCTATGGGTCGTACCTCGGGGTCTTCGACCTCGTGACCTCGCCGGGCGGGATCGTGACCGGGGCGACCTTCACGGACATCAACGCGCGACTGCCCGCGCGCTACGCGCTGGTCGCCCTCGGCGCGTTCGCCGGGCTGGTCACGATCGCCAACTCCGTGCTCGGCTCCGGCTGGCGGGCCCCGGCCTTCGCGGTCAGCCTCTGGGTAATCGCCGGCATCGTCGGCGGCCTCATCTACCCCTCGTTCGTGCAGTCCTTCCAGGTGGACCCGAACGAGCTCGAGAAGGAAGAGCGTTTCATCGCCCGCAACATCGAGGGCACCCGCCACGCCTGGGGCCTCGACGAGATCGTGGAGACCACCTTCCCCGCCGAGCCGGCCGTGACCGAGGAGGAGATCGCCGCGAACCAGGCGACGCTCGACAACGTGCGCCTGCTCGACCCGCGGCCGATGCGCGACACCTTCAACCAGATCCAGTCGATCCGCCCGCTCTACCAGTTCGAGGACATCGACGTGGATCGCTACACCATCGACGACCAGTTGAGGCAGGTGATGCTGGCGCCGCGTGAACTCGACCTGCGGCGCGCGACCCAGACCGGCGGGTCCGGCTGGACGCAGCAGCGGTTGCAGTTCACCCATGGCTTCGGCGCCGTGGTGGCGCGCGTCAACGAGATCACCACCGAGGGTCTGCCGGTCCTGCTCACCCGCGACATCCCTCCCGTCGGCGAGGAGGTGCCGATCACTGAGGATGGCGCCCGCATCTACTTCGGCGAGCTGACCAACCACTACGTGATCGTGAACACGAACGAGCCGGAGTTCGACTACCCCGAGGGCGACACCACCGTCGAGACGCGCTACGAGCCGGACCGCGGCATCGCCCTCTCCAACATCCTGCGGCGCTTCGCGCTGGCCTGGGAGCTGGGCGACCGTAACGTGCTGATCTCCGGCCAGTTGAGCGGTGACTCGCGACTGCTCATGCACCGCTCGCTCGGTGACCGCATCCGCAAGGTGGCGCCGTTCCTCGAGCTGGACTCGGACCCCTACGTCATCGTGATCGACGGCGAGTTGACCTGGATCCAGGACGCCTACACGACGTCCGGGAGCTACCCCTACTCGCAGCACATCGGCTCGATCAACTACCTGCGCAACAGCGTCAAGGTCGTGGTCGACGCGCAGACCGGCGATATGACCTTCTACCTGATCGACGAGGCCGACCCGGTCGTCCAGACGTGGGCGAAGATCTTCCCGGACATGTTCACGCCCGTCAGCGAGATGCCGCAGACGCTCCGCCAGCACCTGCGCTACCCGGAGGACCTGTTCCGCCTGCAGGCCGAGCAGTATCTGCGCTACCACATCCAGGATCCTCGCACCTTCTTCATCGGCGAGGACCTCTGGGCCGTGCCAACGGAGAAGTTCCGCCAGCAGGAGCAGCCGCTCGAGCCGTACTACGTGATCATGAAGCTGCCCGGCGAGGAAGCCGAGGAGTTCTCGCTGATCCTGCCCTTCACGCCGCGCAACAAGCAGAACACCATCGCCTGGCTCGCAGGGCGTTCGGATGGCGACAACCTCGGCAAGCTGCGCGCCTACCGCTTCCCCACCGACGACCTTGTCTTCGGGCCGGCGCAGATCGAGGCCCGCATCGACCAGGATCCGGGCATCTCCGCGCAGCTCACGCTCTGGGAGGGAGCGGGCTCCGAGGTGATTCGCGGGAACCTGCTGATGATCCCCCTCGGCGAGTCGTTCCTCTTCATCGAACCGATCTACCTGCAGGCGGACAGCTCGCGCATCCCCGAGCTACGGCGCGTGGTCGTGGCGAACGGCAACAACATCGCCATGGAGCCCACGTTCGAGCGTGCGCTCGACGTGGTGTTCGGCCGCCGCGCCTCGAGCCTGCCGGGGAGCGACGGCACGATCGCGCCGCAGCCGTCGACCGGCGACGATGACAGAGACACAGCCGCCCCCGTCGCGCCCACGGGCGATTTCGGCGAGCTGTTGCGTCAGGCGCAGGAGGCGGCGGACGCCGCGCAGACGGAACTCGATCGGCTGCGCGCGATCCTCGAGCAGCTCGAGCAGAGCGAGGTCCAGTAGGCCGGCGGCGCGCCGGCGCCGGGCTCGGGGAATAACGTCCCGGCCGCGGA
>VXMT01000056.1 GCA_009840965.1 Chloroflexota bacterium
GCAGTGGCGGCGCATCCTGCTGGAGCGCCTCGACGCCGTCGCCGCGATCTACCGCGTCGCCGCCTCGATCGCGGCGCTGCGCGGGGCGATCGGCTTCCGCTGGTACCGCGCCCTGCCGATGGACGCCTCCGTCGTCCTCCCCGGCGGGGGCGTCCTCGCCGTCGTGCGCCAGGGCGCGACCGCCGACCGCACGGGCTTCGCCAAGCGGCTCTGGCGGCTGCGCGAGGGGCCGGACCCCGGCGGCGTGCTCCTGCTCGCCCCCGACGAGACGCGGCTGCGCCACGCCCGCCGCCTGCTCGCCACGGCGCCGTTCCCGGTGCTGGTGGCCCTGGAGCGGGAGGCGGTGGGGGCAGGTCCCGGCCGTCCCGTCTGGCGTCCGGCCCGGGTGCGCGGCGCGCTTGGGCTAAGCGAGGCGCTGGCCCATGCCGCGCGCGGGGCCGCCCTCCCCAGAGAGCGCGAGCCCGCCCGGGCGACGCTCCCCCCGGACCTCGACGCGGCCACCGGCCCGGGGACGCCGGGCTGGCTGCTCCCCGCGCGCCTCGGCCCCGCCGGGAAGCGCGCGCTCAACCTGATCGGGGACTGGCCGTGGATCGCCCCCCGCGACCTCGCCGCGCTGCTCGGATGCTCGCGCGCGAGGGCGTCGCGGCTCATCGTCTCCCTCGAGGCGCTCGGCCTCGTCGCCCGCGTCCCCGCCGCGGGCGGGCGGCTCGCCGCCACCGACCGCGGGCTGGCCATGCTCGCCCGCCGCGACCGCACCGCCGTCGGGCTCGCCCGCAGCCGCTGGAGCCCCGCCCCGCTCGACTCGGGCGTCGCCGGCGGCTGGCGCGAGGTGCGCGGCCGGAACAGCCGCCAGCTACTGCGGCACCTGGACCACACCGCCGCCGTGCACGGCTTCGTCGCCTCGCTCGCGGAGCAGGCGCGCGCGGAGGACTGGCAGGTCGTGCAGCTCGACCCGCCACGCCGCGCGTCGCGGTACTTCCGCCACGGCGCGCGCGTGCGCTCCGTCCACCCCGACGCCTTCGGCGTCCTGCGCCCCGACGGGGAGCCCTGGACCTTCTTCCTGGAGTGGGAGCGCCGCGCCGTCAGGCCCTCGACGATGGCCACGCGGCTCGCGCCCTACCTGCGCTACTACGCCTCCCAGCGCCCCACCGACGACCACGGCGTCCGGCCCGCCCTGCTCGTCGTCCTCCGCGACGAGGTCACCGCCGACCACTTCCTGCGCGTGGCGCGCCGCGAGATGGAGCGCGTCCGGGTCGCGCTCCCGCTCTGGGTCTCGCACGAGGCGCTCATCGAGGACGAGGGACCCTTCGGGGGTGGCTGGCGCGCGGTTGACGACCACGGCGGGGTCGCACCCGGAACGTAGACGCCGCAAGAAGCGCGCCGCTGGCGCGCCAGGCGTCAGCAGTGGCGGGGAGTGCTACCGCAGCGCATGGGAGCGCTCGAAGGCGAGATCCTCGCGGCGCGGCGGCGGGCCGCCAGTTTCCGGTGGCGCTTCGGCGAACGCACGTCCGGCCTCCGTCAGCGCGACTGCGCGCGCCATGCGCCGCCCGCGCACGATCAGTCCCGCTTCCTCGCATGCGTCGAGCGAGGAGGCGACGACCGACGTTGAACTGAACCCGGTCTCGTCCCCCATTTCCTGCATGCTCGGGGCGTAGCCGTGCTCGGCCACGTGGCGGGCGATCACGTCGACCACCGCGCGCATCCGCTCCTCCCGCGACATTAGCTGCACAGGCGAGCGCCGGCGCCGGCCCGGCGCCTCGCCTCCCGCGAGGTCGGCCGCGCCGGTCCTGCACTGCACGACGATTGCCTCCTGGTGCTCCTGGCTGGGCTTGCTCCGGCCCGCCTCCCAGGACGAGACGGTACCGGCGGTCACGCCGACGCGTGCGGCCAGCTCGGCCTGAGTGAGGCCCGCGCCGAGGCGCGTCTCGCGGATGCGGGAAGCCACGCCGCCTCGCGGATCGGTCTCGGTGGTGTTCACTGCGTTCGCTCCTCTCTGTGGACGTGTTTCCGCGTGGGTGAGGTGGTGAGCGCGGCGTCAGTCGCCTCGATCGAGGCTGGCTCCGCGGGGCAGGTCGCGCTCGGGTTGCATGAGGATCCCGTCGCGGAGGCCCATCGCCGCCGCCAGCGTCAGGAGCAGGAAGAGGTGCTCCCCGCTGGGGACCGTGCCCCGCCGCCACAACGACAGCCGGTAGGGCGTGACCCCAAGTAGCCGCGCGAGCGCCCGCCAGCTCAAGCCGGCCGCCTCCCGGAAACGCTCCAGCCGCTGCGGGAAGTCCGGCGGGAACCCGAACCCGAGCGGGCGTTGCCGCTGCTGCTTCACGCCCACGGCGCTCCTCCCTCGATCGGGCGGCGCGTGCGCGGGACATCACCCAGCAGCAGCCGCTCGCTGCCGGGCACGCGGTCGGCGAGCAGGAAGAGCGCGTACATCGAATCTCCGCACGGACGCGTCCCCTGCCGCCAGCGCTGCAGCTGGCGCGGGTCGGCGCCGATGCACGCCGCGAGCACGTCCCAGGAGACGTCCAGCGCCTCCTTGAAGCGCTCCAGTCGCTGCGGGAAGTCGTCGGGCAGGAAGGACGTCTCGATCAGCAGCTCCGGGGGCGGCACGCTGCGGATCACGCGGCGGCCTCCATCACGAAGAGATCGTCGAACTCGGTGATCCCGAGCCCCGCCATCAGCCGCGCCCGCATCGGAGGCGACGGGAAGCGCCTGCCGTTCATCATCTGCGAGAAGTAGCCCGGGTCGATGTCGAGCCGCTGCGCGAAGGCGTTCTGGCTCAGGTTGTGGCGCGTCAGGTGCTCCCAGACCACCTCCGCCCGCAGCCTCGTCCGCGTGGGGCGTCTCATGCCGCGCCGTCCTCGCGGCCCCGCTCCTCGCGCACCCTCGGAGCCTCGCGCGCGCCGTAGCGGTCGGGATGGGCGCGGACGTGGCGCGCGATGATGCGCGCCAGCAGCCGCAGGCCCTCGAGGCGTTGCGCCTCCTGTTCCTCGGTCAGCGGCGTCGTCTTCACGGCGTTGCCTCACATGCCCCATCCCGTCCGGCCGTCTCCGAGTGGCGGCTGCTCGCGGCGGCGGTTACACTCGGTTACTAGAACGTTAGTTCTATGAGGGAGCCTAGCCACTGAGACAGCGCCACGCAACAGGTCTGCGACCCGATCCAGGGCCTTTTTCGGCAATCGTTTGCTCTGATGTAGCTGCAATGAAGCAGGAGTCGAACCACCGCCCGTGATCACGCTAAGGTGACCATGCAGATGAGGAGAATCACATCATGATCACAGCCCGCCCCGAACCCACCACGGCCGCCCTCTACGCCCGCGTCTCCAGCGACCGCCAGGACATCGACCTCTCCGTCGCCGCCCAGCTGCGCGCGCTGCGCGACTACGCCGAGAAGAACAACTACGTCGTTGCCCGCGAGTACGTCGACGAGGCCGAGAGCGGCCGCGTCGCCGACCGCCCCGAGTTCCGCAAGATGCTC
>VXMT01000201.1 GCA_009840965.1 Chloroflexota bacterium
CCGCGCCGCGCTAGCCCCGCGCCCGGGGCGGGGCCGCGTCTACCTCGCCGCCGGCGTCGGCTGGGCGCGCGAGGAGTTCGAGGTGCTGTCGGCCCCCTGGCCGCGCCGCGGCCGGCGCGTCGAGGAGCAGGTCGCGCTGATGCGCGCCCTCTGGAGCGGCGAGCCGGTCGAGCACCACGGCGAGTTCTACGAGGTCGACGGCTGGACCTCGCGGCCCGCGCCGCCCGCGCCGATCCCGGTCTGGCTGGGCGGCGCGAGCGAGGCCTCGTTCCGCCGCGCCGGCCGCATCGCCGACGGCTGGTTCGCCGGCATCTACCGCCTGCCCACCTACCGCGAGGACGCCGCGGCCGTGCGCCGCGCCGCCGAGGAGGCGGGCCGCGACCCTACCGAGCTCACGTTCGGCCTCGGCGGCATGCCGCGCCTCGCCGCCGGGCACGAGGAAGCGTGCGCCCGCGCCGCCCTCGAGGCCTCGACGCTCGGCGTGCAGCACGGCCGCATCGGCGTGGACGCGCGCCCCGGCGAGGCCGCCGACTTGATCGCCGCCTTCGCTGCCCGCTACCTCGACGACATCCACGCGGCGTGAGGGCATAGCGGCACTCCCGCAGCGGGCCGATCGCTGGCATCCGGCGCGGCGCGGGGATACATTTGGTGCATGGCGGAAGCGGGTGGATCGGGCGGCATGGGCGGGCTCAAGAGGCTCGTGCTGCACGAGCGCCATGAGGCGCTCGGCGCGCGCTTCGCTCCCTTCGCCGGCTGGGAGATGCCACTCCAGTACGGCGGCATCGTCGGCGAGCACGAGGGCGTGCGCGAACGCGTCGGCGTCTTCGATGTCTCGCACCTCGCGCGCGCCTGGGTCGAGGGGCCGGAGGCCGCCGCGCTGCTGCGCTCGGTGACGACCTTCGACGTGACCACGCTGCCCGTGGGCAAGGCGCACTACTCGCTCTACTGCAACGAGGCAGGCGGCATCGAGGACGACGTCTTCATCTACCACCTGCCCGGCGAGCGCTGGCTGGTGATCCACAACGCCGCCAACGCCGACACGGACTTCGAGCGCCTCCGGGCCGTCGCTGGCGCCGCCGCCTCCGAGGTGACGCCCGAGACCGTGATGCTCGCCGTGCAGGGCCCCGACGCCGTCGCGCTGCTGAGCAGCGTCCTCGGCGAAAGCTTCGCCGCCCTCGAGGCGCGCGACTGCGCGGAGCTGGACTGGGACGGGACGCCCGTGCTCGTCGCCCGCACCGGCTACACCGGCGAGGACGGGGGCGAGTGCATCGTCGGCGCGGACCGGGCGGCCGACCTCTGGGACGCCCTCACCGCGGGCGGCGCGTCGCCCGCCGGCCTCGGCGCGCGCGATACGCTGCGCCTGGAGGCGGCGCTGCCGCTGCACGGCAACGACATCGACGAGACCACCCACCCCTTCGAGGCCGGCCTCGGCTTCGCAGTGAGCCTCGACGACGAGGCGCCCTTCACCGGCCGCGAGGCGCTCGCGGCGCTGAAGGCGGAGCCGCGCACGAGGCGTCTCGCGCACCTCAAGGCGCAGGAGCGCGGGGTGCTGCGCTCGGGCTACGCGGTACGTTCGCCGGGCGAGGATGAGGCCGTCGCCAGCCTCACCAGCGGGGCCTTCAGCCCCAGCTTGCGGATCGGCATCGGCATGGCCTACCTTCCCGTCCAGCTTGCGAGTCCCGGCGTCGCCCTCGAGGTCGATGTGCGAGGCCGCGCACTCCCGGTCGAGGTCGTGCGACGCCCGTTCTACCGGAAGCCGAGGCAGTGATGACGACGACCCCCGAAGAGCTGAGCTACACCAGCGACCACGAGTGGCTGCGCCGCGACGATGCGAACACCGACGAGGCCGTGATCGGCATCACGGACTTCGCACAGGACCAGCTCGGCGACGTCGTCTACCTCGATCTTCCCGCCGAGGGCGACGAGGTGCGCGCCGGTGAGCGCTTCGGCGAGGTCGAGTCGGTGAAGACCGTCTCCGACCTCTACGCCCCGATCAGCGGCGAGGTGCTCGCATCCAACGGCGAGCTCGAAGAGCAGCCCGAGCTGGTGAACGACTCGCCCTACGACGAGGGCTGGCTGATCCGCGTGCGCATCGCGGACGAGGCCGAGCTCGACGACCTGCTCGACGCCGACGCGTACCGCGCGCAGCTTCCGGCGAGCTGACGTTGGCGTCCTCGTCGTTCGCGGGGTCGCCCCATCCGTACATCCCTGCCACCGCAGCCGATCGCGCCCGCATGCTGGAGCGCGTCGGCGTCGAGGACCTCGACGCGCTGTTCGCCGACCTCCCCGCCGCGTACCGCGACCCGGCGATCGAGCTGCCAGCGCAGCTGACGGAGCCGGAGCTGATCGCGCTGCTCGAGGAGCGCGCGGCCGGGAACGCCGACCCGGGTCGGCCGAGCTTCCTCGGCGCGGGGGCGTACCGGCGCTCGATCCCCTCGATCGCCGCCCACCTGACCTCGCGCTCCGAGTTCGTCACGGCGTACACGCCGTACCAGCCGGAGATCAGCCAGGGCACGCTGCAGACCGCCTTCGAGTACCAGTCCGTCGTCTGCGAGCTGACCGGGATGGACGTCGCCAACACCGGCCTCTACGACGTCGCCAGCGCCACCGCCGAGGCCTGCCTGCTGGCCGCGCGCGCCATCCGGCGCGGCGCCGTCGCGCTGCTTGAACCGATTCACCCGGGCACGGCCGACGTGGTCCGCACCTACGCCCGCGGCGCCGGCATCCGCGTCGACCTCGTGACGTCGGCTGACGAGACGACCGAGGAGCACGCCTGCCTCGTTGCCCAGCAACCCGACTTCCTCGGCGCGATCGTGGACCTCGAGCCGCTGGCCGAGGCCGCGCACTCGGCCGGGGCGCTGTTCGTCACGGTCGCCGACCCGTTCGCGCTCGGCCTGCTGCGCTCGCCCGGCGACGTCGGCGCCGACATCGTCACCGGCGAGGGTCGCGACCTCGCGGGGGCGCCGGCCTACGGGGGGCCCTCGGTCGGGCTCTTCGCCGCGCGGCAGCAGTACCTGCGCCAGATGCCCGGCCGCATCGTCGGCCGCACGAAGGAGCTGGAGGCCCCGCCCGACGGCGGCGAGCCGCGCACCGGCTACGTGCTGACGCTGCAGGCGCGCGAGCAGTTCATCCGCCGCGAGCGCGCCACCTCGAACGTCTCGACCGCGCAGGCGCTGATCGCGCTCGCCTTTACCATCACCGTGCAGGCGCTCGGCCCGCGCGGCCTGCGTGACGCAGCCGAGCTGTGCTACCAGCGCGCCCACGCCGCCGCCGCGCGCGTCGCGGCGCTGCCGGGCTACGAGGTCCCCAAGCGCGGGCCGTGGTTCCAGGAGTTCCTCGTGCGCGGCCCGCTGCCCGCGGCCCCCCGCACGGCGGGGCGTTCCGCGCCCGGCCAGAACCCCCGCCGCGCCCTCGTCGGGCCGACGGGGGCCCCGGGCCGCCGGGGGCGGGG
>VXMT01000157.1 GCA_009840965.1 Chloroflexota bacterium
GTGCTGCGCGCCGAGGGCGATCGGTCCGCCGCCGCCGTGCGGGCCGCCCTCGAAGGCCACGTCGATGCGCCAGTGCTGGTGGATCGCGCCGCCGGTGAGCGGCGTCGTCTCCTCGATGCGCGCGCCGTCGGCGCCGGCCTGCGCGGCCAGCCAGGCCGCGAGGGCGTCGCGAGTCGCCTCGTCGGCGAGGTCGAGCGGCGGCGCAGGGCTCACTGCCAGCTCCAGAAGTCGTGCTCTTCCTGCATGTAGAGGCGGGCGAGCACCATCTTGTGGACCTCGGAGGCGCCGTCGACGAGCCGCGCCTGGCGGGCGTAGCGGTACATCCATTCCAGCGGCGTGTCCTTCGAGTAGCCGCGCGCGCCGCAGAGCTGGATCGCCGTGTCGACGGCCTTGTGCAGCGTCTCGGAGACGTGGATCTTGGCCATCGAGACGTCCTGGCGGGCGAAGTCGCCCTGGTCGAGCCGCCAGGCGGCGCGCATCGTCAGCAGGCGGCCGACCTCAATCGCCATCGCGACCTCGCCGAGCATCCACTGCACGCCCTCGTGCTCGTGCAGCTTCTGCCCGAAGCTCTCGCGCTCGCGCACGTAGTCGGCGGCGATCGACATCGCGCGCTGCGCCATGCCCAGCCAGCGCATGCAGTGCGTCAGCCGCGCCGTGCCGAGCCGGATCTGCGTCGCCTTCAGCCCCTCGCCGACCTCCATCAGGCGCTGGTCGTCGGGGATCACGAGGTCGTCGAAGCGCAGCTCGCAGTGCCCGCCGTGCTCCTCGGGGCCCATGATCGGGATGCGCCGTTCGATCTCCCAGCCCGGCTGGTCGGCGTCGAAGAGGAAGGCGGTCAGCCCGCGGCGCTCGTCGTCGCTGGTGCGCGCGACGAGGATGAAGTGCTGCGCCTCCGCCCCGCCGGTGATGAACCACTTGCGGCCGTTGATGCGCCAGTGGTCGCCGTCGCGCTCGGCGGTGGTGAGCATCATCGAGGGGTCCGAGCCGGAGCCGGGCGCGGGCTCGGTCATCGCGAACGCGGAGCGCGCGCGGCCCTCGATGATCGGGTCCAGCCAGCGCTCCTTCTGCGCCTCGGTGCCCACGCGTTCGAGCAGGATCATGTTGCCGTCGTCGGGCGCGGCGCAGTTGAAGCTGACCGGGCCGAAGAGCGAGCGGCCCATCTCCTCGTAGCAGGCGGCCATGCCCGCGACGCCGAGGCCGAGCCCGCCGCGCTCGCGCGGCATCTGGGGCGCCCACAGGCCCTGCGCCTTGACCTCGGCGCGCACCTCCTCGAGCAGGTCGAGGCGGATGTTCTCGTGGTCGTCCCAGGAGTCCGGGTCGGCCTCGAGGGGGATGATGCGCGCCTCCGTGAAGTCGCGGATGCGCAGGCGCAGCGCGTCCACCTCCGGCGAGAGCGTGAAGTCCACGGCCTGCCTCCTTCGCGAGCGCGGGTACTCGCGAAGATAGCGCAGCGCGCCCTGCGGCGGGCGGGATGCCCTCGGCCGGGCCGGCCGAATCAGTTCACGACGCGTTGGACTTCGGCGGTGAACCTCAGCGTGTCGGAGTAGTAGTTGGGGTAGGCGCGCTTCAATTGGTCCATGGAGTCGGCACTCACGATGACACCATCCGACTGCGGATCATCCTGCTTCTCGGCCTCCAGCGTGGCGAGTGCCGCTTGTGCATCTCGGGCCGCGGTGGCTCGTCTCGACCTCCGGAAGGGCCTAACGATGGTTGTTCCGCCGTCGAACTCGAACAGGTAGTATTGCGCACCCTCGATTTCCCTCTTGGCGCGTAGTCCTTCTGGCAACCTGTCGCGGAGATCGGCCGTCCCAGCCTGAGCCCTGAGACGCGCCATCACTTGCAGCTCTGCTTCCAACTGCTGGATTTCGGCTGCTCGATCGTGCGAGTCTTGGTGCGCCTCACTTGGTGGGGTGCCGTCCCGCACTGCGAGTTCAGACCCCATCAGGGAGAAAACCGCTGCCATCGTTCGTCCCCCTTGCCTGCCTTCAGTTCGCCACCGCCTGAAAATGTGTCAACGATTTCCACTGCAGTCGCCCATACGTGTTGTAGGGCAGATCGTATCTGGACCTCGATGCGCAGTCCGTTCCAAGACAGTGACTTATCGCTGTAGTACTTGAAGACCAGATGATGACTTCGGTATCCACTCGCCCTAGGCTGATAGATGTAGTCACGGTCCGTCATTAGTTCATGTTTGCTCTTCCCAGTGCGGAATCTATCGACTAGCTCATGAACCTGGTCAACGGTGGAGACGACGGCTCGACAACCGCCGACATCCTGCATCTGTGAGAGGTTCATCTTCGGCTGCTCTTGGAGCTTTCTGACGATTGAACGCTGACGCTTCAGGCGTTGAGCAACAATCGCGTTGCTGTCTGTCTTCAAGGCGCGTTCTCGAGTGAGGATCTGGAGCGCATTCAACGGGAAACTGTGTGAGGAGCGCCAGTTTCTCATGATGTTCAGTGCCGCGTCGCATGATGATTCATCATGCGCTAACGCCTTGCCAGCGGCGTTGACGCGTGTACGCGAGTATGCCGGTCGTGCCCATTCAAGCATTGCAGGTGCGATTCTACACTTGAGCAGCGTGGGCCGCCCTCGGCAGGGCGGGAGCGCGAACGTACAATCGAGGGTGCGTGAGGAAGACGGCGATGACGACGAACCCGTATCGCGAGTTGCCCGCGATCGAGCGGCTGCTGGCGCACCCGCGCGTGGCCCCGCTCGCCGAGCGGCACGGCCACGAGGCGATCGTGCGCGTCGCCCGCGAGGTCCTCGACGACTACCGCGCGGAGATCGAGCGCTCGGGCGCGCTCCCCGAGGTGCCCGCCGCCGAGGCGGTGGCGGACCGCGCCGCGAGCCTGGAGGCGAGCCTGCGCCGCGTCGTCAACGCGAGCGGCGTGATCATCCACACCAACCTCGGGCGCGCCCCGCTCTCGGACGCGACCATCGCCGCGATGGCCGCCGCCTCCGAGGGCTACTCGAACCTCGAGTTCGACCTCGAGGCGGGCGAGCGCGGCTCCCGCTTCAGCCACCTCGCCGAGCTGCTCGCGCGCGTGACGGGGGCGGAGGCCGGCATCGCGGTCAACAACAACGCCTCGGCGCTGCTCCTCGCGCTCTCGTCGCTCTGCGCCGGGGGCGAGGTGGTGATCGCGCGCGGCCAGCTCGTCGAGATCGGCGGCGGCTTCCGCATCCCCGACGTGATGCGCCAGTCCGGCGCGACGCTCGTCGAGGTCGGCACGACCAACCGCACCTACCTGCGCGACTACGCCGAGGCGATCAGCGAGCGCACCGTCGCGCTGCTGCGCGTCCACGCCTCGAACTTCCGCGTCGTCGGCTTCGCCGAGGAGACACCGCTCCTGGCGCTGGCCTCGCTCGCCCGCGAGCGCGGGCTGCTGCTGATCGA
>VXMT01000081.1 GCA_009840965.1 Chloroflexota bacterium
CCGGACTTCCAGCCCGGGACGCTATCCGGACTGCGGAGAGAAGGTAAGGGGGGAGGGGGTCCGACGCCCGCCGGGCGAACCCCTTCGCGGGCGCAACAACCCATCGAGGCGGCAGCACCGCCGACGAGCCTGGATTCCGGCTTTCGCCGGAATGACGGAAGAGAACCGATCCGGCCCCTCTCCCCGAGGGACAGGGCGGGGGTGAGGGAGGCGCTACGCCTCGGGCTCCTCGAACAGCGGCTCGATGCCGCTGAGGTCGAGCTCGCGGCGGGCGAGGTCAAGGTCGTACATGCGCTGCAGGTTGAGCCAGAACTCGGGCGTCATCCGCAAGGCTCGTCCAAGCCTCAGGGCTGTGTCCGCCGTGATCGAGCGGCGACAGTGAACGATGTCGTTGATGCGCACGGCGGGCACGCCCACCGTCTTCGCCAGCCGGTACTGGCTGACGCCGAGCTCATCGAGCATCTCTGCGAGATGCTTGCCGGGATGCGCGAGCGGCTCACCGGTCGTCACGACGTCCTCCCCGCCCCCACGGGCGCATGCCCAAAGCGGCGCTCGAGGACCGCGCGGCGGTACTCGAAGATCGCGCGCACGCGGTCGGCGACGAGCAGGCGGTTGAGCACGTCACCCAGAGGCCCCAGCGGCACCGAGTAGTGCACGATGTCGCCGATCTCCACGCCGCCCTCGACGGGACGGAAGTGGTGCTGGTGGTGCCAGAAGCGGTACGGCCCGAAGCGCTGCTCGTCGACGAACAGCTCGCCCTCCACCAGCTGCGTGATCTCTGTCACCCACGTCACCGGCAGCCCGAACAGCGGCCGCACCCGATGCACGATGATCAGCCCCGGGTGCATCCGCTCCGGCAACGGCGAGGCGACCTCGAAGGCCATCTCCGGCGGCGTGATCAGCGCCAGGTTGCGCGGGTCCGAGAAGAACTCCCACGCTTCGCCGAGGCCGATCGGGACCACCTGCCGCGCCTCGAACCGATGCAGGCCCATCGCGACCCTCCGCCCCGTCCGCCCTCAGCCGGCGAGCACCGCCTCGAGGGCGCCGTCGATCTCCGGGTGGCTGAACTCGAAGCCCGAGTCGGCGAGCGCCCTCGGCACGACCCGCTGGCTGGCGAACAGCTCGGCGGGGTCCTGGCCGAAGGCGAGCCGGTAGGCGAAGCCGGGGATGGGGAACAGCGTCGGGCGGCGCAGCGCGCGGCCGAGCGCCCTCGTCAGCTCGGCGTTCGTCGTCGCGCCGGGCGCCGAGGCGTTGACCGCCCCGCTCACGTCCGACGTGATCGCGTGCTCCAGCGAGCGCAGCTGGTCCTCGAGCGTGATCCAGGGCATCCACCAGCGCCCGTTGCCGAGCGTGCCGCCGAGGCCGAGCCGGAACGGCAGCAGCATCCGCGAGAGCGGCGGCCCCTGCTTCGAGAGCACGATCGCCGAGCGGTGCCGCACCGTGCGGACGCCGAGATCCTCGGCGCGACGCGCCTCCGCCTCCCAGTCCGCCACGAGGTCGGCGAGGAAGCCCGCGCCGCGCGCGGCGTCCTCGTCCAGCTCCTCGTCGCCGCGGTCGCCGTAGAAGCCGACGGCGGACTGGTTGACGAGCACGCCGGGCCGGTCTTCCCCGGCGAGCGAGCCGAGGTGATCGACGAGCACGCGGGTGAGGTCGATGCGGCTGCTGCGCAGCTCGGCGCGTCGCGCGGCGGACCAGCGCCCGCCGCCGATGTTCGCGCCGCTGAGGTTCACGATCGCTTCGTGCCCGGCGAAGGCGCCGCCGCGAACCCAGCCGCCCGCCGGATCCCAATCGGCGCTCGGGTCGTCCTCGCTGCCTCGGCGGATGCGGAGCACCTCGTGACCCGCGCCCTCGAGCCGCGCCGCGAGCGCGCCCCCGATCAGCCCCGTGCTCCCCGTAATCGCCACCCGCATCGCACACCTCCTCGCCCCTTCCATTGTCCAAAGGCGCGAGTGCACGCGCAAGATTGTGCTAGGGGGTGCGAGTGGGGGGTGTTAGAGGCGCATCGCGCCCTGCCGCGCCGCGCCGGGAGCCTCGCGCTCGGTGTCGGTCGGCATAGGCAGTTCCGCGGCGGTGAACAACTCCGAGGCGCAGACCTCGTCGAGGAACCCCGCGCCCAACGGCTGGAGGCGAACTGTCTCCTCAAGCACCCACAGCAGCGCCAGCAGTTCTCCGGTGAACTCCCAGCGCTCCGGACGGATCTCGTCGAGCGGCGACGATTCACGGCCTGACCGCTTCAGCTCTCGGCGGTTCAGCCACGACTCCACTACATGGAAGCCTGAGACCGAGTAGCCGTAGACCTCCGGGCTGACCGGCGCGAACTCGCCGTCGCCAACGCGCAGTACGCGCGCCTCGGCGTCATACGAGTGGCCCTCTGGCGGTGGTGATGGAGGCACTTCCTCCGTGCAGCGCGCCTCGCCCTGCGGAATGTCCGCGCGGCTGGGCGTGCGGAAGCGCTCGCCATAGGTGTGGAGGTGCAGCAGCTCCTCGCCGAGATCCGCGACGCGCGCAAACAGCGCGGGGTCCTTCGTGATCGGCAGCCGTGGCGGCGGCTGTTCCAGTTCGTCCCAGAAGCGGTCGACGTATCCCGGCTGCGCGAGGACGCCGTAGGCGTACGCGAACAGTCGCTCAGCCGTCACATCAGCGCCATGCGCCTCCGCGATGCACTCGAGGAGCCCGCCAGTGACGTTCGGCTCGGTTGCTTCGGCGTCCCGGTAGAGAGGAATGACGTCTCTTGCACCACGCCCACAGAAGTAGTCCAAGTCCGGGATCGCAGCGGTCGCCAATGCTGCCGGTCCGGTACCGAGCACCTTAGTGAGGAGGCTGGTGATGTAGGCCTGTTGCTCACTGTGCGCACGCCACAGTGGTGGTCCAGGCCGATCAAGCACCCGAGCATCCGCGATCACCTGCTGCCGATCAAAGGATCGATATGGATAGTGCACGATCGGGGGGCAGCTCGCGTCTGCCGCTAGCGCCGAAAGAGGGCGCTGGTCCCCACCTGTGGGCAACAGCGCAGGTGGGGAGTCGGTCACCTTGCGTCCGGTCGGTCGGTCCACGAAGAGGGTTCGCCTCTGGGGCTGTTCGGCCGAAACGAGATTGCGCCACCGACGCTCCAAGACCTGCCGGTCTACGCTAATCGGCCAAGTGCGCCCGGCCTTCACCCCGGACCGCTGCCATGGAAACACTTGGTTGGCGGCCGGCCAGTCGAAGTACCTGCCGTTTCCGTCATCGAAGAAGGGCGCGTTCCACTCCGTTGCGCACTGACGCCAGTCGAGATCTTCTAGTGCCGCAATGGAGTCGAGCGCCGCGAGCTTGTTCTTTGCCGTGCCAGTCAGCCGAACTTTGTTCACTCGCGCGGGGCGCTCCGGGTCTGGCGCACCGTCGCGG
>VXMT01000107.1:0-2127 GCA_009840965.1 Chloroflexota bacterium
CCCCCCCCCCCCCCCCCTTATTTTTTTTAACCCCCCCCCCCCCCACTCCCCCCTTGCCTCTTGTCGGGTGGGCTCGTTTTTGTTTATAAGCCCCCGGCCCCCGCGCGGCGCCGCCGGGGGCGACCGCACGCCTTCCACCACAGAGCTGGAGCTGACGGCCGATCGCGGCACCTCGTGGCAGGAGGTGTTCGACACGCTCACGGCCGTCGAGCAAGCGTGCATTCGCGAAGCGCTCGGCGACGAGGCGCAGGCGCGGCTCGCCCGGCACGTCTTCCGGGACGACGACACGGAGGAGTGGGAGGTGGATATCTTCCACTGCCTCGCGCCCGAGACCGCCCGCGCCGTGTTCCTCGCGGGCCTGATCCTCGGCGTCGAGGAGGAGGGTGTCGAGCTCGGCGAGGAGGAGCGGTCCTGCGTGCGCGGGTTCGTGGCCACCCTTGACGTCCCCGCCCTCATCGGCGCCTCGCTCGACGAAGACGCCCGGCAGCTCGGCGAGGTCATCGGCGCCTTTTGGAGCTGCGTGCCGGAGCTGCTCTTCGTGAACGCCCCCGGCGGGATCGGCGACATCGGTGATCTGAGCGAGGACGGGCGCGCCTGCCTACGGGAGTGGATTCGCGGGACCGACGTGGGTGCCCTGTTCTCCGCCCTGGGCACCGGCGACGATGCCGGGGCCGTGGAGCTGGCCGTGGGTCTCTTCGCGTGCGAACCGGCTCTGCTCGTGGCCAGCCTCGGCGGCGGCGAGGTCGAGCTGGACGACGAGGCGGAGGAGTGCCTGCGACGGCTACTGCGAGAGACCGGCGCGGCCGGGCTGGCGGACGAGGGCGGCGGGGCGTCCTTGGGCTTCTTCACGAGGTGGGGGGGTGGCGGGCCCGCCGTGGGCGTCTTTGTCCTCGATCAGGCGCCGGCCGGTGACGACGACCACGCCGACACGCGAGACGGCGCCACCGCCATCGCCCTCGGCGAGGGCGTGCGAGGAGATGTGGGCTCGTTCACCGACTCCGACTTCTTCGCGTTCGAGGCGGAGCGGGGCACCCTCTACGAGATGAAGGTGGCGCTCGGCACCCTCACCGACTCCGTGCTCGTGCTCTACGACGCCCGGGGGCGCGAGCTGGACTTCAACGACGACCACGCGGACTCCCTGGCCTCGCGCATCTACTGGGAGGCCACGTACTCGGGCACGCACTACCTCGAGGTATGGGGCTTCGACATCGGCTCCTACGTCCTCCAGGTGGTCGCGCGCTAGAACCGACTGGCCTGGTGTATCGGTCCCCTCTGGCGACTCGAATCGGCCGCGGCGACCACCCCCCAGGCGACGGCCATCGCGGCGACGGCCGGCTCCCGAGCCCGCACCCGCCGCGGACCACGCCGACGTCCGCGTCGTCCCCGGGCGCGCCCGGCAGTCCGCGCGACGCACCCGGAACCGGCAGTGTCCCTCCCGGCCTCACGCCCGGGCGGAAGCGTATTACGGTCGTGCTATGGTGGTGCCCGAACGAGCGCGTCGCCCGGCCGGGGCCTCGCGGTTCAGTGATGGAGGGCGGAAATGGCGGAGAACGGCAACGGCTCCGAGGGGATGGACGAGGGAGGAGACGGTCTCCTCGACTCGCTCGCCAGCAACGGCTACCTGGTGGCCGGGCTGGTGGCGACGGTTCTCGTCGGCGCAGTCCTCTACTGGCTCGCGTCGTGGACGATCGTCGACATCCGGCCGTCGTTCGAGGATGTGCTGGGACGCGCGCTGCTCGAGACGAGCGGCGGCGTGTTCATCGGTGCAGGCCTCATCGCCGCGCTCGGAGCGCTCCGGGTCCTCGGGGTGATCGAGCGTCGGCTGATAGAGCCCCGCTACCGCCGGTAGCCGCCGCCCGGGACCGACAGGGGCGACTCCGGCGCGCTCGAGGAGATAGCGCCGCCGGTACGGGTGAGGCGCGGCGCGCTTCTCCGCCGCACCGCTGCGCGCGAGCCGCGCGGCGGCCGGCCTGCAGAGGCACCGGGCTGCGTCGAGGCTCCGACGCCCTGGCGCCCTCGGTGGAGCGAGGCGTGCTCGAGCACGAAGACGACCGGGCGCGGCTCGCAGCGTGGCAGCTCCGCCGACGCCCGCGGGCCATCGAGCGGCGGGCCCGCCTCTCCGCTGCC
>VXMT01000107.1:2137-3332 GCA_009840965.1 Chloroflexota bacterium
GGGGGGCGGCGCCGCGGGCGGGGGCGGCCCGCTCCTGCGCGGCCCCGCTGACCCGCCGCGCGTCGCGCCTGCCGCGGTTCCCGGGACGGCGGCGCTCGCATCGCTCGCCCCCCTCGCCGGCGACCTGCTGGGCTGATGCCCCTCAAGTACGCAGAGCAGGTGCTGGGGGCCCTGGGCCCCGGGGAGCGCCGCTCCGCGTCCGAGATCAGCGCGGAGCTGGGCCTGCCCCTGCGGCCCGTCTACCGCACGCTCACCGCGCTGTACTCGCAGCGCCTCGTGAACCGCGACGTGAGCCGCGGGCGCCGTCCGGCGCTGTGGTGGCGGCCGGACGTCCGGTAGGGAGTGACCGGTTGTCCAGCTGCGCCGGGCGATCGGCCCCGCACGCGTCGCGGCGCCGGTATCGCGGCGCGACCGCGCCTCGCGGCAGGCGGCATGAAGAACGGTCGTCGGGCCAAGCCCGGCGGGGTCGCACGACCCCGGAGGCAGGGTAGGCGATGTTCAGTGTGCTGGTGGCGGCGGGAGCCCTTGCCGCACTGGGAGTGCTCTTCGCGGTGGACCCGGGCGGGGCCATCGCCGAGAGCGGCTTCCCCGACCGCCTGGAGAGGGACCCGGGGCCGCTCGCGGCGTGGGGCTTCCGGACGGCGGGCGTCGTCGCGGCGCAGCTGCTCGTCATCGCGCTGTGGCTCTGGCCCAAGCAGCGGCCCCCGCAGGCGTCCGAGGGGCGCCGACGCCCCTGGTGCACGGGGGTCCCGCCGGCCGGCTCGCTCCCCGCGGCGGCGGTGTCCGCGCTGGTGGGCCACGCGGTGTGGAGCCCGACGAAGCTCGCATCCCTCATCGAGATGTGCCAGCGCGGCACGCTCCGGATCGAGGCCGTCACGACGCGGGCCGGCTTCCTCTACCGGCTCTCCCGGCAGGGGCCGCCTGAGTACGACTGGGAGCGGACGATACTGGGCAGCCTGCCGGCGCGCGCCTCGACGATCGATGCGCTGGACGAGGCGCTCGAGACGCTGGACGACGCCATCGGCGACCAGATAGGCGACTACCTGGAGCGGCGCCGCCTCTTTCACGGCAACCCGGTCCGGACCAGGCGGGAGAAACCCCGGGACGCGGCCGGGTGGGGCCTGCTGGCCGGGGTTCTGATGGGTGTCGGGACCGGGCTCTGGGCGGCCCTCTGGCTGGACGCGTGGTGGGCGAG
>VXMT01000163.1 GCA_009840965.1 Chloroflexota bacterium
GGCCGAGGGCCACGTGGACCTCGATGCGCTGATCCGGGCGCTGGGCGAGCGCGGCGCGATCACCGTGCTCATCGAGGGCGGCGGCGTCCTGCTCGGCTCGCTCTTCGACGCGCGCCTCGTCGATCGCGTGCAGGCGGTGATCGCGCCGCTCGTGATCGGCGCGGACGCCGCGCCCGCCGCCGCCGCCGGCCGCGGCGTCGAGCGTATGGCGCAGGCCCCGCGCCTGCGCGAGGTCTCCGTCACGCGGCTGGGCGAGGACACGCTGATTAGCGGCCTGCCCTCCTGGCCCGGCGAGCCGTAGCGGTCGCGGGCGGGTAACCCCTGCGCTGAGTACAGTGGAATGGCGGAACGGGACGCCATGTTCACCGGAATCATCGAAGAGGTCGGGGAGGTCCGCTCGCGCGAGGGCGGCGAGCTGGTCATCGCCTGCCGCGCAATCCTCGAGGATGCCGCGCTCGGCGACTCGATCGCCGTCAACGGCGTCGACCTCACGATCCGCGCGATCGGCGACGACTCGCTGACCTTCGACGTAATGCCGGAGACGTTCCGGCGCTCCAACCTCGGCGAAGCCGGTCCCGGCGCGCGCGTGAACCTCGAGCGATCGGTGCGGCCGATGGATCGGCTCTCCGGCCACATCGTGCGCGGCGTGGTGGAGACGACCTGCACGCTGGACAGCCTGACGCCCGAGGGCGAGGCGATCATCGCCCGCTACCGGCCGCCGGCGGAGTACCTGCCGTACATCCTGATGAAGGGGCCGGTCTGCCTCGACGGCGCCTCGCTGACCGTGATGGCGCGTGACGAGGAGTCGTTCTCCGTCTCGCTCGTGCAGTACACGCAGGAGCACACGAACCTGACGAGCCGCCAGCCCGGTGATAGCATCAACCTCGAAACCGACCTGCTGGCCCGCTACGTTGAGCAGTTGCTGGACGCACGCTCGCAGGACCGCTGAATCGGCCCGGTCGAGTCACGCAGGCGGAGGCGGGGACCTCATGTCCGAGCAAGCGGCGATCGGTAACGGTGACAGCTCACGTGCCAGCACCTTCCACTCGAGCCTCGTGATCGAGGTCGGCGAGGCCATCGAGGAGTTCCGCCTGGGCCGCCCGCTGATCATCGTCGACGACGAGGGCCGTGAGAACGAGGGCGACGTCTGCTTCCCCGCCGACGTGGTCACGCCCGACCTGATCAACTTCATGGCCGTCCACGCGCGCGGGCTGATCTGTGTCGCCATGACCGGCGAGCGCCTCGACAGGCTCGGCCTGCCGCTGATGACCGCCCGCAACACCGCCCCGCTCGGCACCGCCTTCACCGTCACCGTCGAGGCGGCCGAGGGCGTGACGACGGGTATCTCCGCCGCCGACCGCTCGCGCACCGTCGAGGTGCTCGTGGACCCGGAGGCCGGGCCGGAAGACCTGACGCAGCCCGGGCACATGTTCCCCCTTCGCGCCCGCGAGGGCGGGGTGCTGGTGCGGGCGGGACAGACCGAGGCCTCGGTGGACCTCGCGAAGCTGGCGGGCCGCTACCCGGCGGCCGTGATCTGCGAAATCATGCGCGAGGACGGGACGATGGCGCGCATGCCCGACCTGATCGAGTTCGCGCGCGAGCACGAGCTGAAGATCGTCACCGTCAACGACCTGATCGCGTACCGCCTGCGCATGGACTCGCTGATCGAGCGCGTCGCCGAGTCGGCACTGCCGACGGCCTACGGCGACTTCCGGGCCGTCACCTACCGCACGCTGATCGACGCGAAGGAGCACCAGGCCTTCGTCATGGGCAACGTGGACACCGAGGAGCCCGTTCTCGCGCGCGTCCACGACCAGTGCGTGACCGGCGATGTCTTCGGCTCGCTGCGCTGCGACTGCGGCGAGCAGCTCGAGGAGGCGATCCGGCGCGTCGCGAGCGCCGGCCGCGGGGTCGTCGTCTACATGGACCAGGAAGGACGCGGCATCGGCCTGCACAACAAGATCCGCGCCTACCGCCTGCAGGACAGCGGCATGGACACCGTCGAGGCCAACGAGGCGCTCGGCCTCCCCGCCGATGGCCGCGAGTACGGCATCGGGATGCAGATCCTCGTCGACCTCGGCGTGCGCAAGCTGCGCCTGATGACGAACAACCCGACGAAGCGCTCGGGCCTCGAGGGCTTCGGCCTCGAGATCGTCGAGCGTGTCCCGATCGAGGTGGAGCCGAACGCGCACAACACGCAGTACCTGCGGACGAAGCGCGAGAAGATGGGCCACATGCTCGAATCGGAGGACCTGGGCTAGCGTGGCGGACTACGAGGGCGGCCTCGACGGATCGGATCTGCGCCTCGCGGTCGTGGTTTCGCGCTTCAACGAGATTGTGACGGAGCCGCTGCTGCGGGGCGCGCTCGCGACCGCCCGCGAGTTCGGCGTCGGCGAGGACTCGCTCGACGTCGTGCGCGTGCCGGGCGCGTTCGAGCTGCCGCAGGCGGCGCGCAGGCTGGCGGGCGTGGGCGGCTACGATGCGATCGTCTGCCTCGGCGCGGTCGTGCGCGGCGAGACCCCGCACTTCGATTATGTGTGCAGCGAAGCGGCCCGAGGCATTACCATGGTGGCCCAGGAATTCAACCTTCCCGTCGCGTTCGGCGTGCTCACCTGCGACACGATGGCGCAGGCGCGGGCTCGCTCCGGCGGCTCGGCGGGGAACAAGGGCGACGAGGCCATGCGCGCGGCGCTGGAGATGGCCAACCTGTTCCGGACGATCGGTTGAGGCCCGCTGCCGGCGCGGCGCCCCGGTCCCAGGAGACACGACGATGAGCAAGCTCCCCGACGAACTCAAGCATGCCAGCGGAGGCGAACGACTGCAGGGCGCGGCGAACGACGCCGTGCGGCTCGCATACCGCGGCCTCGAGCGCTTCCCGGACCTGGTGAAGCGCCACAAGTTCATCGCAGGCGGCGCCGCGGTCTCCACCTCGCTGGTAGTGCTCGCGGGCGTCGCGATCACGCGGCGGCTGCGCAACGGCCAGAGCGAGGAAGAAGCGATCGCCTCCCTCACCGAGGACGAGCTGACCGGCCAGAAGGACGAGCGCGAGCCCTGGACCAACGACGCTGCGGTCGCGGATGACGAACCGGCCGGGGACGAGCCGCAGGCTGAGGACGACGCCGGGACCCTCGCCGAGGGCGGCGTCGTCGAGATCGACGCGGACGCCGAGACGCCCTCGCAGGGCAACGGCCACGCGCCGGACGAGGCCACCGCGCAACAGGAGACGGCTCCCGCGAAGCGCGGCCTCTAGGTTCTCACGCACGGCTCCGTGCGCTGACTCTCTCGATCCCCCTC
>VXMT01000181.1 GCA_009840965.1 Chloroflexota bacterium
GCAGCCGTCTCGCAGATCAACGAGGGGCCGACCGTCACCCAGTTCGGCGTCGAGCCCGGCTGGGACGTGCGAACCCGCACCGTCCAGGAACGCACGCCCGAGGGCGAGCCGGTGCTCGACGAGGACGGCCAGCCGCGTACGAAGCAGATCGAGATCTCGCGCACGCGCGTGCGCGTCAACCGCATCACCGCGCTGCAGAACGACCTCGCGCTCGCCCTCGCAGCTCCGGCGCTGCGCATAGAGGCGCCCGTGCCCGGCCGCTCGGTCGTGGGCATCGAGGTGCCGAACGCCAGCTCCTCGGTGGTGACGCTGCGCAGCGTGGTGGAGTCGCGCGAGTTCGCGAAGACGGCGGGCAACTCGCCGCTGCCGATCGCGCTCGGCTCCGGCGTCTCGGGCTCGCCCGTCGTCGCCGACCTCGCCTCGATGCCGCACCTGCTGATCGCGGGCGCGACCGGATCGGGCAAGTCGGTCTGCCTCAACTCGATCATCGCCTGCCTGCTGATGAACTTCTCGCCGGAGCAACTACGCTTCGTGCTGATCGACCCGAAGCGCGTCGAGCTCGCCCCCTTCGCCGACGTGCCGCACCTCGCCTTCAGCGAGATCGTGATCGACATGGACAAGGTCGTCGGCACGCTGCAGGCCGTGATCCACGAGATGGAGTCGCGCTACCGCCGCTTCGCGAACGTCGGCGTGCGCAACATCGAGCGCTACAACGAGCAGGCCGGCAGCGGCCGCCTGCCCTACTGGGTCGTCGTCATCGACGAGTTGGCCGACCTGATGCTGGCCGCGCCCTACCAGGTGGAGCACCAGCTCGTGCGCCTCGCGCAGCTCGCGAGGGCGACCGGCATCCACCTCGTGGTCGCCACGCAGCGGCCCTCCGTGGATGTCGTGACGGGGCTGATCAAGGCGAACTTCCCGACGCGGATCGCCTTCGCGGTCTCCTCGCAGGTGGACTCGCGCACCATCCTCGACGGCGGCGGTGCCGAGAAGCTACTCGGCAAGGGCGACATGCTCTACCAGCCCAAGGATCAGGGGAAGCCGACCCGCCTGCAGGGCGTCTTCGTCTCCGACGGAGAGATCGAGGAGCTCGTTGACTTCTGGACGCACGATCGCTTCGAGGACCTGCGCCCGCCCAGCTTCGACGAGTTGATCGACGAGGCCGCCGAGGAAGCATCCGCCCTCGAGGCGGGCGGTCCCGGCCCATCCTCCGAGGTCGACCCGATGGTCACGAAGGCGCTCGAGCTGGCGCGCGAGCACGATCACATCTCGACCTCGCTGCTACAGCGCCGCCTGCGCATCGGCTACCCGCGCGCCGCGCGCGTCATGGACGAGCTCGAGGGCCAGGGCATCGTCGGAGCCCCCGAGGGCGGCTCCGGCTCCCGCCCCGTCCTGCTCGACGCGGACGACGGCAGCGCCGGTCTCGACGAATCGCCGTCGGCGCCCGTTGCGCCGGTGGGTGAGCGGGAGTAGCAGCTACCGCCCGCGCCGCCAGCGGCCGCGACGCCCGGTGGGCGCGTCGGCGCGCTGTGGGCGGGGCGAGGGGGCGTCGAAGGCGCGCAGGCCCTCGGGGGTGTCTCCGACGAGCTCGCGACGCAGCTCGACGATCTGGTCGCGGAGCTGGGCGGCGCGCTCGAACTCCAGCTCGCGCGCGGCCGACTTCATCTGCGACTCCAGCTCCTTGATCATGCGCAGCAACTCGTCCCGGGGCAGGTCCGTGGCGACGACGTAGGCCGGCGACTCCTCGGCGACGCGCAGGCCGTCGGTGATGTCGCGGATCTCCTTGCTGATGCCCGCCGGCTCGATGCCGTGGCGCTCGTTCCAGGCGAGCTGGATCGCGCGCCGCCGCTCCGTCTCGCCGAGGGCGGTGCGCATCGAGTCCGTGACGGTGTCGGCGTACATGATCACGCGGCCCTCGGCGTGGCGGGCAGCGCGGCCGATCGTCTGGATCAGCGATCCGCCGGAGCGCAGGTAGCCCTCCTTGTCCGCGTCGAGGATGCAGACCAGCGAGACCTCGGGCAGGTCGAGACCCTCGCGCAGCAGGTTGATGCCGACCACCACGTCGTACACGCCCTGCCGCAGGTCGCGCAGGATGTCGACGCGCTCGAGCGTGTCGATCTCGGAGTGGAGGTAGTGCGCCTTTACGTCCATCTCAAGCAGGTAGTCGGTCAGGTCCTCGGCCATCTTCTTGGTCAGTGTCGTCACGAGGACGCGCTCGCGGCGCTCGGCCCGCGCGCGCACCTCGGCGAGCAGGTCGTCGATCTGCCCCTGCGTCTCGCGCACCTCGACGACCGGGTCGACGATGCCCGTCGGGCGGATCACCTGCTCGGCGACCCGCTCGGATTGCTCCAGCTCGTAGGGGCCCGGCGTGGCGGAGACGAAGATCACCTGGTTGAGGTGCTGCTCGAACTCCGCGAAGTCGAGCGGGCGGTTGTCGAGCGCCGAGGGCAGCCGGAAGCCGAAGTCGACCAGCGTCTGCTTGCGCCGGATGTCCCCGAAGTACATCCCCCGCACCTGCGGCATGGCGATGTGCGACTCGTCGATGAAGACCAGCCAGTCGTCCGGGAAGTAGTCGAGCAGCGTCCAAGGCGTCGAGCCGGCCCCGCGCCCCTGGAGGTGCCGTGAGTAGTTCTCGATGCCGGAGCAGTAGCCGCTCTCGCGCAGCATCTCGAGGTCGTAGCGCGTGCGCTCCTCGAGCCGCGTCGCCTCGAGGATCTGGCCCGCGCCGCGGAGCGCGACGGAGCACTCGCGCAGCTCCTCCTCGATGTTCTTGATGGCGAGCTCGAGCCGGTCGGTCGAGGTGACGAAGTGCTTCGCCGGATAGATCGAGAAGCGATCCTGCGCCGTCAGCAGCTCGCCGGAGAGCGGGTCGACGGTGACGATGCGCTCGATCTCGTCGCCCCAGAAGTCGACGCGCACGGCGACGTCCTCGTAGGCGGGGAAGATCGTCAGCGTGTCGCCGCGCACGCGGAAGGTGCCGCGCACGAGGTTCATGTCGTTACGCGCGTACTGCATGTCGACCAGTTGGCGGATCAGCGAGTTGCGGTTGACGTGCCGCCCCACGTGCATCTTCGCGACGAACGACTCGTACTCGCCCGGCTCGCCGAGGCCGTAGATACAGGACACCGAGGCGACGATCAGCACGTCGCGGCGCTCGAAGAGCGCGCGTGTCGCCGAGTGGCGCATCTTGTCGATCTCGTCGTTGATGTCTGCGTCCTTGGCGATGTAGGTGTCGGTGCGTGGGATGTAGGCCTCGGGCTGGTAGTAGTCGTAGTAGGAGACGAAGTACTCGACG
>VXMT01000292.1 GCA_009840965.1 Chloroflexota bacterium
CGTCGAGGCGGGGCGGCGGGCCGGGTGGGATCCAGGGCGTGCCGGCCATGCGGTAGGGCGCGCCGGGGACGCGCAGCGGCGGCTCGACGCCCGGCGCCTCGACGAGCAGATCGCGCTCGGCCGCGTAGTCGGACTCGCAGACCTCGGGGACCGTGAGCACGGGCTGAAAGGGGATGCGCTCGCGGCGCGTGATCTCCCACAGCTCGGCCTTGGTCAGCCGCGAGAGGTGCGCGACCATCTCGCCGCGCAGAACGCGCTGCACGCGCTCCGCCTGCTCGGGATCGAGGTTGCGGCGGATCTGCGCCTCGCCGAGGCCGCGGATCAGCTCGTCGCGCGCCCACTCCGGGTTGCCGAGACCGTCGAGGAACGCGGTCCAGTGCCGCCCCATGTGCGTCATCGTCGAGAGGTGCCCGTCCTTGACGGGGTAGACGCCCCAGACGCCGCCGCTCAGGTTCTGCCCGTTCCGCTGCGGGATCGCCTGGCCGAGGTAGGCCACCTGCGGGATGCCGTGCCCCCAGACCGCGACGTTCGCCGCCTCGAGCGAGCTGATGTCGACGAACTGGCCGCGCCCGATGCGGTCGCGGTGGTGCAGCGCGATCAGCGTCGCCACCGTCGCCTGCACCCCGGCGTGCTGCACGTCGGCGGCGTCGAGCGGCGCGGTCAGCGGCTCGCGCTGCGGGTCGCCGAGGCGGTAGGCGACGCCCGCGCCGCAGTAGGCGAGCAGCGTCGCGCCCTTCCACTCGGCGTAGGGCCCGCTGTGCCCGAAGGTGGTGACGGCCGTCAGCACGAGCTCCGGGTGCGCGGCCCGCAGGCGCTCCTCGTCGAGGCCCAGCGCCCGCGCCTCGCCGGGCCGGAAGGAGTGCAGCAGCACGTCGGCGTCCGCGAGCAGCGCCTCGAGGGCGGCGCGGCCGTCCTCGCTCGCCAGGTCGAGCCGCGCGCCGTCCTTGCCGCCGTTGAGGTAGACGAACTGCCCGCTGCGCTCGGGGTCTGGCTCGTCGCCGGGGAAGGGGCCGTGCTCGCGGATCGCGTCGCCATCGGGCGGCTCGATCTTGATGACGGACGCGCCGAGGTCGCGCAGCAGCTTGCCCGCGTAGGCGATGGCCTTGCCTCCGCCGGCCTCGACAACGCGCAGGCCGGCGACGGCGCCCGTCATTCCCGGCTGCCCAACTCCTGCCCGATCGCCCGGTGGGTCGCTCGCTTCGTACTAGGCGATGTTCGCGAACATCGGGTCGTCCTCGATGGAGTATTCGTAGGGCTTGAGATCCTCGGGTGGGGTCGTGGCGAGGCTGATCGGCACGTCGACCTCGAAGGGGCTCTTGAGGTCGAGTTCCTCGGCCATCTCGCGCATAGCGGGGATGACCTTCTCGCCGATCAGTTCGATGTTGCGCATGTTGTCGCGGTGGCTGATGTGGCCGTCGGTTGCGTAGAAGCTGACGATGCCGGGGCGGGTCTGCTCGAGGACCTTGCGGAGCTGCGCGATCGCGTGGTCCGGGTCGCCCATGATCCAGGTCAGGTCGTCGAGGTGCTTCTGCAGCGTGGCGCCGGTGTCGGCGCCGCCGCCGGCGGAGCGCAGGCCCTTGGCGCCCTGGCGCTGGTTGTTGCGGGCCACGGCGCCGCGCCGCCTGGCGATCGCGGCCGGGGAGTCCGGCGCGCCCCAGAGGTAGCCCGAGGGCGAGCTCCACACGGGGTGGCCGAGCCCGGTGAACTCGCCCGCCATCCACATGAACTCGCGCGCGTTGCGCATCGCCTGCTCCATCGTGTCCTGCACGTGGAAGTGGATCGTCTGGCCGAAGTTCCAGGTGCCGACCTCGTAGCCCTTCTCGGCGGCGACCTCCTTGTAGGTGCCCATGATGCGCTTCTGCGCTCGCTCGTCCGTGCCGAGGCCGATGTAGGGGTAGCGGTGCGCCGCCGCCCACTGCACGGTCTCCAGGCTGGAGGTGCCGGGCACCCAGATGCGCGGGTGCGGCTTCTGCATCGGCAGCGCCCAGGGGTTGACGACGCGGAAGTGGTACTGGTCGCCCTCCCAGCGGAACGGTCCGGGCGTGGTCCAGGTCTTGATGATCAGGTCGTGCGCTTCCTCGAGGCGGTCGCGGTTGTAGGCGGGGTTGGCGTTCATCGCGAACTGCTCGGTGCCGCCGCCGCGGATCAGGCCGGGCACGAGGCGGCCCTGCGAGATCATGTCGATCATGCCGAGCTCCTCGGCCGTCGCGACCGGGTTGTCGCGCAGCGGCAGGGGCACGCCGAGCAGCACGATCTTCACGTTGTTGGTGACTGCCGCGAGGATCGAGGCCCAGATCTGGATCTGCGGCTGCATGCAGAACGGCGCGTTGTGGTGCTCGTTGAGCATGATCCCGTCGAAGCCGACCTCGTCGACAAGCTGGTACTCGGCGAGCCGGTCCTGATAGATCTGGCTGCCCGCATCGGAGTCGTAGAACTCGTTCGAGAAGCGGAGCACGGTCAGGCCGTCGCGCTTGCGCGCCTCCTCCTCGGGGTAGGCGGACATCGGCTGCTCGGTGAAGTACATGATGAACATCGGCGGTTCCCCGTTCGGTGCTCCCCGCGCGCCGCTCCGGCGCGTCCGGGGGAGCATACCAGCACATCGCCTTTGGATCGGGCGACCTCGGCGCGCCCGAGGCGGTCGAGGCGCTACCCTGTATCAGCAGGGTGAATCGGAGCGTGCGGCATGGCGAACGCTTGGCGCTGGCTGCGTGAAATCCTCGACGGCTGGCGTATCGCCTACCTCAACGTTCGCCATTACGACGCCCCGCGCTCGGTGAAGCTCCGCCTCTTCCTTCGCAACAACTTGATCAAGATGCGCACGCTCTCGCTCTGCTGCGGCAACCTCGGCGAACCGGGCTGCTGACGCGAGTCCGAGGAGCCCCGTGAGGGCTCGCACGACCACCACCACGATCACCCGGATCACCCGCACCACCACTAGCCTCCTCGGATCCGGAGGTCGAGGCGCTACTCTGTAGGGGCGAGGGTGGACCGGAGGTGCGGCGTGCCGAATCCCTGGAGTTGGGTACGCCGCCTCGTCGTCGGCACCGCGAGGAGCTGGCGCACCACCTACCTCAACTTCCGCGACTACGATGCGCCGTTCTTCGTGAAGGTCGGCCTCTTCGCGCGCAACAAGTGGACCATGGCGCGCACGCTCTCGATGTGCTGCGGCAACCTCGGCCAACCCGGCTGCTGAAGCGACTCCGGGGAGCCCCGTGAGGGCTCGGAGCACCACCACGACCACCCGCACCCCCACTAGCGGCGCGCAGCCGCGCGGCG
>VXMT01000220.1 GCA_009840965.1 Chloroflexota bacterium
CGCGGGCCACGAGGGCGGCGCCGCCTGCTGAGGCCGCCTCAATCCGGGTGTAGCACCGACTCCTCGATCGCGCGGTCGATGATCTCGGCGCGGCCGATCAGCTCGCCGGCGGCGAAGCGCTGCGCCTCGGCGGCCAGCCGCCGCGCGGTCGCGAGGTCGCCGGAGACGACGGCGAAGCCGATCTGTGCGCGCCGCGGCTGATCCTGCGCGCCCACCTCGGCGGCGCTGAGGTCGAGCCGCCCGCGCAGCCGCGCGGTCAGCGAGCGCACGACGGCGCGCTTCTCCTTGAGGCTGCGCACGCCGGGCAGGTGCAGCGTCAGCAGCACGCTGATCGTGACCATCGGCCCGCCGCGGCGCGCCTAGAGCCCGAGCGAGGGCTGGCGAGGACCCGCCGCGTCCGGGAGCGCGGCCGCGCCGTCGCCGTCCCTGCCCGAGCCGGGCGCTTCGGGCGGCGGCGCGTCGAACTCCGACCTCGCGGCGCCGACCGCCGCGGCCGTGCGGGGCTCGTCCACCGGGGGCGCGGCGTCCTCGTCATCGGGCGGGGCGCCGTCCTCCGCCGGCGGCTGCCCGTCGAGCAACCCCGGCTGGTCCGCGGGCGGGGCGACGCCGAGGCGCTCGGCGAACTCGTCGAGCCCTGGCAGCTCCGAGGATTGGCGCAGGCCGAAGTGCTCCAGGAAGCGCTGCGTCGTGCCGTAGAGCGAGGGCCGGCCGGGGCCGGCGGCGCGGCCGACCCGCTCGACGAGCCCGCGCGCGCGCAGCGTGGCCAGTACGTGGTCGCTGCTGGTGCCGCGAATCGCCTCGATCGCGGCGCGCGTCACCGGCTGGCGGTACGCGATCACGGCCAGCGTCTCGAGCGCCGCCGTGGAGAGCCGCCGCGCCGACTCCAGTCCCAGGAAGTGCTCCACGACCTCGGCGGCCTCCGGCGCGGTGATCAGCTGCGCGCCCTCCGGGCCGCGCTGCAGCTGCACGCCGTGATCGACAAGTGCCTGCTCGAGGGCGTCGAGCGTGAGCTCGATGCGGCGCGGGGTGACGTCGAGCGCGCGCGCGAGCGCGCCGATCGCCACCGGTCCGTCGGAGACGAAGAGCAGCGCCTCCACGAGGGCGCGCAACTGCGCGGCGTCGGAGCGGGTGGTCGGGATGCTGGCTTCGGTGGCCGGTTCGTCTGTCATCGCTGTCCCGGTCGGACGGCGGGGAGCGGCGTGCGGCGGAGACCCGCTTCCAGCGTACGATGCCCCGGATGATCGTCGATGTCCATAGCCACGTCTTCCCGCCGGCGATGATCGCGCGCCGCGAGGAGCTGGCGCGCGCGGACGCCGGATTCGCCGCGCTCTACGGCGACGCCCGCGCGCGCATGGCCAGCGCCGCCGAGCTGATCGCCTCGATGGACGGCGCCGGCGTGGACCGCGCGGGCGCCGCCGGCTTCTGGTGGCGCGATCGCGGGCACGCCGAGGAGCACGCCGAGTACCTGCTGAGCGCCGCCACGGAGGCCGACGGCAGGCTGCTGCCCTTCGTGCCGATCGCCTTCGAGGACGGCGATGCGCGGGCGCGGACGCGCGACTACGCCGCGGCGGGGGCGCGCGGCCTCGGCGAGGTGCGGCCCGGCGATCGCGACGAGGACGAGGCGGCGGCCTGGCTGGCCGAGGTCACGGCGGGGCTGGAGCTGCCGCTGCTCGCGCACGCCTCGGAGCCGGTCGGGCACGCCTACGGCGGCAAGGGCGGCGGCTTCACGCCGAGCGGGCTGTGGCGGTTGCTGGAGCAGGGGGAGCTGCGGGTGATCGCGGGGCACTGGGGCGGCGGCCTGCCCTTCTTCGCGCTGATGCCGGAGGTGCGCGCGCTGCTCGCCGGGGGCCGGCTCGCCTTCGACTCGGCGGCCAGCGCGCTGCTCTACGAGCCGCGCGTCTTCGAGGCGGTGGCGGAGCTGGTGGGGCCGGAGCTGGTGATGTGGGGCTCCGACTACCCGCTGCGCGCGCAGGACCGCGACCTCGCCGAGGCGCGCGCGGCGGTCGCCGACCCGGCGCTGCGCGAGGCGCTGCTCGGCGACAACGCCGCGCGCTTCTTCCGGCTCGACTGATCGCCGGGATGCCGATGGAGCTCCGCCATGCGCAGCAGTGCTCGGACCTGAGCAGTCGCCTCTTGCAGCGGGAGAGCATCGACTAGCGTGCGCCTCTTCATCGCGATCGAGCCGCCCGAGGCCTGGCGACGGACAGCCGCCGAGGCGGCAGCGGCGCTGGACGAGGCGCACCCGGGCCTGCTGCGCCTCGTGCGGCCGGAGCTGCTGCACCTCACGCTGCGCTTCCTCGGCGAGGTCGACGGGGAGCGGCTCGAGCCGTTGCAGGCGGCGCTGCGCGAGGCCGTCCCGCCCGTCGAGATCGCGCTCGAGCTCGGCGCGCCGGGGATGTTCGGCGGGTCGCGCGGCGGGGCGATCTGGCTGGGGGTCGGCGGCGACGTGGAAGGCCTGCGGGCGCTGGCGGCGCGCGTCGAGACGGCGGTCGCCGCCGCCGGGCTGCCGGAGCAGCGGCGCGAGTTGCGCGCGCACCTCACGATCGCGCGCGTGCGACGCCAGGCGCGGGGCGGCGAGCGGCGCGCCATCGCCGCCTCGGTGCGCGCGCTGGCCGCGCCCGAGCCGGCCCCGTTCGTCGCGCGGGAGCTGGTGCTGGTGCGCTCGTGGCTGCGTCCCGAGGGCCCGCGCTACCGCGCGCTGGCGCGGTTCTGAGAGCGTTTCGCGCCTCGCCGCGACGGGGTGGTTGACTCGCGGGCGGGCGGGATTCTAGGCTCAGGGCGATGGGTGAGCACGCCGACGGAAACCCCTCAACGCGCCGCGGCCGGTCCGCGGCGCTCGTGTGTCCAGACGCCCCGCGATGAAGGAAGACACATGGAGTCCGGGATGATCGGGAAGGTCGCGAAGGCGCACCGCTACGCGCGAGAGCGGGATCGCCTGCACGTCACGCAACTGACGGTCTCGGTGGCCGGGGACAACAGCACCCACGAGGTGCGCCTCGAACACGGCCGCTGGCAGTGCAGCTGCGACTTCTTCGTCCATCGCCGGGCCTGCGCCCACACCATGACGATCGAGCTGGTGCTCGAAGGCGCGCTGCTCGAGCCCCCGGCCGACGCCGTCGCATAGACCTCCCCGGCTTGTGTCCCCTCTCCCTCCGGTCCCCTCTCCCCGAGGGAGAGGGTTAGCGTGAGGGAGGGTCCGCCCACCGGGATTGCGGTGCGCCATCGGGGCGTTCGGAGGCGCGCGGGAGTCTTCCCCCTCACCCCCGCCCT
>VXMT01000097.1:0-1927 GCA_009840965.1 Chloroflexota bacterium
GGAGAGGGCGGGGGTGAGGGCCCCTTGCCCGCAGATGCCCCCACCTCGGTGGGTTGTTGCCCTCCGAAGGCTCGTGCCTTCCGGGCGTCGGGCGAGCGCGCGCTCCGCGCGGCTCGGCTGGATTCCGGCTTTCGCCGGAATGACGGGGATGAGGAAACGGACCCTCGGCCCGCTCTCCCTTCCGGCCCCCTCTCCTGGGGGAGAGGGTTGGGGTGAGGGGGCACGCCGGACTCCCGAGGACGCACACAGGCCCATTGGCCGCCCTGCCGCTCGCACCCCAATGGCCGGGGCTGAGCGCAACCGCCGCTAGTAGTGGATCGCCGTGTCCGGGCCGCCGCCGGTGGCGATCGCGTCGCCGTTGATCGAGATCGACTTCGGGGAGGCGAGGAAGGCGACGACATAGGCGACCTCGCGGGCGTCGACGAGGTGGCGGATCGAGTTGGCCCCGTCGAGGCGCCGCTCGATCTCCTCGCGAGAGAGGCCCTCCGAGGCCGTGCGCCGGGCGATCATCTCCTCGGTGCGCTCGGTGCGCGTGCCGCCGGGGTGCACGACGGTGACGTTGATCCCGTCCGGCCCGAGCTCGTTCGCGAGGTTCTTCGTCAGCGCCGCGACGCCGACGTTGCGGATGCTGCCCGAGGTGTTGCCGGCGCGGCGCGCGCCGAGGCCGGAGATGTTGATGATCCGGCCCCAGCCCTGCTCGCGCATGAGCGGCGCGACCGCCCGCGCCGTGCGCAGGTAGCCGAGCACCTTCACCTCGATATCCGCGCGCACGTGATCGTCGCTCAGCTCCGCGAGCGGGACCGGCGGCAGCGCGCTGCCCGGCGAGGCGGCGTTGTTGACGAGGATGTCGATCCGCCCGAAGGCCTCGTGCGCCGCCTGCACCATCGCCCGTACCGACGCGTCGTCGGATGTGTCGGCGGTCAGCGCCAGCACGCGGCGGCCGCTCTCCGCCGCGATCTCGGCGGCGGTCGCCTCCAGCGCCTCGCGACCCCGAGCGACGGCGGCGACGTCCGCGCCCTCGAGGGCCAGCTCGCGCGCCACCGCCTTGCCGATGCCGCGGCTCGCGCCGGTCACGATCGCCACCTTGCCCGTCAGCTCCAGGTCCATCGCCGTCCTCCGCCCTCGCATCGCGCTCGCGCCGCCGCGCATCGTACGCCGCGCGGGGAGGGCCGGTGTATCCTCGCCGCGCGGCCGGGCGACGCGCACCGGTGCGGGAGGGCGAGGCGCATGACGACGCAGACACGCGGGCGGGACGCCGTCTTCCTCTCCGGCGTGCGCAGCGGCTTCGGCAGCTTCGGCGGCTCGCTCAAGGACCTCAGCGCCACGCAGCTCGGCGCCGCCGTCTCGCGCGACGCGATCGCCGCCTCGGGCGTGGCGGCCGAGGCGTTCGACCACGTCGTCTTCGGCAACGTGCAGCAGACCTCGGCCGACGCGATCTACCTCGCGCGCCACATCGGCCTTGAGGCCGGGCTGCCGATCGAGACCCCCGCCTTGACCGTGAACCGGCTCTGCGGCTCCGGCTTCGAGGCGATCACGCAGGGCGCGCAGCAGATCATGCTCGGCCGCGCCGACCTCGTGCTCGCCGGCGGCACCGAGTCGATGAGCCAGGCTCCACACGTGGTGCGAGGCGCGCGCTGGGGTCTGCGCCTCGCCGCGCAGGCGGAGCTGGAGGACTCGCTCTGGGAGTCGCTGAGCGACCGCTACTGCGGCCTCTCGATGGGCGAGACCGCCGATAACCTCGCGCAGCGCTACGAGCTCGACCGCGACGAGGTCGACGAGGTCGCCCTCGGCTCGCAGCGGCGCGCCCGGCAGGCCTGGGAGGACGGCGTCTTCGACGACGAGGTGACGCCGATCATGGTGGGGCGGCGCGGGCGCGAGACGGAGTTCCGCGCCGACGAGCACATCCGCGCCGACACCACCCTCGAGG
>VXMT01000097.1:1937-3239 GCA_009840965.1 Chloroflexota bacterium
CCCTCGAGGGCCTCGCCGAGCTGCCGACGGTCTTCCGCGAGGGCGGCGTCACCACCGCGGGCAACGCCTCCGGCATCTGCGACGGCGCGGCCGCGCTCGTCGTGGCCAGCGAGGACTACGCCGCGGCGAACGACCTCGAGCCGATCGGCCGGCTGATCGGCTGGGCCGTGGCGGGGGTGGACCCGGCGCACATGGGCATCGGACCCGCGCCCGCGATCCGCGACGTGCTGGAGCAGACCGGCCTCGGCCTCGACGAGATGGACCTGATCGAGGTCAACGAGGCGTTCGCCGCCCAGTACCTGGCGGTCGAGCGCGAGCTGGGCCTCGATCGCGAGCGGACGAACGTGCACGGCGGCGCGATCGCGATCGGGCACCCGGTCGGCGCGAGCGGCGCGCGCATCACGGCGCACCTGCTGCACGCGCTGCGCCGCGAGGGCAAGCGCTACGGCTTGGGCTCCGCGTGCATCGGCGGCGGCCAGGGCGCGGCCGTCATCGTCGAGGCGTTCAACTAGCGGCGCACCCGCGCCGCTCACGTAGCAGGAGGATGACGATGGCGGAGAGCGGCGTTCGCAGCGTCGGAGTGCTCGGCTGCGGGCAGATGGGCGGCGGCATCGCCCAGGTCTGCGCCACGGCGGGCTTCGAGACCCACGTGCGCGAGGCAGGCCAGGAGCCACTGGAGCGGGGCATGTCCTCGATCCTGCGCGCGCTCGACTCGGCCGCCGAGCGCGGGCGGCTCTCCGCCGAGGACCGCACCGCCATCGAGGGGCGGCTCCACGCCACGACCGACCTCGTCGATCTCGCCGATTGCGACATCGTGATCGAGGCGGTCACCGAGGACCTCGACCTGAAGTGCGCGGTCTGGCGCGAGGCGGACGCGGCCGTGCAGCCGGACGCGGTCTTCGCCTCGAACACCTCGAGCCTGACGGTCGCGGCGATGGCGGGGTCGACGGGTCGGGCTGACCGCTTCGTGGGGATGCACTTCTTCTTCCCCGTGCCGGCGATGCGGCTGGTCGAGGTGGTGCGCACGGTCACAACCTCGGACGAGACGTTCGAGCGGGCCACGGCCTTCGCGCGGGAGATCGGCAAGGAGCCGATCGCGGCGAAGGACCAGTCCGGCTTCACCGTGAACCTGCTGCTGGTGCCCTACCTGCTCGACGCGATCCGCGCGCTCGAGCGCGGGGTCGCCAGCACCGAGGACATCGACCGCGGGATGCAGCTCGGCTGCGGCCACCCGATGGGGCCGCTCACGCTCTGCGACCTCGTGGGCCTCGACACGCTGCAGCAGGTCGCGGAGTACATGTA
>VXMT01000058.1 GCA_009840965.1 Chloroflexota bacterium
GGGGGGGGGGGGGCGGCGGGGGGCGGGGCGGGGGGGGGGGGGCCGGGGCGTGGGGGGGGCGCGCCCCCCCCGGGATTGGGGGGGGGGGGGGCGGGCCCCCGCCGCGGGGGGCGCGCCGCCGTCGAGACGGAGACACGATGAGCACGCTGCCCGCCCAGCGCCGGCCCGCCGAGGCGGCTCCCGCCCCGGAGCTCGTGGCGTGCGCCGTCTGCGGCCTCGAGGGCTCGCCGAAGGAGATGGCGGACTGCGCCGAGTGCGGGGCCGTCTTCCACATCGACCTCAGCCAGCAGGCGCTGGGCCGCAGCTGCGGGGCGGCGACCTTCGGGCAGGCCTGCGGCTTCAGCTTCAGCTGCGACCCCTGCATCGAGCGCTACGAGGAAAGCGCCGCGTCCGGCGGCCCCTGGCGCTCCGCCGTGCGCTAGCGGCCGCCTCACGAGGAGGGACGCCATGACTTCGGCCCCGACCCACACCTGCGTGATCTGCGAGGTCTCCGAGACCAACGCCCAGTTGCTCTCCGACTGCAGCAGTTGCGGCGTGCTCTTTCACCTCAATCCGCGCAACGACATCCCCGGCATCGACTGCGGCGACGTCTGGGTCGGCGACTGCGACGAGCCCGTACTGCAGTTCTTCTGCAACCGCTGCCTGGAGGTGATCCGCGGCAGCGTCCAGGCCGAGGGCTTCCAGGCGCCCCCGCCTGGGTTCGACCCGCTGGGGGCGCCACCCGGCGCGCACGCGGGCACGGTTGCGATGCCGCCGGTACCTCCGCCGGTTCCCGCGCCACCTCCGCCCCCGCAGGCGAGCCCGCCTCCGGCCGAGGCGCCGGCGCGCTCGAGGCGTCGCCGCTTCCGCCGCATCGACGGCCCCTAGCCGCGGTGGCGCGTCGCCGCCGACGCTTCCGCCCGCGGCGCGGCGACGCACAGGCGCCGCCCAGCGCTGCCGCCGACGCACGGCCGGGCGGGCGCACGAGCCTCCTCTTCGTCCTGCTCGTGCTGCTGGTGGGCTACTGGCTGGGGCGGATCGCGACCCTCGTCCCCACCGACGCGCTGCCTGCGCTGGACATCACCGCCGCGCTGCTCTGCGCCGTGGTCTTCGCCGTCTGGTACCGCCGCCGCGCCCGCGAGTACCTCGCGACCCGCCAGGCCGCCGAGCGCGAGCGGCGAGCGAGCGAGCGCAGCGAGGAGACTACGGAGTAGGCAGCCGGAACCAGCTCGCGTCGTCCTCGGGACGGAGCGAGTGCAGCGGCGCGTAGCCCGCGCGCAGCCAGAAGTAGAGCCCCCGCCCGTTGCCGCGCGGCGCGCGCCCGTAGAACGCGCGGACGCCCTCGCGCCGCAGCCGCCGCTCGGCGATCCGCACCGCGCGCTGCGCGATCGAGCGCCCGCGGCGTTCGGGTGCGATCGCAACGCCGGAGAACGTCACGGTCCGTGCCCCGGGGCCGGGCGCAACGCCGAGCACCCCGACGGTCTCGCCCGCCACCCGCACGTGGTAGAGGCGCGTCTCCGGCAGCGCCGGGAGGACCTCGCCGCGATGGCTCCGCGCGACACCCTCGCGGATCGCCTGCGCGACGCCCTCGTCCTGCGGGGCCGCGTCCGCCGCGATCAGCGTGACGCCCTCGCCGCGCGCCCAGAGGCGGCCTCGCGACTCAGCCATCGGGCCCGCCCGCCAGCCAGGCGGCGACGGCGTCGGGCACGTCGCGCGCGCCGAGCGTGCGCAGGGTGCAGTCGGGCAGCGCCCCGAGGAAGGCCTCGCCGTAGGCGCGCGCGCTCACCCGCCGGTCGAGGATGAGGAAGACGCCGCGATCCTCTGGCCCGCGGATCAGCCGGCCGAAGCCCTGGCGGAAGCGCAGCACGGCGTGCGGGAGCATGTACTCCTCGAACGGCTGCTCGTGCAGCGCGGAGCGGGCCGCGTGCACGGGATCGGTCGGCACCGGGAAGGGCAACCGCGCGAGCACGAGCTGCGAGAGGGCCGGACCGGGCACGTCGACGCCCTCCCAGAAGGCGGCCGTGCCGAGCACGAGCGAGCGCGGGCGCTCCGCGAGCGTGCGCAGCAGACGCGCCGGACCGCCGTCGATCTCGTGCGCGAGCACTCCAATGCCGGTCGCGGCGAGACGGCCGCGCAGCGCCTCCGCGGCGGAGCGCACCGCGCCGTGCGAGGTGAAGAGCGCGAGCGTGCGCCCCCCGGCCGCGCGGGTCGTCTCGGCCAGCACCTGCTGCGAGGCCGCCTCGTAGTCCGGCGCGTCCGGCGGCGGCAGGTCGTCGACGACGATCGCGAGCACCGCGCGCCGGTAGTCGAACGGCGAGCCCACGTCCAGCACGTCGGCGTCGGACAGGCCGATCCGCCGCAGGCTGAAGTCGAAACGCTGCTGCGCCGTCAGCGTCGCGCTGGTGGCGAGGACGGAGTCGCGCCGCGACCACAGCTCGTCCTCGAGGTGATCGGCGACGTCGAGCGGGGCGCTACGCACGCGCGGCCCGCGGCCGCCGCCGTCCAGCCAGACGATGCGCTCCGGATCGGCGCGTTGCAGCGCCTCGCGCAGCGTCGCGGCCTGCTGCGCCGCCGTCTCGGCGGCCCGCCCGAGCGCGCCGCGCAGCGCCGCCAGCGCGGGCGCCGGGTCCGCCAGCAGCGAGGCGACCGTCGATTCGGCGTCCAGCAAACGCCGCGCGAGCTGGTCGAGCGCGAGTTCGAGGTGCAGCGCGGCGTCCTCGACATCGCCCCAGAGCGGCTGCGCCCGCCGTCCCGGCGTGACCAGCAGCTGCGTCCCGCTCGCGCGCTCCTCGAACTCCTCGAGGTAGGCGTCGATCGTCGCCTCCAGGTCCGGCAGCCGTGCCCGCGCCGCGGCGGCGGCCGAGGTGATCTCGCCGGCGAGCGGGGCGAGCCCGGCGGCGGGCGAGAGCGGCATCGGATCGAGCCGGGCGGCGCCCACGAGCGAGGCGGCAAGGGAGCCGCCGCCGCCCGCCGCCTCGTCGAGCAGCCCGGCGATGTCCTGCAACGCGACGCTGTCGCCGAACTGGTTTGTCGCGACGCCCTCGAGGCGATGCGCCTCGTCGACCACGAGGTGCTGGAACGGCGGCAGCACCTGGTCGCCGCCGAGCGCGTTGACCAGCAGCAGGGCGTGGTTCACGACCACGACGTGCGGGGGGGGGGCCGCGGGGCCGGGCGCCCGCATGCATGACCTGCCGGACCGCGCGCACCCCCCGCGCCCCGCCGGGGCGGGGGTGGGGGTT
>VXMT01000104.1 GCA_009840965.1 Chloroflexota bacterium
GGCTTGGGCAGCGCCCGCGCCGGCGGGGTGGCGGGGAGGCGGCTGGTGATCGCCTACTTCGTGGGCGACGCGGCGGTGGGCGTCGCCAGCTCGCTGCGCGAGACCGGCGGCGAGGCGATTGCGCTGCGCACCGACGTCACGGACCGCGACGCCCTCGACGATCTCGCCGACGCGGCGTACGAGGCATTCGGCGAGGTCAACCTGCTGTGCAACAACGCGGGTGTGATCACGGTCGGCGAGATCGCCTCCACCACGGCCGGGGACTGGGAGTGGCTGTTCGGCGTCAACGTCTTCGGCGTCGTACACGGCGTCCAGGCGTTCGTGCCGCGCATGCGCGCGCAGGAGGGCGAGGCGCACATCGTGAACACCGGCTCGCTGGCCAGCGTCTCGATTACGCGCGCGATCGACGTGGGTGTCTACTGCGCGACCAAGCACGCCGTCCTCGGTCTCTCCGAGACGCTGCGCAACGAGCTCGAGGCCGATGGCATCGGCGTCTCGATCCTCTGCCCGGGCGGAGTGGCGACGCAGCTCTTCGCAGCCGATCGCAACGTTCCCGAGAGCCTGCGCGGCCGCGTCACGCCGCCCGTGCGGGCGCGCGACGACGTCGACCGGACGCAGCCGCGCGAGGTGGGCGAGTTGGTGGTGCAGGCCGTCCGCGAGAACCGCTTCTGGATCATCACGCACCCCGAGTTCCGCGGCATGATCGAGCGGCGTACGCAGCGCCTGCTCGATGCGTTCGACGAGGCCGCGGCGAGAGCCGGGTAGCGCGCGCGAGAGGGATCACCGAGAGGAGCCAGTGGCAATGGAGCAGCTCGAGGGCAAGGTGGCAGTCGTCACCGGCGGTGGCAGCGGTGTCGGTGAGGGGATGATCGGCGCTTGCGTGGACGCCGGAATGCGCGTCGTCGTGGCCGACATCGACCTCGAAGGCGCCGAGCGTGTCGCATCGGCGGCGCGCGAGCGCGGCGCCGAGGCGATCGCCGTGCACGTGGACGTCGCCGACCGGGTTGCGATGGATGCGCTTGCCGAGCGCGCCTACGAGGAGTTCGGCGAGGTCAACCTGCTGTGCTGCAACGCCGGCGTGATCATCGAGGCCTCGATCGAGGACAGCACGGACGCGGACTGGGAGTGGCTCTTCCGCGTGAACGTGATGGGCGTGGTGCACGGGGCCCAGGCGTTCCTCCCGCGCATGCGCGAGCAGGAGGGCGAGGCGCACATCGTCAACACCGGCTCGATCGCGGGCCTCTTCGTGCCGCGCCTCGACGTCGCCACCTACGCGGCGAGCAAGCACGCCGTCGTCGGCCTCACCGACCGCCTCCGCCACGAGGTGGCCGGCACCGGCATCGGTGTCTCCGTGCTTTGCCCCGGCGGGGTCACGACCCGGCTGTTCGAGGGGCACCGCAACGTCCCGGACGACCTCGCCGACAAGGTGACGCCCGCGACGCGCACCGACGGCGCGGGCGGCATGGCGCCCGCCGAGGTCGGCAGGCGCGTGCTCGACGCCGTCCGCGCCGACCGCTTCTGGATCATCACGCACCCGAGGGACGAGGACCGCGGGCTGGTCGACGAGCGCTACGAGGAGCTCGTCGACTCTTACGCGTGGGCCCGCGACCGCTGAGGTAACCGCGATGGAGCAACTCGAGGGCGGGGTGGCCGTCGTCACCGGCGGCGGCAGCGGCATCGGCCAGGGCATCGTCGGCGCCTGCGTCGAGGCCGGGATGCGCGTCGTCGTCGCCGACATCGACCTGGACGGCGCGGAGCGGGTCGCCTCGGCGGCCCGCGAGAGCGGCGTCGAGGCGATCGCGGTGCAGGTGGACGTCTCGGACCGGGTCGCGATGGACGCCCTCGCCGAGCGCGCCTACGAGGAGTTCGGCGAGGTCAACCTGCTCTGCTGCAACGCCGGGGTGATCGTGGAGACCTCGATCGTGGACAGCACGGACGCGGACTGGGAGTGGCTGTTCCGCGTGAACGTGATGGGCGCGGTGCACGGCGCCCAGGCGTTCGTCCCGCGCATGCGCGAGCAGGAGGGCGAGGCGCACATCGTCAACACCTCGTCGATGGCCGGGCTCACCGTCCCGCCGGTCGACGTGGGCGTCTACGCGGCGAGCAAGCACGCCGTCGTAGCGCTCACGGACCGCCTGCGCCACGAGTTGGCCGAGGACGGCATCGGCGTATCCGTGCTCTGCCCCGGCGGCGTCGCGAGCCGGCTCTTCGAGGGGCATCGTCACGTGCCGGAGGACCTCGCCGGCAAGGTCACGCCGGCGCTGCGCATCGAGGGCCGCGGCCGCATGTCGCCGGCGCTCGTCGGCAAGCGCGTGCTCGACGCCGTGCGCGCCGGTCGCTTCTGGGTGATCACGCACCCTCGCGAGCGCGGGCGCGTGGACGAGCGCTACGAGGAACTCCTCGCCGACTTTGCCTGGGCGCTGGAGCGAGCATGAGCAGCCCCAGCGACCCGGTCGCTGCCGCCCGCCGCGAGATCGAGCACCTCGTCTACCACTACGCCGAGCTGCAGGACGCCGCGGACTGGGGCGCGATCTCGGAGCTGTTCGAGCACGGCGACTTCGTGGCGGACTCGGGCGTGAGCTGGCGCGGCACGGAGATCGCGGAGCGACGGACGGCCAACGTGCGCGCCTACTTCGACGGCACGCCCCGCACCCGCCACCTCACCACGAACCTCGCGATCGAGGTGGACCTCGAGCGCGGCGAAGCCTCGGCCGAGTCTTGCTACACGATCCTGCAGGGCCCGCCCGCGCTCCCGCTCCAGCCGATCGCGGCCGGCCGCTACATCGACCGCTTCGAGTACGTCGACGGGGCCTGGCGCTTCAGCTACCGCCGCAGCGCCCTCGACCTGCTCAACCGCTTCGACGCCTTCCGCCACGACTACGAGCCGCCCGAGGACGCCTCGTAGCGACCCCGGCTCCAGTCCCCTCTCCCCGAGAGACCTTTGCCGAACCGTCATTCTGGCTCGCCCCTCCCGTCATCTCGCCCCTTCCCGTCATTCCGGCGAAAGCCGGAATCCAGGCACGCCCAGCCACCGCCGGATCTCCGAGAGCGCCGATGGCGCAACAGACCCCGCCAGGCAGGGGGCTCTGGGGCCAAACACCCCATCGGGGCGGCAGGTCCGCCGGCGAGCCCCCTCACCCCTGGGAGTTATACGCATCTGACGCTGGCGGCGTACTTCCGCGGGTTGAGCGCGGTGGTGGCGGGTGGATGTCTAAAA
>VXMT01000290.1 GCA_009840965.1 Chloroflexota bacterium
ACCTTGGCGGTCACGACGTCTGAGTCGTCGCCGAGGTCGATGGCGTTTCCGGCCGACTTCCCCATCTTCGCGCTGCCGTCGGTGCCGACCAGCCGCGGCACGCGTCCGACCAGGCCGCTCGGCACCGGGAAGGTGTAGCCGAAGCGCCGGTTGAACCGGCGCGCCACCTCCCTGGTCAGCTCGATGTGCGGCGACTGGTCCTCGCCCGTCGGCACCAGGTGCGCCCGCGGGAGCAGGATGTTGGCGACCTGCATCACCGGGTAGGTGAAGAACGCGACCGGCACCGCGGCGTCGGATCGCGACTCGAGCTCGGCGATCTCGGCCTTGAGCGTCGGGTTGCGCTCGAGGCGCCCGAGGCTGATCCACCACGAGAGCCAGACGGTGAGCTCGGCGTGCTCGGGGACGTGGCTCTCGATGACGAAGTGGCTCTCCTCGGGGTCGAGCCCCACGGCCAGCCAGTCGAGCGCGACCTCGAGCACTCCACGGCGCACCACGTCGATGTCGGAGGCGTAGTCGGAGACCTGGTAGTCGGCGATGAGGAAGAAGCAGTCGTACTCGTCTTGGAGCCGGAGCCAGTTCTCGAGCGCCCCGGCGTAGTGGCCGAGGTGGAGCGGCCCGGTGGGGCGGACCCCGGTGAGGATCCGCTGCCTGACCTCCCCCTCCGCCGACTCGCCCGCCGCGTCGCTCTCAGCCCCTCGCTACATCCGATCCGGCGCCGTGATCGACATCAGCCCAAGCGTGCGCGCCAGCACGACCCGCGTCGCGTCGAGCAGGAGGAGGCGCGCCCGCGAGAGCTCCGGCTGCTCCTCGTCGACGACCCGGCACTGCGTGTAGAAGACGTGGAAGGCCTGCGCGAGCTCCTGCGCGTAGTGCGGCAGGTGGTGGGGCGCGAGCTCGCGGGCGACCGTCTCCAGCACCTCGGGCAGGAGCAGCAGCTTGCGCACGAGCGTCTGCTCGGCCCCGTGCACGAGGAGGGCCGCGTCGGCGCCGGCGGCGGAGAGGCCGGCCTCGCGCGCCCGGTCGAGGATGCCGCGTATGCGCGCATGCGCGTACTGCACGTAGTAGACGGGATTCTCCTCGGAGCGCCTCTTGGCGAGCTCGAGGTCGAAGTCCATCGCCGACCCCGCCGAGGGGAGGAGGAAGAAGAAGCGCGTCGCGTCGGGGCCGACCTCCTCGACCACGTCGGCGAGGGTGACGAGTTCCCCCGCTCGCTTGGAGAGCGGGACGATGCGGTCGCCGCGCCTGAGCGTGACGAGCTGGTATAGCACGACGTCGAGCGCCTCCGGGGAGGCGTCGAGCGCCCGCATCGCCGTCTTCAGACGCGAGACGTGGCCCTGGTGATCGGCGCCCCAGATGTCGATGCTGCGGTCGAAGCCGCGCGTCACGAGCTTGTCGAAGTGGTAGGCGATGTCGGTGGCGAAGTAGGTCGGCACGCCGTCGGAGCGGATCAGGACGTTGTCCTTCTCCTCCCCCACCTCCGAGGAGGCGAACCAGACGGCGCCCTCGCGCTCGACGACGTGCCCGCGGTCGCGCAGGCGCTCCAGCACCGTGTGATAGGGCCCCCCCTCGGCCTGCAGCGCGCGCTCCGAGTACCAGTTCGAGTAGCGCACGCCGATCGCCTCGAGATCCCTCCGGATCTCCTCGAGCATCAGCTCGATGCCGCGCTCGCCGAGCCCGGGGTCGGGCTCCTGCCCCTCGGGCCGCAGGTAGCGGTCGCCCTCCTCGTCCCGGATGCGGCGGGCGATCCCGGTGATGTACTCGCCGGGATAGCCGTTCTCGGGTATCGGCGCGTCCCGGCCGAAGATCTGCTGGTACCGCGCGTAGAGGGTGCGGGCGAAGATCGCGACCTGCGTGCCCGCGTCGTTGATGTAGTACTCCTCCTCGACCTCGTCGCCCCGGGCGCGCAGCACGTTCGCGAGCGTGGAGCCGATGGCGGCCCCGCGCCCGTTGCCGACGTGCAGGGGTCCCGTGGGGTTGGCCGAGACGTACTCGACCTGCACGCGCTCGCCCCCGCCCCGGTCGCCCGTGGCGTAGCCGTCGCCGTCGCGGGCGATCGCCTCGGCCTGCGACGCGACCCAGCCCGGCGCGAGATAGAGGTGCAGGAAGCCCGGCGGCGCGACCCGCGCCTCGGCGAGCGCCTCGTGGGGCGGGAGGTGGCGCTGGATCGCTGAGGCGACGTCGACGGCGCGCATGCGCACCAGGCTCTGGAGGCGGAGCGGCAGGTTGGCGGAGTAGTCGCCGTGCTCGGGCCGCTGCGGGTGCTGGAGGTCGATCTCGGGGGCCGCGAAGGCGGGGAGGTCGCCGGCCGCCTGTGCTGAGGCGAGGGCTCGCGCCACGAGATTCGCGAACTCGTCCCGGATCATCTCGCCCGCGCCCCTCGCCCGCGACCAAGACCGAGTGTAGCGCCGCCCCGGCGGAGGCGACAGGAGGGCGGCCCGCGCGCGGGAGCGTCGTACCATGAGCCCCGATGCAGCGGGGGGAGGCTCGATGCGCTCTGACGCCGCGACGGTCGCGGAGTACCTGGGGGGACTCCCGGAGGAGCGGCGGGAGGCGCTCCAGGCGGTGCGCGACGTCGTGCTCGACAACCTCCCTGCCGGCTACGAGGAGACGATGAACTGGGGGATGATCAGCTACGAGATCCCGCTCGGCGTCTACCCCGACACCTACAACGGGAAGCCGCTGATGTACGCCGCGCTCGCCTCGCAGAAGAGCTACATGTCGCTCTACCTGACGGCCGTCTACGCTTTCCCCGGCGCCGCCGACGAGTTCGAGCGGGAGTACCGCGCGAGCGGGAAGCGCTACGACATGGGGAAGTCCTGCGTGCGCTTCCGGCGGCTCGACGACCTTCCCCTGGGGCTGGTCGGGCGGACCATCGCCGCCGTGTCGCCCGACGCCTTCATCGAGCGCTACGAGCAGGTGCGCGCGGGCGCGCGCAGGAGCCGCCTTTAGCCGCCGCGAGGGTCCGGGCCCCGGTCGCGGCCGGCCGGGTGGTTCGCCATCCGGTTGCGCGCGGCGAGCTCGGCCGCTCGCCGCACCCGCGCGGCGCGCGTCTCGGGCCGGCGCGCCGACTTGACCCACCAGAGGATGTTTTTCTTGGAGGAGTCGGGGAAGGCCCCGAAGAGGGCGCTCGCTCCCTCCTCCGCCGCGAGCGCCTGCGCCAGGTCGGGCGGGATCACCAGGCGCTCCACCTC
>VXMT01000014.1 GCA_009840965.1 Chloroflexota bacterium
TACCCGCTCGCTCCGAGGACGAGGACCGATTTCGCCAACGTCGCTACGCCGCCCAGGCGGCCTCGTCGGCGCCGGGGAGCGCGGGCGGGCGGGTCCAGCGCGGCGGCGTTTCGGAGAGCACGCCGGCGGGGCGCACGTAGGCGAGGTCGCCCCACTCGCTCGCCATCGGGGCGGTGAGGTCGGCGATGTCCTCGACGCCGGGGTCGTGGTCGGCGGGCTCGTCGACACGGCCGAGCGCGTCGAACCAGCGGCCGGTCTGGGCGAGCGAGACGCGGATCTCGTAGCTGCCGCCCTCGCGCGCGCGGCGCGCCAGCGCTGTCATCACCGCCGCCGCCGCGAGGTAGCCGACCGAGTGGTCGAGGGCCTGCGCTGGCAACGGGCGCACCTCGACGCCGGCGCGCAGGCCGCCCTCGAGGGCGATGCCGGAGGCGGTCTGCACGAGGCTGTCGTAGCCGCGCCGCTGCGACCACGGGCCGGCCTCCGACCAGGCGGAGAGCGAGAGGTAGACGATGCCCGGCCGCAGCTCGCGGATCGCCTCGAAGCCGTAGCCGCGCCCGGCGAGGGTGCCCGGCCGGTAGCCCTGCACCACCACGCCGGCGCTCGCGGCCAGCTCGCGCAGGCGCTGCTGCCCCTCTTCCTCGCGCAGGTCGAGGAAGGCGAAGCGCTTGCCGAAGCTCGTGTCGGCGGCGAGCCGTCGCGAGAGCGGCAGGTGCTCGGCGCCGACGCGCAGCACCTCCGCGCCGTACGAGGCGAGCGTGCGGCCACAGAGCGGCCCGGCGATCACGCGCGTCAGGTCAAGCACGCGCACGCCGCTGAGCGGCATCTCGTCCTCGGAGGCGGGCGCATCCGACAGCGGCTCGGGCGGCGAGCCGTCGTCGTGGCGCGTGATCGTGAGCAGCGGGAGCGTCGCGAGCGCCTGGCCCTGCGGGTGGGCGTGCCACTCGTCGCGGCTGCGCAGCATGAACGCGCAGGAGCGCGCCGCGATCACCGTCTCCTCGAGGTCGAAGGCGTTCCACTGCGCGCAGGCGCGCGCGATGTCGTCGCGGTTCTCCTCGGCGCCCAGCACCTCCAGCGTGCGCGCGCGGAAGTGCGGGAAGTTGCAGTGCAGGTGGATGTAGCGGCCGTCGGCGGTGGGGTAGTAGCCGGAGACGTCGTGCCACTGCTCGCCGACCGGTTCGCCCCCGGCGCGCAGCAGGCGCTCGCTGCGGTAGGCCACCGAGGCGTGGCGAGCGTCGATTTCGGCCTGCTGCCAGCGCTCCGTGCGCTCTCGCCAGACCCGCGCCGCCGCGAGCGCCGAGGCGCCGATCGTCGCGGTCGCGGCCGTATCGACCCCGAAGTGCGAGGCGTAGATCGGCTGCTCGTTGGAGATGCGGACGTGCTCGAGGTCGCCCGGGTCCCCGCCGAGTGCGCTCCAGACTCCCGCCAGTGCCTCGCTGCGTGACGTGACCACGATGCCGCCTCCCTGCTGTCCTCCGGAGAGGCTACTCGCCGTCCTCGTCGGGCTGCCAGCGCAGCACCGGACGGCGGGCGGCCGTCGCCTCGTCGAGGCGGCCGAGGGGCGCGGTCCAGGGTGCGCCGTGCAGCGTTTCCGGGTCCTCGGCGGACTCCTCGGCGATGGCGATCATCGCCTCGGCGAGCGCCTCGATCGCCTCGGGTGGCTCCGTCTCGGTCGGCTCCATCATCAGCGCTTCCTCGACGATCAGCGGGAAGTAGACGGTGGGCGGGTGGAAGCCGTGGTCGATCAGCCGCTTGGCGATGTCGTAGGTGCGCACGCCGTGCTCGCGGCGCTGGCGCGTACCGGCGAAGACCACCTCGTGCAGCACGGGGCGGTCGTAGGGCAGGTCGTAGTGGCCGTGCATCAGGACGCGCAGGTAGTTGGCGTTGAGCACGGCCTGCCCGGAGACGGCGCGTAACCCCTCGAGGCCGAGCGCGCGCATGTAGGCGTAGGCGCGGATCAGCACGCCGACGTTGCCGTGGAACTGCTGGAGGCGGCCGATGCTGCGCTCCGGCGCCACGAGGCGCACGAGGCCGTCCCCGGACTCCTCGACCACAGGCGTCGGCAGGTACGGGGCCAGCTCCTCGCTGCAGCAGACGGGCCCCGCGCCGGGGCCCCCGCCGCCGTGCGGGGTGCTGAAGCTCTTGTGCAGGTTGAGATGCACGACGTCGAAGCCGAGGTCGCCGTAGCGCACGCGGCCCATGATCGCGTTGAGGTTCGCGCCGTCGCCGTAGAGGTAGGCGCCGGCCTCGTGGATCAGCTCCGCGACCTCCTCGATGCCCTGCTCCCAGAGGCCGAGGGTGTTCGGGACGGTGACCATGACCGCCGCGACGGTCTCGTCGAGCTCCTGCTCGATGGTCGCGCGGTCGAGCGAGCCGTCGGGGCCGGTGGGGATCTGCGTGACCGCAAAGCCTGCCATCGCGGCGGTCGCCGGGTTGGTGCCGTGCGCCGAGTCAGGGACGAGGATGCGGCGTCGCACCTCCAGCTCGCCGCGATCCTCGAGGGCGCGCGTGATCATCAGCACGCCCGCCAGCTCGCCGTGCGCGCCGGCGGCGGGGGCGAGGCTGACCGCGGGCAGGCCCGTGATCTCGGCGAGGCCGCGGCGCAGCTCCAGCAGGGTGCGCAGCGTGCCCTGCGCCTCCTCGGGCGGCGACTGCGGGTGCGCGGTCGCGAAACCGGGCAGCGAGGCCACGAGGTCGTCGACCTTCGGGTTGTACTTCATCGTGCAGGAGCCAAGCGGGTAGGTGCCGGAGTCGATCCCGTAGTTCCGGGCCGAGAGCGCCGTGTAGTAGCGCACGAGGCCGCCCTGGCTCAGCTCCGGCAGCCGCACCTCGTCGCGCAGCAGGTGCGCGTCCGGCAGCGGCGTCTGCTCGCCGCCCCACGAGGGCACGTCGACGGCGCGGCGGCCGGGCGCGCCGCGGTCGAAGCTGAGGCGTGCGCCGAAGTCCTCGCCGCGGGGCCGGTGCGGACTCATGCCTCGCCCCCGATCTCCGCGAGCGCCTCGATCAGCGCATCGACGTGGGCGTCGGGGGTCGCCTCGGTGACGCAGAAGAGCAGCGCCTCGCGGGCCTCGGGCTCCGCTCGGTCCGAGACGTCGAGGCCGGCGGCGATGTCGACCTCCGCCCGCGCCGCCGAGACCGCGGCCCCCGGGCCGGGGCCGCGCACGCCGCACACCAGGAACCACGGCCCGCGCG
>VXMT01000158.1 GCA_009840965.1 Chloroflexota bacterium
CACGGCTGACGCCCCCCCCCCCCCCCCCCCCCCCCCCCCCCCGGGGGCGGCCCGCGGCGGCGGCGGCCGCGACCGCGACGGCGAACCCCACCCCGAAGCTGCGCAGACTCCGCTCGAAGTTGACCGGGCTGCGCCCCGCGAAGAGGAAGCGCAGCCAGATCAGGACGATGCCGCCGACCGTCACCGCCCTCGAGGCGCCGCGCACGCGCTCCGGGTTCGGGTCGGCGACGAACCCCTGGGGGTCGATCGCTCCGCTGAACGTGCTGGCGCCCTCGCCCCGCAGGTCGGCGAGGATGCCGTCGTCCCAGGGCGCGCCCCCGAGCAACCCGGCGTCGGCGAGCGCGAGCTGCAGCGCGAAGCCGAGCGCGACGATCGAGACCAGCAGCCCGGCGGCAGCCCGCGAGGAAGCCGGCAGTTTGCTCATCGCCAGCACACGCATCAGCGCGTACGCCCCCACCGCGATCGCCACGATCAACAGCAGCGAGGGCCCGCCGATCGCGCTCTCGCCCGCCTGCTCGGCGATCAGACGCGCGTCGTTCGCGCGATCGGGCTGCAGGAAGTCGCCGTCGGCGATGCCGAAGAGGATCTCGCGGGACACGTCGCGGAAGGCGTTGCGCTCCAGCGCGGTCGCGAAGGACCGCAGCACGACGAACCAGAGCAGCGCCTCCGCCGCCAGGAAGAAGAACGCCGCCAGCGGCCCGCGCCAGCTCACGGCGCGGGATCCCGCCTCCGCGGCCCCATCCGCTCCAGCACCTCGCGGGCGCGCGGCGGGCCGAGCGTGGCCGCGGCCTCGACCGTCGCCTCCTCCTCGAGGCGCTCCATGTGGGCCGCGACCTCGGTCACGGGAATCGAGCCGGTGTCCACCGTCCACGGCGCCCGCGAGGTCTTGACCACGTGCACCTCGTGACGCTCGCGGCGCAGCCGCTGCAGCGAGGCCACCAGGTCGTCCGTCATCAGCGCGGCCACGACGACGACGCTCGCGCCGATCGGCAGCGCCTCGCCGCGCCGCTCGAGCTCCGCCGCCAGCGGGGCCATCGCGAACGGGTTCGCCCCCGCGAGCGCCTCGAGGACGCGGGCGAGCTGATCCGGGCGGCGGCCCGTGCCGAGGCGGATCGGGCGGTCCGCCTCCGGCAGCGCGCCGTTCGTCAGCAGGCCGAGCGCCGCGTGCGACTCGAAGGCGGCGCGCGCGAGCGAGGCGGCGACCGTCACGCCACGCTCGAGCAGCACCGGATCCGTGCCCTCCCAGGTGTGCGCCAGCGTCATCACGTCGAGGGCGACGACGACCGCGAGCGCCCTCGATGGCTCGTAGAGCCGGGACTGCAGCCGCTGCGCGCGCGCCGTGGCCTTCCAGTCGACCTGTTTCAGCGGGTCGCCGGGCACGTAGTCGCGCACGCCGATCACGCGCACCGGGTCGGGGAAGATCCGCCGCCCGCCGCGCAGCTCGCCGAAGGGCCGGTCGCTGCCGATGCCGATGTCGGGCAGCGGGTAGGTGCGCGGGTAGACAACGAGCGTGTCCGCGCCTCCCACGACCTCCTGGCGCTCGAACAGCCCGAACAGGTCGCCCGAGGTGAGCCTCGCGGGGCCGAAGCGGTGGTAGCCGCGGCGCGCCGCGTGCAGCATCAGCGGCCATTCGAGGCGGTCGCCCGAACGCAGCGAGGTGGTGCGCGTCAGGTAGACCGCGCCGTGCTGCCCGCTCGGCGTCGTGTGGCCCTCGATCACGGGAGCGGCCTCGGGCAGGCGCTCGCGCAGCTCGAGCCAGGGCACGGGCAGCCACTTGCGATTCGCGAGCCGCAGCCGCAGGCCGACGTGCTCGCCGGTGAAGGCGCGCCGCTCGGAGAGCTCCCGGCGGTACTCGACGCGCTCCAGCGCGAGGCGCGCCCAGAGCCGGGCGGCGCCGCCCGCGCCGAGCACCAGCGCTCCGAGGCCAACGAGCGGCGCGGAGCCGGCCGCCATCCCGACGAAGACGAGCGCGATGCAGGCGCCGACCCAGGCATCGGTCAGCAGCGAGCGCACGGCCGGCCGCCCCGGGCTAGCCGGCCGTGGCGGGCCGGCTGTCGACGACGGGCACGGGCAACTCGCGCAGGATCTCGTCGATCAGGTCGTCCGCCGTGCGCCCCCGCAGCTGCGTCTGCGAGCTGAGCACGAGGCGATGCGAGAGCACCGCGGGCGCGAGCCGCTTCACATCGTCCGGGCGCACGTAGTCGCGGCCCTCGATGGCGGCGAGGGCGCGCAGCGCGCGGAACAGCGCGAGCGAGGCGCGCGGGCTGCCGCCGAGGTCGAACGCGGCGTGGTCACGCGTCGCGCGCACGACCTGCACCAGGTAGCGCGCCACGTCGTCCTCGACGTGCACCCGCGGCAGCGTGGCCGCGAGCGCCGTCAGCTCGCCCGCCGCGATCACGGGTTCGAGGCTGTCGAGGGGCGACTCGCCCTCGAAGCGGCGCAGCACGGCGACCTCGTCGGACTCGACCGGGTAGCCCATGCGCAACCGCAGCAGGAAGCGGTCGAGCTGCGCCTCCGGGAGCGGGAAAGTGCCCTCCAACTCGATCGGGTTCTGCGTGGCGAGCACGAGGAACGGGTCCGGCAGCGTGCGCGTCTCGCCCTCGACGGTGACGGTGCGCTCCTCCATCGCCTCCAGCAGCGCGGACTGCGTGCGGGGCGTGGCGCGGTTGACCTCGTCGACGAGCAGGATCGGGGCCATGATCGGCCCCTCGCGGAACTCGAACTCGCCGCTCTTCTGCGAGTAGTAGTGGACGCCGACGATGTCGGAGGGCATCAGGTCCGGCGTGCACTGGATGCGGTGGAAGTCCGCGCCGATCGAGCGTGCGAAGGCGCGCGCGGCGGTGGTCTTGCCGGTACCGGGCACGTCCTCCAGCAGCACGTGCCCGCGCGCGAGCAGCGCGACGAGCAGGAGCTGGAGCGGCTCCTCGGCGCCGACGATGACCTGCGAGACGTTCTCGCTGATCGCCGCCGCCTCGTGTGCGAGGGCGCGCACGGCCTCCGCGGGCGGCGCGGCCGCGCCGGTCGTCGCTGTTCCGGCTACTGCGTCCCCGACCATGTGGCCCCCTCGCCGCACGGCGCCGCCGCGCGGCGCGCCGGAGGAGGATACCAGCCGTCCGCCCCCGGACGGGACCTTTGCGGAACTCCCACAAGCTCGATCCGGCTCCCTCTCCCCGGGGAGAGGG
>VXMT01000182.1 GCA_009840965.1 Chloroflexota bacterium
CACCCCAACCCTCTCCCCCAGGAGAGGGAGCCGGATCCGGTGCCCTCTCCCCGAGGGAGAGGGCGGAGGGTGAGGGAGGGGCCGACGCCTGCGCGCCCGGCCTCGCCCCTAGCGGCCCCCGAGACCGAACCCGCCGATGATCGAGCCCTCGCCGCGGGTCTGGTTCCCGGGCGTGGGCGCGTAGGCGAGGATCCGCCCGGCCAGCCGCGAGAATGGCATCGACTGCAGCCAGACCCGGCCGTGGCCGGAGAGGCTCGCGAGGAACAGGCCCTCGCCGCCGAACAGCATCGACTTGAGGTTCCCCGCCCGCTGGATGTCGTAGTCGATGCCCGGCTCCATCGCGACCAGGCAGCCCGTGTCGACCAGCAGCGTGTCGCCCTCGAGGCGCTTCTCGATCACCGTGCCACCGACCGAGAGGAAGGCCATCCCGTCGCCCTGCAGGCGCTGTAGGATGAAGCCGTCGCCGCCGAACAGGCCGACGCCGAGGTTGCGCCGGAAGGCGATGTCGATCTTCGTGCCCAGCGCCGCGCATAGGAAGGCGTCCTTCTGGGCGATGATCTCGCCGCCCAGCTCATCGAGGTCGATCGGCACGATCCGGCCGGGGAACTCGGTCGAGAAGGCCACGACCTGCTTGCCGCGGCCGCTGTTCGTGAAGTGCGTGATGAAGATCGACTCCTGCGCGAGCGCGCGCTTGCCGGCGTCCATCAGCTTGCCGAACATCCCCCGCTCGGGCTCCGCGCCGTCGCCCATCTTCGCCTCGAAGGTGACGCCGGAGTCGAGGAACATCATCGCCCCCGCCTCGCCGATCACCGTCTCGCCGGGGTCCAGCTCGACCTCGACGAACTGCAAGTCGTCGCCATGGATCTCGTAGTCGACCTCGTGACTGCGCTTTGCCATCGCCTCACGTCCTCTCCTGCTCGCCTGGCCCCCGCGATCCATTGTCACCCAACGCGGCCCGCCGTGCGTGACCTCCGGGGGCCATCGCGCGGCTGAGCGGCATCGCGCGTACCATCGCGCGATGCGCATCGCCGTCCTCTCCGACACCCACATGCCCAGCACCATGCGCCACCCCGGCGAGCTGGGCGGCACGCTCGAGGAGCAGCTCGCCTCGGCGGACCTGATCCTGCACGGAGGCGACGTCACCGAGCCCTCCGTGCTGGACTGGTGCGAGAAGTTCGCGCCGGTGCGCTGCTCGCTCGGTGGGCACGACCACTTCGAGGACCCGCGCTGCGCCCCCGTCCAGCACGTCGAGCACGCCGGCTGGCGGATCGGCATGGTCCACGACGTCGAGGCGATCCCGCGCGGCATCGAGACGCCTCGTGAGCTGGCGCGCGCCATCTACGGCGACGCCACGCTCGACGTGCTGATCGCCGGTGACTCGCACTACGAGCGGCTCGAGTACCGCGATGGCGTGCTGTTGCTGGACCCGGCGAGCCCGAGCTTCCCGCACCACCGCACGACGCGCCTCGGCGCGATCGCGCTGCTCGAGCTGGATCCGGACCTGCTGCGCGCCTCGATCGTCCCGATCGGCGAGACGCCGGGCGCCCCCAACCCCTGCACCGCCGCCTCCGTCGCGATCGGGCACGGCGGCCTCGTCGAGGCCTCGCTGGCCGGCGAGCGCGTCGAGGCGATGGCGTGGCGCCCGGCGGGCGCGCCGCCGCTGCGCGTGTAGGCGCCACCCCTTGCTATCCTCCACGCGCCGCGAGGGCGCGGGCGAGGAGGGCTGATGCGCGCTGAGATCGTCTCCATCGGGACCGAGATCCTGCTCGGCGAGATCGTCGACACCAACGCTGCCTTCATCGCTTCGCAACTGCCGGAGTTCGGCATCGACCTGCTGCACGTCTCGCAGGTGGGCGACAACCCCGCACGGCTGCGCGAGGTCTTCGCCCGCGCCTGGGAGCGCTCCGAGCTGACGATCGCCAGCGGCGGCCTCGGCCCCACCGAGGACGACGTGACGCGCGAGGCCGTCTCCGCCGTCCTCGGCGAGGAGGTCTACATCGACGAGGAGCAGCGCGCGCTGCTGGAGCAGCGCTTCGGCCACCGCGGGGCGGCGCTCGTCGAGCGCAACATGAAGCAGGCGTGGCTCATCCCCTCGGCGCGGGCGCTGCCCAACCCGCGCGGCACCGCGCCCGGCTGGTGGGTCGAGCGCGACGGCCACGTGATGGTGCTGATGCCCGGCCCGCCGCAGGAGATGACCTTCATGTGGGAGCAGCAGGTCGCGCCCCGCCTCGAGGAGCGGGCGAGCGCGATCCTCGTCTCGCACACGATCAAGACGGCCAGCCTCGGCGAGTCGCAGGTCGACCAGATGCTGGCCGACCTGCTGGACACGACGAACCCCTCGGTCGGCATCTACGCGCGCCGCGACGGCATCCACGTGCGGCTCAGCGCGAAGGCGCCGACGCGCGAGGAGGCGTGGCGGCTGATCCACCCGCTCGCCGAGCAGGTGCGCGGCATCCTCGGGTCCACCGTCTGGGGCGAGGACGAGGACACGCTGCAGGCGGGCGTCGGCCGGCTGCTGCGCGACCGCGGCATGACGCTGGCGGTGATGGAGTCGGCGACGGGCGGGGCGATCGCGAGCGCGATCACGGACGTGGCGGGGTCCTCGGACTACTTCCGCGGCAGCCTCGTGACCTACGCGACCGATGCGAAGATCGCGCACGGCGTGCCTGCCGAGGTGCCGCTGATGCACGGCGTGATCTCGCGCGAGACGGCGGAGGCGATGGCGGCGGCGGCGCGGGAACAGCTCGGCGCGGACCTCGGGCTCGGCCTCACGGGCATCGCGGGCGGCGACGAGGTGGAGGGCCAGCCGCCGGGCACGATGCACATCGCGCTGACGGACGGCGAGCGCACCGAGTACCAGACGTACTCCTACTACCAGGGCCGCGACGCCGCCAAGCGCCGCGCCACCACGGTCGCGCTCGACCTCGTGCGGCGCTGGCTGCTAGGCGTGTAGGCGGACGCCCTGGCTGCCGCATGACTGACCCGCTCCCCCTCCCACTCGGAGACAACGCGGCCTACGCGCTGCCGCTCGCCGAGGGCGGTGTGCTGCTTGTCGACGCGGGGCCGGACATACCGGGCGGCGAGGGGTCCGAGGGCGAGACGGACCGCGAGGGCGGGACGTCTCGCCCCTGGGTGTTATACCCATATACGCGGCCACGAGACAAGAGGGCAGGT
>VXMT01000027.1 GCA_009840965.1 Chloroflexota bacterium
TCGGGCTCGGCGACGCCGGGGCCGTGCGCGCGGCCTACGACCGCATCATGGCGGCGGTGAACGCGGTCGAGCCGGACGCGCACGTGGGCGGCGTCTCCGTGCAGCAGATGGCCGACCCCGGCGTCGAGGTGATCATCGGCATGACGACGGACCCGCAGTTCGGCCCGGTCCTCGCCTTCGGCCTCGGCGGCATCATGGTCGAGGTGCTGAAAGACGTCGCCTTCCGCATCGTGCCCCTGGAGCCGCGCGACGCAGGCCAGATCGTGCGCGAGATCAAGGGCTACCCGGTCCTCGAGGGCGTGCGCGGCCAGCCCGGCGCGGACCTCGACGCACTGGAGTCGATGATCCTGCAGGTCTCGGCCTTCGCCGAGGCGAACCCGGAGATCGCGGAGCTGGACCTCAACCCGGTGTTCGCGCGCCCGGACGGCGCGATCGCGGTGGACGCGCGCGTCGTCCTCGCGGAGGCATAGCGCCTCGATGGCCGTCGATCGCGACCGGCTGCACCGCACCCTTACCCCGCGCAGCGTCGCCGTCGTCGGCGCGAAGGGGCCGGACTTCGGCTGGATCGAGAACCAGCGCGAGTTCCAGGGCCCGCTCTACTCCGTGCAGCTCGATCCCAACGAGATCGCCGAGATCGAGAAACGGGGCTTCACGAACTACCTGAAGCTCGAGGACGTGCCCGAGGACATCGACCTCGTGATCTGCGCGGTGCCGCGCAACATCGCGCCCTTCATCCTTAGCGACGCGATCAAGAAGGGCGTCGCCGGCATGGCGATGTTCACCGCCGGCTTCGCCGAGACCGGCGAGGAGGAGGGCGTCAAGCTGCAGGAGGCCATCGTCGAGATGGCCAACGCCGACGGCATGCCGGTCGTCGGACCGAACTGCATGGGCGTCTACAACCGCCGCCGAGGCGTCAAGTTCCACTCCGACGTGGACCAGGGCGACAGCGGCAACGTCTCGATCGTCGGCCAGAGCGGTACGCACACGATCAACATGACCACCGCCGCCCAGCGCGCCGGTATAGACGTCGGCCGCGGCATCTCGATCGGCAACGCCGTCATCGTCAACGAGGCGGACTACCTCGAGTACCTGCGCGACGACCCCGACACCGAGGTGATCGGGATGTACCTCGAGGGCCTCAAGGATGGGCGGCGCTTCTTCGAGGCGCTGCGCGAGACGACGCGTATCAAGCCGGTCGTGATCTGGAAGGGCGGGCAGACCAGCGCCGGACAGCGCGCGACCCGCTCGCACACCGCCTCGCTGGCGACCTCCTCGGCGACCTGGGACGCACTGATCAAGCAGACCGGCGCGATCCCCGCGAACAGCGGCGACGAGGTGATCGATGTGATCCAGGCGCTGGTGCACTCCGCGCCGCCCACGGGCCGCCGCCTGGCGCTGATGGCGATGACCGGCGGGCAGTCCGTGGCGATCTCGGACGCCTTCGGTCGCGTCGGCCTCGAGGTGCCGGAGCTGGCGGACAACTCCTACGAGCAGCTGGGAGAGTTCTTCAACGTGATCGGCGGCTCGTACCGCAACCCGTTCGACATGGCGAACACGATCGGCCGTGCGGGCGACTCCGACAACCTGCGGCGGATCATGGACATCCTCGCCGAGGACCCGAATATCGACGGCATGGTCTACGAGTTCACGGCGAACTTCTTCGCGCGCTTCTGGAAGGAAGAGCCGGGGCTGTTCGACGAGATGATGGGCACCCTCGACGACTTCCGCACGCGCACCGGCCTGCCACTCGTAACGGTGATGCACCCCGGCCACAAGGACGAGGACGTGATCCCGCTGCGCGACGACGTGATCAGCCGCGGCTTCGCCGTCTACCAGTCCTTCGACCGCGCCGCCCTCGCCCTCTCGCGCGTGGTGGCCTACCGGGAGTGGCTGGCAGCGCTGTAGCGGCAGGCCGCCTACCCGGCGGCCACATCGCGCCCGCCAACGCGGTACCATCGCGCCATGACCAGCTCCGCGAACCCACCCGAGCGCCGCATCTACCTCGACGCCGCCGCGTCGACGGCGGTGCGGGCCGAGGCGCTCGAGGTGATGCTGCCGCTCTTCTCGCAGCACTTCGGCAATCCCTCGGCGCACCACGCGGGCGGGGGCGCCGCCCGCATGGCGCTGGCCGGTGCGCGGGAGACCGTGGCCGAGGTGCTCGGAACGACGCCCGAGGAGGTCGTGTTCACCTCGGGCGGGACGGAGAGCATCAACGCGGCGATCAAGGGCGTCGCCTTCGCGCAGCGCGAGGCCGGCGCCGGCGCGCACGTCGTCACCAGCGCCGTCGAGCACCACGCCGTCCTGCACTCGATGCACTACCTCGAACGCTTCGGCTTCGAGGTCGAGATCGTCCCCGTCGACGAGCACGGCGTCGTCGACCCGGCGGCGATCGCCGCGGCGGTGCGCGACGACACCGTGCTGGTCTCCGTGATGTACGCCAACAACGAGGTCGGCACCGTCCAACCGTTGCCCGCGATCGTCGAGGCCGTGCGCGAGCGAGAGCATGGCATCGGCCGGCCGATTCCGTTCCACACGGACGCCGTGCAGGCCGCGGCCTCGCTGCCGCTCGACGTGGACGCGCTCGGCGTGGACTTGCTCTCGCTGTCGGGGCACAAGTTCGGCGGGCCGAAGGGCGTGGGACTGCTCTACATCCGCCGAGGCGTGCCGTTCCTGGAGCAGACCTCGGGCGGGGGTCAGGAACGGCAGCGCCGCTCAGGGACCGAGAACGTGCCCGGCGCCGCCGGCTTCGCGATGGCGCTGCGGCTCGCGCAGGCCGAGCGCGAACAGTTCGGCGAGCGCACCTCGGCGCTGCGCGACCGGCTGCGGGACGGGCTTGCCGCGGCGCTGCCCGGCGCGCGGCTCAACGGGCACCCCGCGCAGCGCCTGCCGCACAACCTCCACCTTTGCTTCGACGGCATCGAGGGCGAGTCGCTGGTCGAGGCGCTCGATGAGATCGGCGTCGAGTGCTCGGCGGGCGCGGCCTGCACCTCGGCGACCTGGGAGCCCTCGCACGTGCTGCTCGCTATGGGCGTGCCGCTGGAGCTGGCGATCGGCTCGGTGCGGATGTCGCTCACCCCGGACCTCGCCGAGGCGGACATCGACTACGTCGTCGAGCGGCTGCCCGCCCTCGTGGCGCGGCTTCGCGAGGCGGGCGCGCCAGCGCTGCCGTAGCC
>VXMT01000178.1:0-673 GCA_009840965.1 Chloroflexota bacterium
GGCGCCGCGGCGGCCGAGCAGCGCGCGGATGCGCAGGTCCTCGGGGCCGACGCCGTCGGCGGGCGAGAACACGCCGTGCAGCACGTGGTAGAGGCCGTGGTAGCCCTGCGTGCGCTCGATCGCGACGAGGTCCAGCGGCTCCTCGACGACGCAGATCACGCTGCGGTCGCGCTGCCCGTCGAGGCAGATCGGGCAGGGGTCGCCGTCGCTGATCTGCTGACAGCGCGAGCAGAAGACCGTGCGCTCCTTGACCTCGATCAGCGCCTCGGCGAGGTCGCGCGCCTCGCCCGCGGGTGAGCGCAGCACGTGGTAGGCGAGGCGCTGCGCGGACTTCGGGCCGATGCCGGGCAGCCGCCGGAACGCCTCGACGAGGCGCGAGATCGAGGAGGTGGATCCGTCCTGGCGCAGGCTCACGGCCGCCGCTCCGTGGGCGGGTGCGCCTTCACGCGCGCTGCCTGTCGGGGTGGGAGCCGCACCTCAGCCGTCAGTCCTCGATCGGGACCGCGCCGAGCTTGCGCGCCTCCTCGAAGAGGTGCCCGCCACCCTCCCCGGGGCCGCGCTCGCGGACGGCGCGCTCCGCCGGAGGCCCTGCCGGAGGCGGCGGGCCGCGGCGCCCGGCGCCGGGGGGCGCGGGGGCGGGGGGCGGGGGGGCGGCGGCCCCCCCGCGCGCCAC
>VXMT01000178.1:683-3122 GCA_009840965.1 Chloroflexota bacterium
CGTCTTATGTTAAAACCCCCCCCCCCCGCGGGGGCGCGGGGCCGCGCGCCCCCCGGCGCGGCGGGCGCGCGCCGGGGGGGGGCCGGGCCGCCCGCCGGCGGCGAGGGCGCCGCGGCGGCGGGGCGCGGCGGGGCGGCGCCCTGCAGCGCCTCCCAGACGACCGGGACGACCTTCACCTCGCGGCCGGCGACCCCGCCGACGGCCGTGCTCATCGCCTCCAGCACGGCCGGATCGCCGAGGGCCTTCTCGACGAGGAGCCTGGATTGGAAGCCGATCTCCACCGTGTCGCCCTCGAAGCTCTTGATGTAACAGCGCGAGTTCAGCAGGGCGCCCGCCGTCTGGTGCGCCGCTCGCGCGCCGTCGCGGATCTCCGCATGCCGCTCGCGCAGCGCGGCCAGCTCCGGCGAGACGTTCTCGCCCTCGGGCAGCACCGGCGGAGGCGGCCCGCGGCGGGCGGGGGTGGTCGAGCGCGCTGCGGCAGGCGCCGGTTCGGCGCGCGGCTGCGGCGGTCGCGGGCCTCGCTGCGCCGCGGGCTGCTGCCCGCCACGCTGCTGGCGAGGCGCGCGCTCGCGGCGGTTCTGTGCGGCCGGCTGCTGTGCGGCCTGCTGCTGTGCGGCCTGCTGCGCCGGCGCGGGGGCGGCGGGCGGCTCCGGCGCCGCGAGGGCGTCCCCCTCCGCGGGCAGCCCCACGGCGAGCGAGGCGAAGGCGATCTCGGCCGGCAGCGCATCGTAGGCGTCGCCGGCGAAGTCGATCTCGCCGAGGGCGCGCAGCGCGGCGACGATCTCCGCCGCCTGGGTCTCCTCGGCGATCGGGCGCAGCTCGGCGAGCTGCGCGTCGGACAGGCCCAGCTCCTCGCCGCCCCCCGCGCGCAGCAGCAGCAGCGTGCGCAGCGTCTGCACCACCTCGCGCACGAACGCCCGCACCTCGATGCCGTCGTCGCGCACCGAGGAGAGCAGCGCGAGGCCGGCGGGCAGGTCGCGGCCCACCGCGGCGCGGGCGAGCGCCGTCGCGCGGTCGTCGACGACGAGCCCGAGGCCGCGCTGCACCGCCTCGAGGTCGAGGTCGCTGCCGTGGAAGGCGGCGAGCTGGTCGAGCAGGTTCACGGCGTCACGGAAGGAGCCGCCCGCCTGGCGGGCGATCAGCTCCGGGCCGCCCTCGGCGACGCTGATGCCCTCGCCCTCGGCGATCAGCGCGATACGCTCGACGAGCGCGGGCATCGAGGCGCGGCGGAAATCGAAGCGCTGGCAGCGCGAGCTGATGGTCGGCGGGATGCGGTGCGGCTCGGTGGTGGCGAGCACGAAGATGACGTGGGCGGGCGGCTCCTCGAGGGTCTTGAGCAGCGCGTTGAAGGCCGCGTCCGTGAGCATGTGGACCTCGTCCACGAGGTAGACCTTGTACGCGCCGGCGTTGGGGGCGTAGCCGACGCTCTCGCGCAGCGCGCGCACCTCGTCGATGCCCCGGTTGGAGGCGGCGTCGAGCTCGATCAGGTCCAGCGCGCGCCCCTCGTTGAAGGCCTGGCAGGAGGCGCAGGCGTTGTCCGGCTCGCCGTCGCGAGGGGCCTCGCAGTTCACGGCCTTGGCGAGGATGCGCCCGGTGCTGGTCTTGCCGGTGCCGCGCGGGCCGGTGAAGAGATAGGCGTGGGCGGGCGAGCCCGCGGCGATCGCGTTGCGCAGCGTGGTGGTAATCGGGTCTTGCCCGGCGACCTCGGTGAAGCCGCCCGGACGCCACTTGCGGTAGAGGACTTCCTGGCTCACCGACACCCCATGCTCCGGCCGGGGGATTCGGCCGTCGCCGCCCGGCCAGTGTACCAGCGCGCGGGGCTCGCATCCCGGCGGCGCGCGAGGGCGGCCCCCTGTACCCTCGATTCATGGCCTACGAGATCTCGATCGAGGTGGACGGCGCGGCGCGCGACCTGGACGTGCGGCCGGTGCGCGACATGATCCGGCGCGCCCTCGAGAGCGAGGAGATCGCCCACGCCGCCGTCGCGCTGCTCTTCGCCGGCGACGAGCTGCTGCTGCGGCTCAACCGCGAGCATCGCGGCATCGAGGACTTCACGGACGTGCTCGCCTTCCCCGCCGAGGAGGGCGAGACGGCCCCGCGCGACGACTTCCGGAGCGACACATCCGGCGAGGACGACGAGCCGCCGCCGTTCCTCGGCGACATCGCCGTCTCCACGCCCGCGGTGCGCCGCCAGGCCGAGGATGCCGGGCTCGCCTTCGAGGAGGAGCTGCACCACGTGGTGCTGCACGGCCTGCTCCACCTGCTCGGCTACGACCACGACGCCGCCGAGGACGCGGTGGCGATGCGGGAGCGCGAGGAGGCCGTGCTCGGCAGCGAGATCCACGCCGCCGGTGGCGGCCACGGCATGCACGGCGACTGACGAGGCATGCGCGCTCCGGCCCCCTCTCCCCGAGGGAGAGCCTGTGCATCGTGGGGGGA
>VXMT01000241.1 GCA_009840965.1 Chloroflexota bacterium
TTATCCCACACCGCCCGCCCCCCCCCCCCGGGGGGGGGGGTTCGGGCGCCCGTTGGGTGGCCAGCCCGCGCGCGGCCCGTCAAGCGGGCGGGGGAGGGTAGGGCGAGGTCTGCGGCGGCAGAGATGTGACAACAACAGAAGTGTTGCGTATGATCCGCTGGATGAACGCGCGGGAGTTCCGTCGCTGGCTGAGCAGGCGGGGCTGCACGTTCCACACGCACAAGGGCGGCAGCGGGCACATCACCGTGCGCCGCGGAAACAGGACCAGCCAGTTGCCGATGCACGGCGGCCGCAAGGAGTTGGGACGGGGACTCGTCGCCAAGATCAAGAAGGACCTGGGGTTGAACTGATGCTTGCATACCCGATCGTGCTCGAGGACGACGATGGTGCCGTGCTGGCCACATCGCCCGACTTCCCGGAGTTGACTACGTTCGGTGACGACCGCGAGGAGGCCCTCGCGCGCGCCGTCGGTGCGCTCGAAGAGGCGATCGCCGCGCGTATCCACGACCGCAGCGACATTCCCGGGCCTTCGGCGGGCGAGGCCTACGCCGTGTTGCCGACGCTTACGTCCGTCAAGGTGATGCTCTACCAGGGAATGCGCGATCAGGGGGTCGGGAAGGCGGAACTTGCCCGTCGCCTGGGCTGGCACATGCCGCAAGTCGACCGCGTGCTCGACGTGAACCACCACTCGCGGTTGGACCAGATGGACGCCGCCCTCGGAGCGATCGGGAAGCGCCTGCAGGTGATTGCCGCTCCCGCTTCGGAGCCGGCGCTCCCCGGACGAACAGCGACGCCTCGATAGCCGCTAGCGGAACGCCGGTGCGACCTCGTTGGCGAAGCGCTCGATGGCGGGCCAGTCGTAGGGGGTGTTCATCATGATGATCACCTCCGAGAAGCCGCCGTCGGCGTAGGTCTGCACCGCCTCACGCATCGACTCGGCGGGCCCACCCACCGTCTGCGCGCGCTGCTCCTCCACCGAGATGCCGCGCCGCCCGGCGGTGCGCTCGGTCCAGCGCTCGTAGATCGCGTCCGGGATCAGCGGCGTGCCCGCCGTCAGGGCGATCTCCTCGAAGCGCCGCCCCACGTCGTTGCAGTGCTGCTTCAGCACCTCGACCTTCGGGGCGAGGTCGGCGGCCGTGCCGACGCCGTTCCAGGCGTCGGCGTGACGCGCGACGATGTTGAGCGTGCGCCGCTCGCCCGCGCCGCCCACGAGGATCGGCGGGTGCGGCCGCTGCAAGGGCGCCGGGCGGAAGGGGGCCTGGTCGAGGCTGTAGTACTCGCCCTCGAAGGAGACTTCGTCCTCGTCCGACCAGAGCAGCCGGATCAGTTGCAGCGCCTCGTCGAGCCGCTCGAGGCGTTCGCGTGCCGAGGGGAAGTCCCAGCCGTAGGCAGCGTGCTCGCGCGGGTTGTTGCCCGCGCCGATGCCGAAGTCCAGCCGACCGCCCGAGATCTGGTCGATCGTGGTCGCGGTCTTGGCGAGCATCGCGGGGTTGCGGAACAGGTTGCCCGTCACCAGCGTGCCGAGGCGCAGCCGCTCCGTCTCCGCGGCCAGCGCGGCGAGCACCACCCAGCCGTCCATGCACGGCCCCTCCGTGTCGCGCGTGCCGGTCGGCAGGAAGTGGTCGATCGTCCAGGCGCCGTCGTAGCCGAGCGCCTCGAGGCGCTGCCACGTCTCCGAGAGCTCGCTCCACTCGATGTTCTGCTGCCCGGTCTGGACGCTGAATCGCACCGCCGCCTCCGTCCTCGCGAGCGGACTCTAGCAGGCGTGAGGGGCGGGCGCGGGCTACGTGATCGTGAGCGGGACGCCCTCCGGACAGAGCGGGCAGTCCGCCGGCTCCCAGCTCTCGATGTCGAGCGTGGCGGCGGCGAAGAACGGCAGGCCGAAGTCGGCGCGACCTCCCGAGCGGTCGACGAGCACGGCTACGCCGACGGGCTCGCCGCCCGCCTCGCGCACGGCCTCGATCGTGTCGTGGACGGAGCCGCCGCTGGTCACGACGTCGTCGGCGATCAGCACGCGCTCGCCGGGGCTGAGGCGGAAGTCACGCTGGATCGCGCGGCCCGGCCCGTCCGGGCGGCGCTCGGCGATGATCCCGCGCACGCCGAGCTGGCGGGCCATCTCGTAGGCGAGGATCACGCCGCCGGTGGTGGGGCCGGCGACCGTCTCCGCCTCCAGCCCGCGCGCCGCCTCGGCGAGGCGGGCGCAGATCCCGGCCGTGCGGTCCGGCCACTGCAGCAGGTTGAACTTCTCGACGTAGCGCCCGGCGTGGCGGCCCGAGGCGAGCTGGAAGTGGCCGTCGAGGAAGGCGCCGCTTTCCTCGAAGGCGGCGATCACCGCCGGGTCCGCCGCCCCGCCGCTCGTCACTGGGAGTGGCTCACCTCGACGCCGCTCTGCGCGCGCGGCTCCTCGTGGCCGACGATGCCAATGCGGTCGAGCGGCCAGTAGCGCAGCTCGGCGCGGCCGATGATCAGGCCCTGCTGGAGCATCCCCCAGGAGTGCGAGTCGTAGGAGTTGTTGCGCGCGTCGCCGAGGACGAAGACGTGGCCGGGCGGGACGGTCTGCGGCCCGAACGCGTAGCTGGGCGCGTGCAGCAGGTAGGGCTCGTCGAGCACCTCGCCGTTCACGATCACATCCCCGTCGCGCACCTCGACGGTCTGCCCGGGCAGGGCGACGACGCGCTTGATGAAGTCGCGGTCGGGTCCGAGCGGGAAAGCGAAGACGACCACGTCGCCCTGCTCGATCGCCCCGAAGGGCCGCCAGGCGTCCTCCTCGACGAGCGGCAGCCACGAGAAGTCGAAGGTGCGGTAGGCGAGCTTGTTGACGACCACCATGTCGGCGTGCTGGAAGTTCGGCTCCATCGAGCCACCGTCGACGATGAAGTTCTGGGCGACGCCGCGCACGATGATGAACATCAGCAGGGCGAGCGCGACCACCTCGAGGGTCTCGGCGAGGGTGCGCATCCCGAACGGCCAGATCCGCTGCAGGGTCGTGCGTTCGTCGGGCGGGGCGGCGGGGCGGGGGGGGGGCCAAGGGCGGTGTCGTTTAAACAAAAGGCGGGGGCGCCGATCTAAGGCGAGTTTTGAGGGGGG
>VXMT01000047.1 GCA_009840965.1 Chloroflexota bacterium
CACGGCGTGCGTCTGGGGGGGCTGTGTGCCCGGCCCCCCAAACTCCCAGACCCCCCCCCCCCGCGGGGGCGCCTCTCCACGAGTCTCTGGCCGTCGCCCCAAGGGGGCGTTGGCTCGCTATGCGGGCTTGAACTGGACGATCGTCCAGTCGTCGTCGAGATCCTCGAAGACCGCCTCGACGCGCATATCGCAGACGGCGTCCTCGACCTCGCACTGGATGCCCGAGATCATGCGCGGGCCCTCGTCCAGCTCGACGACCCCGTAGACGTACGGGACGCGCTGCTGGAACCAGGGGTCCGCTGCCTGGCGGATCACGGTGAAGGTGTGCAGGCGGCCCTTGCCGCTCACCTCCCGCCACTCGATGCCCTCCATCGTCCAGCAGTCCGGGCAGATCTCGCGCGGGTACCAGACGAGCTTGTCACAGCCCTCGCAGAACTGGACCACCAGCTTGTGCTGCTTCGTCGCCTCCCAGAACGGCTCGGTGAGCGCGTTCGAGGACGGGACGGGGCGCTTCAGCTCTTGTTCGGCCATGACTAGTCCACGCCCTTTCCGAAGACCAGCGAGGCCTCGACGCTAAGGCCGCCGCCGTTGTTGTTGATGAACGCGTAGTTGAGGTCCTTGTGCGCCTGGCGCGCCTCGCCGCGTCCCATCATCTGGCGCACGCCCTCGACGACGTGCGACATGCCGCCGCCGCTGCCGGCCTGCCCGAAGGAGAGCTGGCCGCCGTGGGTGTTGACGGGCAACTCGCCCTTGTACGTCACGTCGTGTGAGGCGAACCACGGTCCGCCCTCGCCCTTGGGGGCGAAGCCGGCGTCCTCGAACTCGCAGATGATCGCGATCGTGTAGCAGTCGTAGATCTGCGCGATGTCCATGTCCTGCGGGGTCAGGCCCGCGGTGTTGAACGCGCGCTCCGCGGAGACCTTCACCGGCGAGATCGTCATGTCCGCCGCGTAGGAGAGACCCGGCACGCCTCGGTCCGTCGCGCAGCCCGCGCCGAGGAGGTAGACGGGCGGGTTCGGCGAGTAGTCGGTCTCGCCCGCCGCGCTCACCATCACGGCCGCGCCACCGATGCACGGCATGACGCACTCGAGCAGCCGCAGCGGGTCGGCGACCATCCGCGAGTTGAGGATGTCGTCGGCCGTCGCGGGCTGGCCGTAGAAGACGGCGTCCGGGTTCGCCTGGGCGTTCTCGCGCTGCTGCACGGCGATCGCGACGCGGTCCTCGTCGCTGAGGTTGAAGAGATGCTGATAGCGCATCGCGATCTGCGCGTACTCGTAGTTCGCGCCGGGGCCGGGGCCGTGCGCGCGCACGTACTGGGCGCCGTGGCCGTCGGGGGACGGCTCCGTGCCGCCGCCGAAGCCGCCCCACTGGCTGGAGCAGACGATCACGAGCACGTTGTCGGCGAGGCCGGTCGCCACCGCCGCGGCCGCGACCGTGAGGCTCGTCGCGCCGGAGCCGCCCATCTGGTCGACGCTGTGCGACCAGACCGGCTTGAGGCCGAGGTACTCGGCGAACTCGATGTTGTGGGAGTACGGGATGTGCGTGATCAGGCCGTTGACCTGGTCCTTCGTCAGTCCCGCATCCTCGACGCAGTTCTTCGCCAGCTCGGCCGCCAGCCCGACCGCGGTGCGGCCCGGCTTGCGCCGTTCGGGCTTGATCTCGGCGAAGCCGGTGACCGCGGCGGCGCCGCGGATCGATCGATCGCTCACTCGCTCCATCCTCTCCTGCGACTGGCCTCTGCCGGGCCCGCCGCCCGACGTTGGAGCATACTCCAATGTGTGGGTTGGAGCACGCTCCAACCCTCTGCCCACCGTCGCCTCCGAGGCGTGTGCGCCGCCAGCCGCCACGTCGCGGCGCGCGACGGCCTAGACTGGCGTATGGGCAGCCGCCGCCGCTCGCGCCGCCTCCCGCCCGGCCTCCAGTCCGATCTGTTCGAGGCCGACGAGCCGCGCCTGCCGAGCGGCGCCGTCGCTCCCGACGCGCGGGCGGCGCCACTCGCCGCGCGGATGCGCCCCTCGACCCTCGACGACTTCGTCGGCCAGGAGGAAGTCGTGGGGCCGGGCAGCCCGCTGCGCGGGATGATCGATCGTGACGAGACGCCCTCGCTCGTGCTCTGGGGCCCGCCGGGCACGGGCAAGACGACGCTCGCCGCGATCATCGCGCGCACCACCCGGCGGCGCTTTGAGCCGCTCTCCGCCGTCGACTCCGGCGTCGCCGACATCCGCCGCGTCGTCTCCGAGGCGCGCGAGCGGCGCCGCATCTCCGGCGTCGAGACGATCCTCTTCATCGACGAGCTGCACCGCTTCAGCCGCAACCAGCAGGACGTCGTGCTCCCTCACGTCGAGGAGGGCGTCGTCACGGTGATCGGGGCAACCACCGAGAACCCCTCGTTCCACGTCGTCGCGCCGCTGCTCTCCCGCTCCCGCGTCTTCGTGCTGCGCCCGCTCGACGGCGACGCGCTGCGCGCGATCGTGAGGCGGGCGCTGGAGCGCGATGAGCGGCTGCAGGAGCAGCAGGTAAGCGTCGACGAGGGCGCGCTGGGCGCGATCGTGCACCTCGCGGGCGGCGACGCCCGGGCCGCGCTCAACCTGCTCGAGCTGGCGGCGACGACCGTGCAACCCTCGGACGATGGTGCGCGAGCCGTCACTCGCGAGGCCGTCGAGGCGGCGGGACAGCACCCGACGCTGCTCTACGACCGCGAGGGCGACGCCCACTACGACCACATATCCGCCTACATCAAGTCGGTGCGCGACTCGGACCCGGACGGGGCGCTCTACTGGCTCGCGCGCATGCTCGAGGCCGGCGAGGACCCGCTCTTCGTCGCGCGCCGCGTCGTGATCCTCGCCGCCGAGGACGTGGGGCTCGCCGATCCGGGGGCGCTACCGCTGGCGGTGTCGGCGCAGCAGGCGGTGCACTTCCTCGGCATGCCGGAGGCGCGGCTGCCGCTGGCCGAGGCGACGGTCTACCTGGCGCGCGCACCGAAGTCGAACAGCGCCTACGCGGCCTACCAGCGCGCCGCCGCAGACGCCGAGCGCACGCGCAACGAACCCGTCCCGCTGCACCTGCGCAACGCCGCC
>VXMT01000015.1:0-988 GCA_009840965.1 Chloroflexota bacterium
GTCCCAGCGTGACGAGGCGCTGACCATCGACCTCGACGTCGCCGTCCTCGATCAGCGTCTCCACGGCGGGCCTGCCGCGCGCGATCTTCGCCAGTTCGTCGATCACGATCGGCCCGCCCGCGTCGAGCAGGGCCTGCAGCGCGCGCGCCCGGCGCGAGGCGCGGCGGCCCTCGATGCCCTGCGCGAAGCGCAACGCCTGCTCCGGCGTCACCGCGAGTCGCACGACCTCGACGACGCGCGGGCGGCCACTCGGCCGGCCCAGCTCGTAGCGGCGCTCGGCGAGACGGCGGCGGACGAGCGCACCGAGCGCGGCCTCGAAGGCGCGCGCCGTCACGCGGCCGGGCATCGCCGCGCGCAGCCGGGCGGCGTCGCGCGGCGTCTCGTCGAGCAGCGCATAGAGCTGCTGCTGGCGCTCGGACAGCGCCTCCGGCGGTTCGGCGCTCCCGCGCGCGAGGAGCCTTCGCGGCCGCTCGCCCGCGCCCGGCGGCAGCATCAGCGCGTGCGCCTCCCACTGCGGCGCCAGGTACTCGTGAGCGATCCAGCCGGCCAGCGCGAGCTGGAGGTCGTTGAGTCTCGGAGCGCCTTCGACGGGCGGATCGAGGTCGCGGATGTCGCCGTGGTAGCCGCTGAAGCCGGTGGGGGGCTCGACAACGATGCCCTGCAGTGTGCGCTGCCCGAAGGGCACGTGCACCAGCTCGCCCGCCTTCACCTCGCGATCGGGCGGCACGCGGTAGGAGAAGGTCATGTGCGTGGCGCGGCCGGCGTTGACGGCGACCTGCACGTAGCGGGCGCGCGCCGGCGAGAGCGGTTGCGTGGCCATGGCTCGATGATACGTGCGGGCCCGGCGGCCCGGGCGTGGCGGACGCTAGGTGCGGCGCGCCTCGCGGACGCGGGCGGGGGGGGCGGGCGCCGCCCGCCACGACGTATGAACGGATGAGTTTAAAAAATGAACCCGGCGGCCGAGGTAAGGGGGGTGTTATGGGGGGTG